>CANFLM010000035.1 GCA_947447895.1 Hyphomicrobiales bacterium
GCGGCGGTGGAGGGGTCGGAGCCGTCATCGAGCTGGATCAGCTTGATCTTCTCGCCGCTGACCGTGGAGATATAATCGAAGGCAGCGGCGATGCCCTTGCCGTAGGGAATGCCGATGGAGGCCCCCGGGCCGCTCAGTGCGGTCACAAAGCCCACGGTAATATCGGCATGAGCGGGCAGGCCGGACAGCAAAGTGCCGGCAACCGCAACGAGTGTACGAAGGCTTGTTTTCATGAGAGGACCCCTCCACTGACTGCGAACATGCGGGTTCGCTCCGTTTGATTGGCGATTATTCGGGCCGTGATGGCATGGTGCCCACCCGTTGGACACCGGTCAAGCATCCCGACCATCCTTGTTTTGCACACCATGGGCGACAAAATGCCGGAAGTCGGCAATTGCACGGTCTGGTGCAAGCGCGAAGCTGGGGCCACGGCTCGGCTCCAGCCCGTCCAACCGATGCAATGCGACGGCCATTTCCGAAGTTTTCAGGGTTACAGAGGCCGAATTGATCACCGGTGCATGGCCGATCTTGTAGCCGCGCAAGCGGCACAGCAGCAAAGCCGGCAGCACACCCGCCGGGATCACCACATCCGCGCCCGCATCCACCAGCGGCTTGGCCTTGTCATGGAATACGGCGCGCATCCGCTCGAAGGCGGCTTCGTCTCCGGCAAAAGCGTCGTTGAAATCCTGTGCGGCAAAGCCCAATCCGGTGACACCGCTGATGCGGCTGACCAGTCCGTAGCGTTCGGCCTGCTCGTAATGCCAGACCTCGAACACCGGATCGATCGACACCATGGCAATGCGGCGGCCCATCTGGGCGGCGTAATGCAGGGTGGATTCCCCGGTGCCGACCACCGGTATTCTGACGGCCGAGCGTGCCTCGTAGAGCCCGGGATCCTGGAAATGGCCGATCACGAAGGCGTCATAGCCGTCCGAAGCTGCGCCGATGCAATGGTCGATGGTCTGGGCGGCACAGCGGAATTCGGTCAAACGACCGAAATCGCGGTCGGGCGGGCTGATGCCGACCACATCCACAACCGTGCCGGGAGCGGCAATCTCGTTGAGATAGCGCGAGAGGACTTCGAGATAGGGCGCGTTCTGCGCGAGGTCTACAAAACTCTGCCAAAGGATGCGCATCGACACGAATGATCCTGCTTCCGATCCGGCGTACAAACCACCATGGAGGATCCATGTTTGACGCATGCCGATCGCACGAGATTACTTCAAGCTTAAACATCCTCTAAAGGCTGTCAACCATTCGTTGGGCGCGCCAGGCGGCGGTTTGAAGGTTGGAGAGCAGGAGGTGAAAATCAAGGCTAAACCTATGGAATATATCGAATTTTTTATCACGTCATGCAGTCTTTGCCTGCAGGGTCGACCCATGTTCGGGCCCGTGTGTTAATTTTGGCAGGCGTGGTTGACGCTTAAAATTCGCAGACCTAAAGTGGTCACCAGAAATACTCCGGCTGATCCCGTCCGGTTCCTGTCCGTCCGTTTTTTGCCCGCATGGGTGCGCAGGACGGGCGGCGGGTTTCGGGGTTGGTGCGGTTGAACCTGTCGGGCCGGATACCGGCGGAGCCACGGATGAGCATGAAGGTGAAGCCATGAACTCCCACACCAGCCATGCCGCCTCGACCCGCCAGATGGTTGTCACTGCGGCCGAGCCGCTGACACCGGCGATCAGGGCGGTAACGCTGGCGGCTCCCGATGGCAGCATCTTGTTGCCCTGGCATGCGGGTGCGCATGTCAACATCACCCTTCCCGATGGCTCGCAGCGGTCCTATTCTCTGGTCAATCCGGTGCCTGATCCGGGCGCGACCGCGGCCCCTGTGGCCTATCATCTGGGTGTGCGCCTGTCCGAACACAGCGCGGGAGGGTCGCGCTTCATCCATGCCTTGAAGGTCGGCGATGTGGTGACAGTGTCGGAGCCACGCAACCATTTCGCGCTTGCCGACTCTCCATGCGAGACTGTTCTGGTCGCGGGCGGAATCGGCATTACCCCATTGGTCTCGATGGCTGCGGAATTGAAGGCGGCACAGCGGCCGTTTCGGCTGGTCTACGCCGTGCGCAACCGTGACCAGCTGGCCTTTCTGGACGAGGTACAGGCCCTGGCAGGAGAGGGCTTGCGCGTGCATTGCGACGCCGAGGCGGGGCAGTTCGATCTTGCCGGTCTGATGGCTTCGCTGGTGCATGACGAGCCGCTGTATCTATGCGGGCCGATGCCGATGATCCAGGCTGGCATTGCAGCGGCCAAACACCTTGGCTGGGTCGAGCACCGTCTGTATTTTGAAATCTTCAGTGCCCCCGAGGTGCTCGCTGGCGACAAGCCATTCGAGATTGTATTGAAGTCGTCGGGCAAACGCTATCCGGTGCCGGCTGACAAAACCATTCTGGATGTTCTGGTCGCAGCCGGTGAAGACCCGATCTATGATTGCCAGCGGGGCGATTGCGGGATCTGTCAGGTCGGCGTGATCGAGGGTGTACCCGACCACCGCGATTTTATCTTGTCGGACGCCGAGAAGGCCGCGGGCCGCTTGATCCAGATTTGCATCTCGCGGTCCCATACGAACGAACTGGTTCTGGATCTCTGACCATGGGGGATGGACACATGTCACGCTACAAGGGCAATGCCGACGCGGTCAGGGCACTGGTTCGCGAGCGCGAGGTGCACCGCGATGTCTATATCGACGAAGAGGTGTTCCAGCTCGAGATGGACCATCTGTTCGCCAATACATGGGTCTATGTCGGCCATGACAGCCAGATCCCCAATGCGGGCGACTATTTCGGCACCACCATCGGCTCGCAACCGGTGCTGATGGTGCGCCATGGTGACGGGTCGGTCCATGTGCTGTTCAACCGCTGCCCGCACAAGGGCGTGCGCGTGACCACCGAAACCTGCGGCAATACCGGCAAGTTTTTCCGTTGCCCCTATCATGCCTGGTCCTTCAAACTCGACGGCAGTCTTTTGGCGATCCCGCTCAAGAAGGGCTATGAGAATACCGGCCTCGAGGAGAGCGAGGCGATCAAGGGCCTGACCCCGGTCAAACATGTGCGCAACTATCGCGGCTTTGTGTTTGCCAAACTCAATGATGTCGGCCCGGATTTCGAAAGCTTTTTCGGCGACAGCTTGTCGAGCCTCGACAATATGATCGACCGCTCGCCCGTTGGTCGGTTGGAAGTGGCCGGCGGCGTGTTGCGTTACTTGCACAATTGCAACTGGAAAATGCTGGTCGAAAACCAGACCGATACCTGCCACCCGATGGTGGCCCATGAATCTTCGGCAGGCACCGCCATCGATGTGTGGAAAAATGCGCCCGAAGGCACCAAGAAGCCGATGGCGGTGGAGATTTTCGCGCCCTTCATGTCGTCCTATGAATTTTTCGAGGGCATGGGTATCCGCGTCTGGCCCAATGGCCACGGGCATACGGGGGTCAGCCATTCGATCCATTCCGACTATTCGGTCATCCCCGGTTATTTCGAGCAGATGAGCGAGGCCTATGGCGAGGAAAAGGCCAAGGCCATTCTCGATGAGAACCGGCACAACACGGTCTATTTCCCCAATGTGATGATCAAGGGACCGATCCAGCTGCTGCGGCTGTTCAAGCCGATTTCGGCCAACAAGACGCTGGTGGAAAGCTGGACCTTCCGGCTGGTCGATGCCCCCGATGTGCTGCTGGAACGCACCTTGATGTATAACCGCCTGATCAATGCGCCGACCTCGGTGGTCGGCCATGACGATCTGGAAATGTACGAGCGGGCGCAGGAAGGCCTGCATGTCGATGCCAACCAGTGGGTCAATATCCAGCGTCTTTATTCGGACGATGAAAAGCCGGATGTCACAGCCGTCACCAATGGCACGACCGAATGGCAGATGCGCAACCAGTTCCGGGCCTGGTCCAAATTTATGACCATGAGCATGGGGGCGTCATCATGACCCGCCAGACACCTCCTCTCACCAACCCGCCGACCGATCAGCAATTGATCGATTTTGTTGTGGCCGAGGCCCGGATGATCGACATGCAGCGGTTCCAGGAATGGCTCGATCTGTTCTGCGAGGACGGTCATTACTGGATGCCGCTGGAATGGGGGCAGACCGATCCGCGGCTGACCTGCTCCTTGATGTATGAGGACCGACTGCTGCTGAAAATCCGTGTCGAGCGTCTCAAGGGCAACCGCACCTTCTCGCAAAAGCCCAAAAGCCGCTGCCACCATGTGTTGCAAACCCCGCAGGTCGATCTGCGCGACGAGGCGGCCAATCTCTACCAGACATGGACACCGATGCATTATATCGAAACCCGCTTCGACGAGCAGCAGTTGTTCGCCGCCTGGGCCACCCATACGCTGTGCGTCGAGGAGGGGCGACTGAAAATCAAACTGAAGCGCGTCGACATCGTCAATTGCGATGCCGCTTTTGGCAATATCCAGTTGTTCATGTGATGGACCAGCAATTCCCCCACGCCATCCCCACGGTGTTTGCCGCGTTCGAGGCAACAGCCAGCCGCTATGGCGCGCAAGCCTTTGTGTCGGTCCTGCCGGAAACGGCGGCCACCTATGCCATTCCTGCCGGCGATCTGAGCTATGGCGAGGCCCATGCCGCCATTGTGCGTCTGCGGCAGGCTTACCAGCAGGCGGGGTTCGGTTACGGGCACCGGGTCGGGCTGCTGCTCGAAAACCGTCCTGCCTTTTTCCTTCACTGGTTCGCGCTCAATGCTCTGGGGGTCTCGGTTGTGCCGGTCAACCCCGATCTGCGGGCCGCCGAGCTTGAATATCTGATCAGCCATTCCGGGATTGTCGCAGCCCTTGTCCTGCCGTCGCGTGAGGCCGATCTGGCAGCCGCCGCCCAAGCCAAGGGCATGGTGCTGCCGCTTTACGGCCCCGAGGAGGCCCCGCCTGTGCTGACGGTCGCGCCGCCGCAATCCGGTGTGCCCGATATCAACAGCGAATGTGCCTTGCTCTACACGTCCGGTACCACGGGCCATCCCAAGGGCTGTGTGCTGCCCAACGAATATTTCCTCTATGCGGGCCACTGGTATGCCCATATCGGCGGGCTGATCGCCATGGAGCCGGGGCGCGAACGGATGCTGACTCCGCTGCCGATTTTCCACATGAATGCCATGGCCTATTCGGCAATGGCGATGGTGATGACCGGCGGCTGTCTGATCGCGCTCGACCGTTTCCATCCGCGCAGTTGGTGGGATAGCGTGCGCGCCAGCAAAGCCACCATCGTGCATTATCTCGGGGTGATGCCATCGATGCTGATCGGTGCGCCTGAAAGCCCGCAGGACAAAGCCCATTCGGTCCGTTTCGGGTTCGGGGCGGGGGTCGATCAGGGCCTGCATGTGCCGTTCGAGCAGCGGTTCGGCTTTCCGCTGATCGAAGCATGGGCGATGACCGAGACAGGAGCGGGGGCGGTGGTGGTCGCCTCCAACGAGCCGCGCCACCGTGGCACACGCTGTTTCGGCAAACCCTCCAACGAACTCGAGGTCCGCATCATCGCAGAGGACGGGTCCGAGGCGGCCATCGAAGCACCCGGCGAATTGCTGGTGCGCCATGCCGGTGACGCGCCGCGCTACGGCTTCTTTCGCGCCTATCTCAAGGACGAGGAAGCCACACACCAGGCGTGGGAGGGCGGCTGGTTCCATACCGGTGATGTGGTGCGGCGCGGGGCCGACGGCTCCTTGCATTTTATCGACCGCAAGAAAAACGTTATCCGCCGTTCGGGTGAGAATATTTCGGCCGTCGAGGTCGAAGGGGTGTTGCTGCAGCATCCGGCGGTCCGCTCGGTGGCGGTGGCTCCGGTGGCCGATCCGGTTCGCGGTGACGAGGTGTTTGCCTGTGTGGTGGTGGATGAGGGCCATGGAGCCGATCAGGCCACCGCCACCGCAATTGTCCAGTGGTGCCTCTCGCGTCTGGCCTATTACAAGGCCCCGGGCTATGTGGCTTTCGTGGCGGGCGTCCCCTTGACATCGACCCAGAAAATCCAGCGCGGCAGCCTCAAGGATCTTGTGGCCGGCGTGATCGGCACACCGGCCTGTTTCGATACAAGGGCCATGAAAAAGCGGGTGACCAACGCATGACGGTGTCCACGCGCCAGCCCTATGCCCGCCAGCCTTATGACCGTGTGGTGGTCTGCGCCCCTGTGACGGTCCCTTATGTGCGTTTTTCCACCGAGAGCGCGGCGTGGTGGATCGGGCGGGCCTTGCATGGTCTGCTCACCCAATCGGGCCTGCGTCTGGCTGATCTCGACGGTTTTGCCTTGTCGAGTTTCACCGCGGGGCCCGATACGGCGATCGGGCTGACCCAGCATCTCGGGCTATGCCCGCGCTGGCTCGATCATATTCCGCTCGGCGGTGCCAGTGCGGTGGTGGCACTGCGGCGGGCGGCGCGTGCGGTACAGGCGGGGGATGCCAGCATCGTCGCCTGTGTGGCCGCCGATACCAACCATGTCGATTCCTTCCGCAAAACTCTGGCGAGTTTTTCGCGCTTCGCGCAGGATGCCGTCTATCCCTATGGCTCGGGCGGGCCCAATGCTAGTTTCGCGCTGATCACCCGCAATTACATGAAACAATTCGGCGCGACCCGCGAGGATTTCGGCAAGATCTGCGTGGCCGAGCGTGACAATGCGCTGGCCAATCCGCTGGCCTTGATGAAACAGAAGCTGACGCTCGATGCCTATCTGGCCGCGCGCCCGATTGCCGATCCGATCCATCTGTTCGATTGCGTGATGCCATGCGCGGGGGCGGAAGCCTTTCTTGTCTGCCGCGAGGATATAGCCCGTTCGCTCGGTCTCAAGGTGGTGCGCATCCTCGCGACCATCGAACGGCACAATGCTTTCCCCGACGATCCGGTACAGATCCGGGGGGGCTGGGCCATGGATGTCGACGATCTGTGGTCGATGGCGGGTGTGGCCCCCGATGCCATTGATTTCATCCAGACCTATGATGACTATCCGGTGATCTCGATGATGCAATTCGAGGATCTCGGTTTTTGCAAGAAAGGCGAGGGGCCGGATTTCGTCCGCGGCCATACACTCACGCATGATGGATCCTTTCCGCATAACACGTCGGGCGGGCAGTTGTCGGTCGGACAGGCGGGAGCGGCAGGCGGCTTTCTCGGGCTTGTCGAAGCCGTCCGCCAATTGACCGGAGAGACCATCGGGGCGGTGGTTCCCGATGCGCAACGGGGGCTGGTATCGGGCTTCGGAATGATCAATTATGATCGCGGCCTGTCTTCCTGTGCCGCCATTCTGGCGAGGTCTGCATGAGCAAGCCGCTGAGCCGCCCCAAACGCAAAAATCCGCTGCAGCGTACCCGTTTGCCGCTGCTGCCGCATGGACAGCGCAGCCGTAAGGCGCACTGCTTGACGGCTGCTGCCGCCGAAGGCCGTTTCATGTTGCAGGTCTGTGACGATTGCAGCCACACCCTTTATCCGGTCCGCGACGCCTGTCCGCATTGTCTCGGGATCAACCTGCCGTTCAGGGATGTCCGGCCCGACGGGCGGCTGGTGGTTGAAACAACGGTACGGATTTCGACCGATCCCTATTTCAGGGAGCGCACGCCGTGGCGCGTCGGCACGGTGCAGCTTGATGCCGGCCCTCTGGTGATCGCCCATCTGCACGGAGATGCGGTGGAAGGGGAGCGGGTGAGACTGTCCCTCAAACTTGATAAAAGCGGTGCAGCGGTCATGATCGCCCTGCCGGCAGTGGAGACACCCGATATGCAAGCCGATCCGATTTTGCGCGAAATGACCTGCGATCCGCAATTCCGGCGGGTGCTGATCACCGATGGCCGTACCGCAGTCGGGCAGGCCATGGCCAAGGCCTTTTGCGAGGCGGGTGCCTCCATCGTCTTTGTCGGCATTGCCAATGCCTGGAAGCCCTACCCGGGCATGGACCAACTGGCCGCACTTGAGCAGGTCGAGATCGTGCCGCTCGACGTCACCGACAGCCAGTCGATCGCCGATCTGGCTGCACAGAATGGCGGGCGAATCGATATTGTCATCAACACCGCCGAGCATGTGCGGGCGGGCGGGATCATCGGGCGCGGTTCGGTGATCGAGGCCCGCGAGGAAATGGATGTCCGCTATTTCGGCCTGATGCGGATGGCGCAATCCTTCGGTCCGGCTTTACGGTTCCGCGGAGCGGACGGGCAAAGCAGTGCCGCGGCTTTTGTCAATCTGCTGTCGGTGCATGCGCTGATGAACTGGCCGAGCTTCGGTGCCCATTCAGCCACCGAGGCCGCCTGCCTGTCGGCGGCCCAATGCCTGCGGGCCGAGTTGCGCCCCGGCGGGGTCAAAGTGCTGAATGTGTTTTTCGGGCCGCTCGAAACCGAATGGTTCCAGACCGTGCCCCCGCCCAAACTCGCCCCCTCGTTGCTGGCCAAGGCGGTGGTTCAGGCGCTCAGGCAGGGGCTCGAGGATGCCTTTGTCGGAGACATTGCCCAAGATATCCGCGAGCGGTTGGCGGCCAATCCAAAAGCGCTCGAGCGCGAATTGGGCGACGCCTGATCTGTTGAACCCCAGGAGCCTGTCATGAGCGCACCCGATCTTCTTGCTTTTGCCCAATCCGTAGCCTCGGGCGCGGTGCGGGTGGTCGATCTGACCCAGACGCTGACCCCCGAATTTCCGACCATCGCCTTGCCGCCGGAATTCGGGCAATGCGCGCCGTTCCGGCTCGAGGAGGTCTCGCGTTACGATGCGCGCGGTCCGGCGTGGTACTGGAACAATTTCTCGATGGGCGAGCATACCGGCACGCATTTCGATGCGCCGATCCATTGGGTGTCGGGCAAGGATCTGCCCGATAATGCGGTCGATACCATCCCGCCCCACCATTTCATTGCCCCTGCGGTGGTGATCGACTGTTCGGCGCAAGCGGCCAAGGATGCCGATTTTGCCCTGTCTGTGGCCGATCTTCAGGCATGGGAAGCCACGCACGGCCCCATTCCCGCCCGCAGCTGGGTGTTGTTGCGCACCGATTGGTCGAAACAATCGCCTGCCGCGTTTGCTGGCCTGCGCGAGGACGGCGCCCATACGCCCGGCCCCGCGCCCGAAGCCGTGCGCTGGCTGGTCGAACAGCGCGACGTGCTGGGTTTCGGCACCGAGACCATCGGCACCGATGCCGGACAGGCCCACCATTTCAATCCGCCCTATCCGGCCCATTTCTACATGCACGGAAAGGGTCGTTACGGGCTGCAATGCCTGACCAATCTGGACCTGTTGCCGCCCGTCGGGGCGGTGATCATGGCCGCCCCTTTGAAAATCCGCCAGGGCTCGGGCAGCCCGCTGCGCGTGCTGGCTTTGGTCAATGGATCGGAGGCGGGCCGATGAGCGCGCACCACACGGCTCTGGTGACCGGTGGCAGCGCGGGAATCGGTGCGGCGATTGTCGGCACTCTGCTCGAGCGCGGCATGACGGTGATCTCGCTCGACCGCAATCCCGCAAGTCTCCAGCATGAGCGGTTGATCACCCGTCAGGTCGATCTGCTCGATGCTGCGGCAACGGCGCAAATGGCGGCGGAGATTGCCAGAGACCATGCGGTCAGCCATCTGGTGCACAATGCCGGGGTGATCAGGCCCAACCCGATCCAGACCACACCGCCCGCCGATCTGCTCGATCTGACGCAGTTGCATCTGGGGACCGCCTTGATTCTGCTGCAAGCCGTCTTGCCCGCCATGAAGCAGCGGCAGTTCGGGCGGGTGGTTTTGATTTCCTCGCGTGCTGCCTTGGGAGCGGGCACCCGCACCGCTTATTCGGCCACCAAAGCCGGATTGATCGGCATGGGCCGCACCTGGGCGCTGGAACTGGCGGGCGAGGGTATTACCGTCAATATGGTGGCCCCCGGCCCGATCCGCGCAACCGAGATGTTCCACGATATCATTCCTGCAGGCAGCGCACGCGAAGAGGCGCTGGCCGCCGCCATTCCGGTCAAGCGGTTGGGCGAAGCTTCGGATGTCGCCAATGCGGTGGGCTTTTTTGCCAGTGAGCAATCGGGCTTTATCACCGGACAGACGCTCTATGTCTGCGGCGGGGCGAGTGTCGGCACGCTGACCATCTGATCTAGCGTTTCAGCACATAGCCGCTCGCTTCGCGGTCCCATGTGCGGGCAGTGACCCCTTGCTCGCGCAGTTTGAATTTCTGCACCTTGCCGTTCTCGGTCGCGGGCAGGGTTTCGACCACATCAATAAAGCGCGGCACGGCAAAATAGGCCAGTCGCGGCTCGCAATACTGGATGAGCGCGAGCGGGTCGATTGTCGCACCGGGCTTGGGCACAAGGGCAGCCATGACCTCGTCCTCGCCCAATTCCGAGCGCACCGGAAAGACGGCTGCATTGGCAATAGCGGGGTATGAGAGCAAAACCTGCTCGACCTCGAAGGATGAAATATTCTCGCCGCGCCGCCGGATCGCATCCTTCAACCGGTCAACGAATCGGAATCGGCCATCGGGATCCCGGATCACCCGATCACCGGTATGGAACCACAGATTGCGCCACGCCTCGACCGTCTTGTCCGCCATGCCGAAATAGCCGGTGGCAAAGGCATAGGGCTCATCCGCACGCAGCACCAGTTCGCCCGCCTCGCCATCGGGCACTTCTTCATCCAGTGCGTCGACAACCTTGGCCTGAAAGCCGGTAAACACCGGGCCCATGGTGCCGGGCTTTTGCCGGTCGAGCCCCGCGCCGATCACGAAATTGGTTTCGGTCGAGCCGTAGCCTTCCATCAAGCCGATACCGGTGCGCTCGAAAAAGCTCTGCTGGAACTGGGTCGGCACGCCCGGCGCGAGTGCGATGCGCACAGTATGGTTGCGCTCCTGCGCGCCTTCGGGCCGCGACAGCAGGATCGGCACCATCGCCCCGAGCAGATAGGTCACCGTGGCCTTGCGTGCTGTCACCGTCTCCCAAAAACCCGAGGCCGAGAATCGCGGCTCGTAGTGCACGCACAACCCGTGCAGCAAAGCCTGAAACAGCGTGTTGAGCGCATTGGTGTGGAACAGCGGCAGGGTCGTGCACAGCACATCATCCGGCCGCAAGTCCAGCAGGGCTCCGGTGTTGACGCCCCACCAGAAAAACTGGGCATGCGGGCAGCACACGCCTTTGGCGGGTCCGGTCGTGCCGGAGGTGTATAAAATCGCCAGAGTCTCGGCGGGGCCGAGATCGGCGGCCGGAAAATCGATAGAGGAGACCGGCTCGGCCTCTGGCATCGGGAGGCACAAGGCAGTCACCTCGCACTCCGGCTCGCCGATCGACCACACCTGCTCTACCGATGTTTCGGCCAGTGCGACTGCGGCAAGGGCTGGCAGGAAGGCCGCTTCAACCACCAGCAGGCGGGCCCCAGAATTGTCCAGCACATGCTGCAATGACCTTCCGCGGGCGGCGGTGTTGATGGGCACAATCACGGCCCCGAGCCAGCCGCAGCCGAGCAGCAGCGCGACCAACTCGATGCGGTTCGAGCAGATCACGGCGACACGGTCTCCCCGCCTGATTCCTGCAAGGGATAACAGGCGGGCGGTGGTGGCCGCCAGATCGCGGCTCTGGGTGAAGCTCCAGCTCTGTCCGTCGATCCGGACCAGCATCCGCTCCCCGTAGCGTTCCGCCTGCCGGACCAGCATGTCGGGCACGGTGCGGCGTGCGGGTAGGAACAGAGCGGGCAGATCGAATGGGGCCGTCATGACAGGCTCGCTTGTTCGGGTGGCCAGGGATGATCGAGATCGGCTGGCGGGGCGGCCGCAAACAGGGCCTTGGTATAGGCGTGCTGCGGATCGGCAAAAATCTGTTCGGTCGGCCCCTGTTCGACCACCTTGCCGTGGCGCATCACGATCATCGATGCGCACAGATAGCGCACCACCGACAGGTCATGCGAGATGAACACAAGGCCGATCTCGCGCTGGGCTTTGAGATCGAGCAGCAGGTTGAGAATCTGCGCCTGCACCGACACATCGAGACCGGAGACGATTTCATCGGCGATCAGCAGCCGCGGTGTGACGCACAGCGCACGGGCGATGTTGACGCGCTGCTTCTGTCCGCCCGACAGTTGCGACGGATAGCGGTCGATCAACTCGGGTGACAGGCCGGTTTCATTGAGCAGATCTTTCGCACGCTGGCGGCGTTCCTCTGGCGGCAGACGGGTCATCCTGCTTTCCATCACCTGCGTCACCAACTCCTCGACCGAGCGACGCGGGTTCAGGGCCGATTGCGGATCCTGAAAGACCATTTGCAGCGTATCGAGCCGCAACCGTCTGGTCTCGGCTGTGTCCGCGTCCAGCAGTGTGCCATCCAGACTGATCTGTCCGCTGGTCGGGGTTTCAAGTCCCATCAACAGACGTGCCAGCGTGGATTTGCCCGATCCCGATTCCCCGACCACGCCGACAAATTCACCGGCCCGCACAACGAAATCCATTGGCCGGACGGCATGAAGTCCGGGACCCTCGCGGCGGCCGAACCAGTTGCGCGTGGCCTCGAAATATTTCGACAAATTGCGCGCCTCGAGAATGACCTCGCTCGCGCTGTCTGCGCGGGCTGTCTGCAGCAAGGCGGGCTTTGCGGCCGCCTGCTGGCGGTCGGTCAGCGGACAGCGCACCGCGTGACCGGGTACGGTCTGTACCAAGGCGGGCACCTGTGTGTGACAGGCGGGCTCGGCAGCCGGACAGCGTGGTGCAAACCGGCAGCCTTGAAGAGAGGCAAAACCGGCAAGTCCGGGCATATTGTCGGGCAAGGAAGGCAGGCGGGTCAGCGGGCCACTCGGGGACGGATTGGCCGCCTGCAAGGCCCGCGTATAGGGATGCTGCGGCGCGGTGGCAATGGCGCGGGCCGGGCCATGTTCAACCACCTCGCCCGCATAGAGCACCAAAATCTCGTCGCAGACATGGGCGGCCAGTCTGAGATCATGGGTGATGAACAGCAAGGCGGTGTCATGGTCGCGTTGCAAACCGCGCATGATCTGTACAATGGTCGCCTGGGTGGAGACATCGAGCGCGGTGGTCGGTTCGTCGGCCACCACAAGGGCGGGATGGCTGGCAAAGGCGATGGCAATCAGCACACGCTGGCACATGCCGCCCGACAGCTGGAACGGATAGCTGGCCAGCACGCGGTCCGGATCGAGCAATCGCACCTCCCTGAGGGCTTGAGCCATGCGTTGCGGCTGGTGGTCACGCGCAACACCGATACGGTCGAGATGCTCGACGAATTGCCGAGCCACCGTCATCAAGGGATTGAGGGCGGTCAGCGGTTCTTGCGGCACAAAGGCGATCCGGTCACCCAGAAGGGCAGACAGGCTCTCTGTGCTTGAGCCGACCAGATCCTGTCCGGCAAAGGAGAGATTGCCGGAGCCGATTGAAAACTGTTTGGGGAGATTGCGCGAGATCACCCGCCCGATCATGCTTTTGCCCGCACCCGACTCGCCCACCAGTCCCAGCACCTTGCGCGGTGCCAGCGAGAAGGAGACATCGCGCAGCACATCGATGCGCGTGCTGCCGGATTGCATCGAAACGGTGAGGTTGCGGGCTTGCAGAACCATCAGCCGTTCCTCTGGACAAGGCGGCCGTCAAGGGCGCGCCGCAAGCCGTCCCCGAGCAGATTGAAGGCCAGTACGGTCAGGAATATCGCCCCGATCGGAAACACCACGCTCCACGGGGCCTGATGCATGGTGGTGCGCGCATCGGCTATCATCACCCCCCATGCCGCGACATTGGATTCCACCGACATGCCGACAAAGGACATGATGGCTTCGACGATCACCGCAATGCCCATCTCGATTGACAGCACGGTGATGATCAGCGGGGTGACGGCGGGCAGGATTTCCTTCAGCATGATCCGGGCGTGGCTGAAGCCGAGAATTTTGGCCGCCGGAATATAATCGAGCGTCATCGTCACCAGCACTTCTGAGCGGATGACGCGGCAGAAGCGGGTCCAGTCGATCAGGACAATCGCCAGAATGACCTTGTTGACCCCGGCACCCAGTCCGACCAGCAGGATCAGGGCCAGCACCACCGGCGGAAAGGCCATCCAGATATCGACCGCGCGGCTGATCAGCCAGTCGATGGTGCCGCCGAAATAGCCCGAAACAACCGCCAGCACAGTACCGACCAGCATCGCACCGCTGGCGGCAACAATGGCCACATAAAGCGCGATACGGGTGCCGTAGATCAGGCGCGACAGAATGCAGCGGCCCAGCGTATCGGTGCCGAGCGGATAGGCCGGATCGGCCTCCGCCATCCAGAACGGGGGCAGCAGCGTTGACAGCAGGTCCTGATCCTGCGGGTCATGCGGAGCCAGCCACGGTGCAAACAAGGCAACCAGCAACAGGATCACGATGAGGCAGGCTCCTGCTAGCACACGAGGGCTCGACAGGCATCGGCCCCATGCCGCGCGTGAGCGTTCGGACAATACGATCATGCCGGTCGCCCTTTCAGCCTCAGCCGCGGGTTGACAGCCAGATAGACCACATCGACCACTGCATTGATTCCCAGCACCAGCACGCAATAGATCAGCGCCACCGCCTGGATCACCGGCAGATCATGGTTGCGCACCGCATCGATCATCAGATTGCCGAGACCCGGATAGGCAAAAATCATCTCGACCAACACCGTGCCGCCAAACATGAAGCCGCCTTGCACACCGATCAGGCTCAGGGTTGGCAGGGCCGCATTGGGGAACGCGTGGCGGATGACAATCCGGCTTTCGCTGACACCGCGCAAGCGGGCTTGTGTGACATAATCCTCATGAATGGTTTCCAGCAGCGAGGACCGCAGCACCCGCATCAGCAAAGGGGCAATCCCGATGGCCAGTGCAAATGCGGGCAGGGCCATATGCGCCAGAACGCTGGCCAGAAGATCGACCCGCAGCGACAGCGCGGAATCAAGGATCAGAAAGCCTGTCAGCGGAACCGGCAGGGTCAGATCTGGGGCAAGCCGCCCGATGAACGGAAACAGCGGCAGCACGACGCCGAGAAACAGGATCAGCAGAATGGCCCACAGAAATTCGGGGATCGCCATCATCACGGTGGTCGAGCCGTCGAGTACCTGCTCCCCCCAGCGCCCCCGCGTCATGAACATGGCCAGCCCGCCGCTGATCCCGATGACAATGCCCAGCAGAAAGCCGAGACCGACCAGTTCGAGCGTGGCCGGAAGAGCCTTGGCGACCAGTTCCATGACGGGGCGGCGGAAAAAAATCGAACCGCCGAAGTCGCCTTGCAGCAGCTTGCCAAGCCAGATCAAATATTGTTCCGGCAAGGACCGGTCGAGCCCGAAAGAGATGCGCAACTGGTCGTAATCGGCCTGTGTTGCGCCGGGTGGAACCGACATGGCAATGGGATCGGCCGGCAATAGCCTCAGGACCAGAAACACGAGGGCCGAGACACACAGCAAAATCGGCACAGCCAAGAGTGCCCGTCTGATCAGCAGTTGGAGAGCCAGAAACGCCATGAGACCCGATGGGTTGGCGGGCCGTGTCCGGCACGGCCCGCTTGGAATGTCAGGATTTGAACGAGTAGGTTTGCGGCAGGATATGCCCGTTCACATGTTTGACGATATTGACCTGATTGGTGTGGACCACCGTTTTGACCGTCTGGAACAGCGGAATGGTAAAGCCCCGCTCGGAGGCAAACTGGTGGGCGGCCTTGTAGCCGCTCAACCGCTTGGCCTCGTCGGTCTCGACCAGCAGCGGCTGGAATTTGGGCGCCAGCTCGTCCGACTTGAAGGCCGAGAAGATCGACTTCGGATCAAGCAGATAGCCGCCATAGAATTCCGGATCCGCCGCCGCATTGCCCCATGAGAACAAGGTGGCCTCGGGCAGGGTGCCCGCACGCAGACGTTCCTGATAGACCGAGGTTTCGATGGCTTCGAGGTCGGCTTCGATGCCGACTTTCTTCCACATTTGCACAATCGCGCGGGCGGTATCGAAATCGTTCGGGAATACGCCGTTGGTGGACGCCAGCTTGATCTTGAGCGGCTTGTCGGGACCGTGGCCGAGCTCCTTGAGCAAAGCCGTCGCTTTGGCCGCATCGAACTTGAACTCGTAGCCGGTGGGATAGCCGGGCGAACCGAGTGCAGCAGGCACCGAAATGGTCGGGGCAAAGCCGCCGAACAGGGCTTTGGAAATCGCGGCCTTGTCGATGGCGTGATGGGCAGCCAGACGCGCCTTGTCATCGGCAAAGCCGCCATTTTTGGTGATCTGCAACAGCACGATATCGGTGATCGGATAGATGCTGGCGGTGACACCGGGTTGTCCGCCCAACCGCTGCGCCTCGCGGATCGGCACGTCGATGGCGACATCGATGCGCTTGGATTCAAAGGCCGCCACGCGGGCCGTCGGGTCGCGGATGAATTCGATGGTCACATTCTTGATTTTGGGAGCCCCGCCCCAATAGGCCTCGTTGGCCTCCAGCACCAGCCGCGCGCCCTGCTGGTATTCGACAAATTTATACGGCCCGCTGCCGATCGGCTTTTTGGTGAATTCCTCGACTCCGACCTTTTCCAGATGGGCTTTGGGCACCACGAAGGAGGCCAGAAAATACAGCCAAGCCACAGCCGAGGGCATCGGCTCGGAGAATTTCATGATCACTTTGTTGGCAGTTGGTGTCTCGATGGCCGAGACCTTGCGCCAGATGAAGGACGTGTCGAGCTTGCGCCCGCCCTGGGGAACCGGCTGCTGCTGACGCTCAAAGAAGGAATATTTGAAATCCTCGGCGGTCAGCGGCGTGCCGTCATGGAATTTGACATCGCTGCGCAGATCCAATTCCAGCGTCGTGGGGTTGGTAAAGGCATATTTGGTGACCAGTGCGGGCTTGACCGAAGCGTCTTCGTTCTGCGCCAGCGGCTGGTCGAACACCAGCTTGTAGAGGGATTGTACGGCGGCCAGCGTGCGAGCATTGGGATCCCATGTCGGCAGATCGGCCGGAAAGCCGATGGTCAGTTGGCCCTTGGCACCGGCTTGCGCCAGCACGTCCATCGGCACACCCAGACCGGCAAGGGCAGCGGCCCCCGCGCCCAAGCTCATCAATTGTCGGCGATTGAAATCAGTCATGGTCTCGTCTCCCCTTTCAAGTGCGTCGGTCATGGTTGGCATTCGGGTTCAGGCATCGTATCGGGCGAGCAGGGCCGACAGTGCGGCCCCGCTTTCATCGGCATTGGCCGCTTTGCGCAGGGCCTGCACGCTCTCGCTGGCTTGCGGGCCTTCGAGACGGGGCAGCACGGCGCAGATGCGGTTGAAATGATCGGTGCCGCGGGCATGGGTGTCGCCATAGCCTTTGACAAGACCGCGCAACTCGGCCATTTCGACCGCCAGTGCCGGATCACGCTGTGCGGTATCGAGCACAAGATCGAGCCAGTGCTGGATGGTCCTTCCCTCATGGGCATAGCGCAGGTTCGACCGCCGCCAGCGTTTCAGCCCTGCCACCAGATAGAGCATCACAAAACCGCGGATCGAGGTGGTCTCGACCGTTTTGCCCTCGCTGGTCATGCGTTCGATCAGGGCTTTGAGCCAGCCGGTGCTGACGATGAATTTGCCGAGAAAAGCGGGCAGTGTTTCGACGATTTCCTGAAGGCGCGGATGCAGATATTCACGGATCTCGAGAATCTGTCCGTCCTTGAGGGCGACTTCCTGCGCGACGCGCTCGAAGCGGCCGGCGCGGATTTTCAGGTCTGCGACACGGATTGTATCCTCGTAGGTCATCGCCAGAGCAAGCTGGCGTGCGACTTCAAGCAAGACGCGGTGCTGCGGATCGCCCGAGGTCTTGTCGAAGCGGGCAAAGGGTTGCAGCCGCTCGAGATAGAGTCGGGCATAATCAATGTCCTGCCAGTCCACGCATTGGGCCAGTCCGGCTGTGATGATCTCCAGCGTTGCCGCCGGAAAGCTCTCGCGCGCGGCCTGCTGCAGGGCAAGGGCGGGATCGGGTTTTGCCGGGGCATCGGGTTCGGGGGGCGGCACGATCAATTCGCCGGAGGCGGCGGCAAAGCCGCTGGCAAAAGCCCGCAGCGAGGCCTGAACACCGACCCCGCCTTCGCGGATGGTCTGCTCGAACGCCTCGCGGTTGAACGGCAGCAGGCCCACTCCGGCCAGAGCCCCGAACATGACGGCAGAAATCACGCTGCCACTCTGCTCGGCCATGCGCATCATGTCGAAGGAGATAAAGCGCGAGGCCGCGGCGCGGCAGGCGGTCAGCAGGGCCTGTTCGTCCACCCGCCCGTCGGCCATGGCCACCCGCTCGGTCATCGAAAAGACGCGGTGGGAGGAGGCGATCAGACTGGTGCGGTCGGGCGTGACAAAGCCGCGCTGGATGGCGCGTCCGGCTTCCATCAATTCGGAGGCCAGCACGATGTCGACATCGCCCGGCACCGGCATCAAGGCCAGTACGGGCTTCTGGCCCGCACCGATCCGCGAGACCGGAAACATCTCGATATAATAGATGGTCGCGCCGGTGCGCTGGGCGACACCCGGCACCGAGGTCATCTGGGCGGTATGGCCGTTGGCACGCGCCATGTCGATCAGCCAGTTGGCCAGCACGCCGCCGCCCTCGCCCCCCATGGCCAGCACGGCAATGCGGATCGACCGGACCGGTGTCGAGAAGGCCGGTGTGGAGACTGTCTGGTTCATGATGCTTGACCTGCAGCCGTCAGAGCGAGGCGACGGGCGTGCCGGCGTTGCAACAAGCCGATCACCCGCTGCCGCCACCGCTGTTTGAATGTATCCTTGTTGTCGGGGTTGTTGATGACAGAGGCTTTGTAGAAGGACGGGCACAGCACCGCGGCATGGCTGACCTCGCCGCAATGGCCGCAGCCGACGCAGGAATTGATCACCTTGGTCACCGGTTCGCGCCGCAACGGATTGGGATTGGGCGCGAGCGTCAGCGACGGACAGCCCGACAGCCGGATGCAGGAATGGTCGCCCGTGCAGGTGTCGGGATCGACCCCGAACTTGTCGCGCACCACCCGTTTGCCGTCCTGAATGGCCTTGTTGACCAAAGGCCGTTCCCGCCGCTGCTTGTTGAGCATGCATTCGGATTGGGCGACGATCACTTTCGGTCCCGGCTCGGTGCTGGTCAGGGCCTCTTTGAGCGTGCGCATCATCGCTTTGAGATCATAGGTGCGGGTCAGTGTCTTGACCCATTCCACGCCAACCCCGCGCACCGCTTTTTCGATCGAATTCTGGGTGGAGCGGGTGTCGTGCTTGTGGTGGGAGGACAGGATATCCTGCCCGCCTGTCGCCGCCGAATAGCCGTTGTCGACGATGATCATGACATTGTCGGATTTGTTGAATACCGCATTGCCGACCGATGACAGCAGCCCGTTATGCCAGAAGCCGCCATCCCCCATGATCGAGATTGCGCGTTTGGAGGCTTTGTTCTCGCCTTTGATGTTGAAGGCGGAGGCGCTGGCCCCGCCCAGCCCGTATCCCATCGTGGTGGCACCGATGTTGAAAGGCGGCAGGATCGAGAACAGGTGGCAGCCGATGTCGCATGCGACATGGTGGGTGCCCAATTCCCGCTCCACCAGCTTCATGGCGGTAAAAATCGGCCGCTCGGGGCATCCGGTGCAGAACGACGGCGGGCGGCCATGTACCTGTCCGTCGAGTGCGGCGAGTGCCGATTTCAGGCGGTTGTCGCCGCTGTTGAGCGGGGCGGGGGCTACCAGCGCGGGATGGTAGGTCCTGATGAATGCTCCGACACCCGCTTTCAGCACAAGCCCGGTATATTCGCCGCCCATCGGCAGCAGGTCCTTGCCGTGGATTTTGGTCTGGATGTCGTGGCGGCGCAGCAGGGTCGAAACCGATTGTTCGATATAGTCGGGTGCCCCTTCCTCGACAATCAGAATGGCTTTCTTGCCTTGGGTGAAGGCCAGAAACTCCTCGTCGACCAGCGGATAGGTGACATTGAGGACATAAAGCGGCACGCGCGAATTGCCGAACGGGTCGGCAAGGCCCGCCAGCTCCAGCGCACGCAAGGTGGTGTTGTACATGCCGCCTTGCATGACAATGCCGATATCGGCCAGATCGCCGTCAAAGAATTCGTTGAGCTGGTGCTCGCGGATGAAGCGGGTGGCGGCGGGCCAGCGCACTTCGAGCTTTTCCTTTTCATGCAGATAGCTGGCGGGCGGCAGCACGATGCGGTTGGTGTCGCGCACCGGATTGTCGAGCGCGTCCTTAAGCGTAAATCCCGGGCGGATATTGTTACTGGCGGTGAACTGTCCGGTCACGTGGCAGGTTCTGATCCGCACTTCCAGCATCACCGGTGTGTTGCTGGCTTCCGACAGTTCGAATCCCTTGCGCACGCAATCGACGATCTTGGGCAGATTGGGGCGCGGATCCATCAGCCAGATCTGGCTTTTCATGGCAAAGGCGTGGCTGCGCTCCTGCATGATCGAGGAGCCTTCGCCGTAATCCTCCCCGACAATAATCAATGCGCCGCCGGTCACCCCGCCCGAAGCGAGATTGGCCAGCGCATCGGAGGCCACATTGGTGCCGACCGTCGATTTGAAAGTGACAGCACCGCGCAGGGGATAGTTGACCGAGGCTGCCAGCATGGCCGCTGCGGTGGCTTCCGACGCGCTTGATTCAAAATGTACGCCCAGCGATTCCAGCACATCCTCGGCATCGGCCAGCACATCCATCAGATGCGAGATCGGCGCGCCCTGATAGCCGCCGACATAGGACACGCCGGATTCAAGCAGAGCCTTGGTGATGGCCAGAATTCCCTCGCCATGGAATTCCTGACCCGCACCTAGCCTGAGGGATTTGACTTCTTCCTTGAAGGACCGCTCAGCCATGCCTGTCTCCGCCGTTTTCCAAGTCTGACACTTTCCAGGTCTGTTACCGGGATGATCTCAATCATCCTGCGTGTCATCAATCAAAGCAAGCACCCGCAGGGGACTGCCCGAGCCATTGGCGATTTTCAGCGGCGCGGCAATCAGCAACGCGCCGGTTGCAGGCAGCTGATCGAGGTTGCACAGGCTCGCCAGTCCGAATTTGTTGGCGCCATGCATCAGCGCATGGGCGGGAAAGGGTGGCTCGAACGAAAAAGCCTGCCCCGCATCGGTCCCGACCGCCTCAACACCCCAGCCGTTGATGTCGCGCTCTTCGACCAGAAAACGCACGGCATCGGCATTGGGGCCGGGCACATGCGGGCCGTCTTCATGCATATTGAGGAACAGATTGGGGTCGCTGCGCTTGGACCAGTCCGACCGCATCAGCACCCATGCGCCTTTGGGGATTTTGCCGTGTTCCTTTTCCCAAGCCAGAATATGTTTGGGTGTCAGCAGAAAGCGTTCGTCCTTGGCGCATTGTTTTGACACGTCGATCACGCAAGCCGGTGCGACAAAGCGTTGCGGGTCGACTGTATCGGTGGCCCCGTCCTCCAGATCGCGTCCGGTAATCCAGTGGATCGGCGCGTCGAAATGGGTGCCGGTGTGTTCGCCGCAGGCAATATTGTTCCAGTACCAGGCCGGACCCTTGTCGTCGTAACGCGAGATCAACTCGCTGGAAAACGGCTTGGTGGGTGCCATCGGCGGCGGCAGCTGGATGACCGGGGTCGATGGCTGCAGCGTCTGTGTCAGATCGACGATCCTGATGTCGTGTTTGAGGATCGCTTTGGCCAGTTTCGACAGGACCGATTTGCTCATGCTCGTTTCTCCCTCATCCGTCAGGTTGACAATCCGTTGGTCTAGAAAATCCGTCCGGGACTGAGAATCCCGTTCGGGTCGAGTGCGTTCTTGATGGTTTTCATCAAAGCCAGTTCGGGGGCGGAGCGGCTCAGGCCCAGATAGGCGCGCTTGGACCGCCCGATGCCATGCTCGGCCGAGACCGAGCCTTCCACAGAGGCGACATGGTGGTAGACCACCTTCTCGATCGCTTCCTTGGTCGCCTCGTCCAGCCCTTCGACCGCCATGATCATATGCAGGTTGGAGTCGGCCAGATGCCCGAAAGTCACCACCGTCGCCTGCGGCCAGCGGCTTGCCATATCCTGCTTGATGCGGCTGATGGTCAGTTCGAACGAGCCGATCGGCACCGACACATCGAACCCGATCAGCGGCGGCAGGTGTCGACCATATTCGTAGGGACTTTCGCGATAGGCCCAGAGACGGGCGCGGTCCTTGTCCGATTGGGCGATGATGGCGTTCTCGATGAACCCGTCTTCGGCCAGCCCCGCCAGCACGGTCTCGAAGGCCTCCTTTTCGGCCCCCGATCCGCTGGTCGGGGTTTCGAGCAACACGGTCATCATATGGTTTTGCGCAAAGGGTTTTTGCAGACCGATATGCGTCACCGCCACATCCAGAAAATCGCTCCACATGCCTTCAAAAACTTGCAGGCCACCGGCCAGTCGGCGGTTGGCCTCGCGCAGCAGGTCAATCGCGGCTTGCGTCGAACGCACGGCCACCAGAGCTGTTTCCACCCCTTTGGGGCGCGGGTGCAGGGCCAGCACCGCACGGGTGACAATGCCCAAAGTGCCTTCCGAGCCGATGAACAGTTGGGTCCAGTCATAGCCCGCATTGTTCTTGAGCATCTTGTTCATCGATGTCACAATCTGCCCGTCGGCCAGCACGGCCTCCAGACCCAGCACATTGCGCCTTGCCATGCCGTAGCGCAGCACCTGATTGCCGCCCGCATTGGTAGCGATGTTGCCACCGATCGAGCAGGATCCGCGTGCCCCCAGATCGATGCCGCACAGGAAGCCGGCTTGTTCTGCGGACGTCTGGATGGCCAGCAGCGGTGTGCCGGCCAGCACGGTGATGGTGCCGGCCTGTTGGTCGATCTCCTCGATTCCCGCCATGCGTTCGAGCGAAATGGCAATTTCGGTCTTGCCGGGATGGGCGGCTTTGACCAGACCCGTCATGCCGCCTTGCGGGATCACCGGCTGGTGGTGGCTGTTGCAAATCGACAACGCCACAGAGACGTCCTGCGTGTTGCGCGGCAGCAGCAGGGCCAGCGGTTCGGTTTCGGGCGCGCGCGAGGCATCCTGACGGTTGCGTGCCGGAATATCGGCACCCGTGGCAACCTGATCGGGTGTGAGCGCGGCACGAAGCGCGGTCAGGACAGGCGGGACGGTTTGGCTCATGGGGCGGCGGCCCGGGGTGTCGATTCAAACAGGCATTGCTCCGCGCCCATCGCCGCACAGGCGATCTCTCTGGCCTGCATCGGCTTGCCCGCGACAATGCTGGTAACCGCGCCGACCATGCCGATGATCGGCATGCAGACCGGATGGGTCGAAGGACCGAAGCCTGCCGCAAACGGGCTGTTGCGCACGCTCAATGTGTAGCGGTCGGGATGAATGGCAAACTGCCACAGACCCCAGCCGAGTTCGGGCGCGGTGGCGGCAATGACATCCAGGAGCTTTTCGCCGGTTCCGCCCATCTCCACATAGGCGCGCGCGGAGTCGCCGCCCTGTTCGGCGATCGACTCGGCGAAGGCCTGCAATGCCGCCATACGCTGGTCGGGCGGCAGACGTTTGAAAATTCCCATCAGGGCATCCGGCCGGATCATCATATAGCGGCGGCTCTGGTCGAACAGGGCACCGGTATCGGCATCGAAAGTCAGGCGGTTTTTGAAGGGCGCACTCATGATCGGCCTCTGATCTGCTTGGGTGGTTGGGCGGAGCTGTCGGGCTTGGCCTCTATCACCTCGTGCCCGGGTGCGGCGGCGACCACGGGTGCGGCAAAGGCACTCGCTGCCTGTTGTGCGCCGCGGGCGATCAGATCGGCATCATTGGTCGTGACCACCATGCGGTAGCCCTGCGTGCGCCGCAGTTTGGCGATATCGAGATTGGGGGTGAAAATGCCGCAGGGAGTCCAGGCCTTCTTGCAAGCCGCATGGATATCGGCGCATGTCTTGGTGTGGTCATGGCTGATGGCCGGAAAAACCCCGAGCGACAGGGACAGATCGCCGGTGCCGATAAACACCATGTCGACCCCGTCAACGGCGGCGATCTCGGTGGCGTTCTTGGCACCTTCCGCTGTTTCGATCATCACGATCACGCAGATCTTGTCCGATCCGTCGACATAATCGACGAAATTGGCCAGTGGCCTGACACCTCCGCCCGAGCGGATGCCATGGGGAGGATATTTGGCAAAGGCAACAGCCTTTTCAGCCTGTTTGGCCGTCTCGATCAGAGGCACCATCACCGATTCTGCCCCCGCATCAAGCGCCGAGCCGATGGCGAAAGCCGAATTTTCCGCCACCCGCGCAATCACCGGAACCGAAGGGGGTACCATGCCGATGGCGGCTTCCAATTCGCGGCGTTCCCACAGGCCGTGTTGCAGGTCGATGACGATGGCGTCCGGTTGTGCGCGGGCCACGGTTTCGGCAACCGCCGCCGAGCCGAGCGACAGCCAGGCCACGCCAAGACAGCGGCCACTGGCGAGTGTGTAGCGTAATGTTGCGCGGCGCGGATCAAACATCGCCGTCTCCTGTGTTGGTCATGGCACTCATGCGACCCGTAGCCCCGCCTGTTTCATCAAGGGCAGGACACGCTCGCAGAAGAACGGCAACTCGTCATTGTAATTCACGAAGGTCAGTGCGCTTCCCGCATAACCGGCGTCCGAGATCCTGATCATGTCATCAACGATCTTCTCGGGCGTGCCGACCAGCGGATAGGTACCCGCGCCGCCTGCAAAGCGTTTGCGGTATTTGTCGAAGGCGGCGGTATCGTGCGAGTTGGCAAATTCTTTTTTGCTCGCCATGTGGTAGTCGACCGCCGCATGATCGGCCTCGGTGACGGCATAGCGGGTGTAATAGTCCTGGGCCTCCTGCTGGGTCTCGCGGCAGACCACATGGCAGACTGTATAGATGCCGACATCGCGCTTGTATTCGCTGGCCCGGTTGCGGATATCGGCGATATGGGCCTTGCCATCCTCGATCTCGGCAAAGGTCGAGAACAGGAAATCGCAATTGCGGGCGGCGAAATTGCGTCCGGGCGGCCCGAAGGCCGCATTCATGGTAACAGGGCGCGGGGCCTGAAGACTGGCCGGACGGCTGACCACCTGCTTGAGCTTGTAGAATTTTCCGTCCACATCGAAAGGCTGTTCGGGACCATAGCATTGATCGATGATGTTGATCCATTCCTGCGCACGGCCATAGGCATCGGTGTCGATTGTCATGCCGAACATGGCAAATTCATCGGGGTTCCAGCCGCAGACAATATTCAATCCGGCCCGCCCTTTGGAAATATGGTCGACCGTTGCAAGAGCCTTGGCGGCATAGACCGGATGGACAATCGGCACATGCACGGTCATGAACAGCCCGATATTTTGCGTCACAGTTGCCAGTCCCGCAGCAAAGGTGAAGGTTTCGAAGGAGTGTTCGCGCACGCGGTTCTTGCCGCCGAAGCCGCGCCAGCGGGCAATAGGCAGAAAAAATTCGAGACCCGCGCGGTCGGCAATGGTTGCCGCCGTCATCACATCATCCCAGCTGGCCCGCCAGCGTTCGGGCACATCGGTGATCGCCAGACCTCCATCCGCATTGGCCGAGAACACGCCGAGCTTGAACCTGTTGTCGCCTTTGAGCGGATGCGGTTTGAGCGTCATGACAATCCCTCGTTGTGATCATAGCGGGTTGCCGACCGCGCCACAGAGGGGGGCTTATCGGCCAGTTCGGTCTCGCGGGTCGAGAAGAAGGCATCCTCCGCCGCCGCCATGAAGGCCACCATGCGGTCGTTGACGGCAATCGGGTCGCGCCGCAGGAAGGCGGCATGCAGGGCCGCCAGTCCGTTGAGTACAACCGTGCGGGTGCTTTCGGTCTGCAAGGTGCGCAAGCGCACCGTCTGAGCGTGGTCGACAAACCGCCCGATGGTATCGGCCAGACGCCGGTTGCGGACCTTGGCCAGCCAGGCTTGCCGGAATGCGATATTGGCGAGGATCATCCGTCCGGCATCGTTGCGCCGGGCTGCCAGACTGGCTTCCTGCAGGGCGCGGGTCAGCTCCTGTTCGGTGGCATGGTCGATGTGTCGGGCGGCATTGGCGGCGGCGCGTGGTTCGAGCAGGCGGCGGACCTCGAAGACATCGCGGATATCGTCGAGCGACAGGCGCGGCACCATGAAGCCGCGGGTGGTGCCGACCAGATAGCCCTCATTGGCGAGCCTCAGCAAAGCCTCGCGTGCCGGCATGCGGGAGGTGCCATATTCATTGGCAATATCGACATCGACGAAGCGAAAATCCGCAGCCACTTCCGACCGTTGGACCTTGCCGCGCAACTCGAGATAGATGCGCTCGCTCAGGCTGTCACGCCGTGGCAAGTGCCTGATCACCGCGGGTTCGCTCCTCTGGTCTTTCATGGCATGACAATCATGGCTGCACGCTTCTATCCGGTCTCCATCTGTATATCTTAAGTGCAGCATACCTGCCGTCAAGCAGCCATTTCACGCAGTTAATGTCTTAATTTATGAATATATCCCTATAATATAGCTGTTTTCTGTATACGGTTTAACGGGCCCATGGCCTGGACCGGCCAAAAGAAAAGGCGCCGATCCGGTGGGGATCGACGCCTTCATTGACGCATCCGGCCATCAGGCCGATGTTGGCTTGGGCTCACTGATGGATAATTCAATCCCGATGAAGCAGGGTAACAAAACTCGCTCCAATATCAGGTCACCACCTTTGCCGGCTCGCCTCCATCCTAATCGATATGCCTTTTCAGGATCTCGATAAATGCGTTGACCTTGGGTCTATCGAAAGCCGAAGGCAGTTGGACCGCCTGGATGGCGATGGTCCGCGAGGGAAAATCAGGCAGGAGCTGGATCAGTCTGCCTTGGGCGAGGTCATCGCCCAGAAAGACATTGGGACAGATGAAAATACCCTTGCCCGCGCGCGTCGGCAGCAGGCAAGCGGGCGGGCTGTTGGAGATCAGTGGGCCAGTGACCGGGATCTGGACCCATTCTCCCCCAATCAGGAAAGGCCAGCGGCTGGGGTCGGGATTATTCGCGTCGCGGATGCACCTGTGGGCGACCAACTCCTCGGGATGGCGGGGGAGCCCGTAGCGCTCGATATAAGACGGCGCGGCGACAACGATCAGCCGAGCCTCGCCCAATTTGCGGGCAATCAAGCTTGAATCCTTCAGGCTGCCCATGCGCACAGCCAGATCGACCCCCTCCTCGGCCAGATCGACATAATGGTCGGCCAATTCCAGGTCGACCGTCACATCCGGATAGGCCTCCATGAAATCATCGACGGCTGCGGCAACCACCGTGTCACCAAATGTCAATGGTGCCGCGATCCGCAACATCCCTTTGAGGCCGCTTGTGGACTGAAGCGCGGTGTCCAAAAGATCGATTTCTGCCAGCACACGGCGGCAGCCATCGAGATAGATTCGCCCGTCATGGGTCAACGACATCGATCGAGTGGTCCGGTGGAGCAGGCTCATTCCCAGTTGGAGCTCAAGTGCGACGATGTATTTGCTGGCCAGCTTGTCGGTCAAACCCAGTCGTTTGCTGGCTGCGGTAAACGAGCCGGTCTCCACCACCGCGACAAAGGTGCGCATGCCCTGAATTTTGTCCATCTGATTATCTCCAAAATAGCGAATATCATACGCTATAATCGCCATTTTAACGAGTAATAGCCAGTGCTAAATTCCTCACAAATGATCACTGATGCCCGGGAACGAAGGCCAGCACACCTCGAATGGCGCAGGCAAAGCCAACGAAAACGGGCCCGCGGTGATCTCCGGATTTGAAACCGACTGTTGCACCCTCTTCCACCGAAAGGACAAGCCATGACACCGAAACACATCGTTCTGAAGGCCGCCACCGCACTGTTCGTCGATTTTGATGCGCAGGCCGCAGGCACTCTGTTGAAAGAGGACTACATCCAGCACAATCCAGCCGTGCCGACCGGAGCCGCCCCTTTGCTGGGCTTCCTGCCGGCCCTCAAGGCCAGCGGCCTGAGCGTAAAACCCCATCGTGTCCTTTCGGAGGGCAACCTTGTGGTGTTGCATTCGACCTATGAGAATGCACAAGCCTTCGGGGGCCAGACTCTGGTGGCGTTTGACGTGTTCAGGGTCGAGGATGGCAAGGTTGCCGAACATTGGGACAATCTGCAGGCTGACGTGCCCGCATCGCAAACCCGCAGCGGCCATGCGATGACGGATGGCGAGAGCGAAATCCGCGATCCCGAAAAGACTGAGGAAAACCGCGCACTTGTCGCTGGCTTCGTCAATGACGTGCTGCTGGGCCACGCTCCGGACAGGATCACCGACTACATTTCCACCGAAACCTATATCCAGCACAACCCGATGGTCGGGAACGGGCTCGACGGACTGGGCACGGCACTGGCCGCAATGGCCGAAGCTGGCATGGCTCTCGCCTATTCCAAACTGCATCTGCTCGTGGCCGAGGGCAATTTTGTCTTTACCGCCTCGGAAGGCAAGTTGGGCGACAAACCGACCGCCTTCTTCGACCTCTTCCGCGTTGAGGCTGGCAAGATCGTCGAGCATTGGGACACGGTTTCCGCTATCCCGTCCGAAATGGCGCATTCGAACGGCAAGTTCTGAGAACCCAAGGCACGGAGCTGGCCACTTTGCCCGTTCCGTGCCTTGCTACGGGAGAAGGGATGATTGCTCCTGGCAGCAGACAGGCCTTGATCCTGTCGTTCAATACCCCCATTAATGATGCTAGAATCCAAATAATCCGTCGGACAATGCCGGAGAGGGTTCAGGCGACTTCTCGCGAGACAGGCATCCTGTGCTATGGAGAACCATGTAAAGCCCTCCGTCTTCAAAGTGAGTGACGCGAATGCCCTTAAAAATTACCCGTGTGACGACCATTCTGACAGCCCCCGAGGGGATCAATCTTGTGGTTGTGCGGATCGACACCAACCAGCCGGGTCTCTATGGGCTGGGCTGCGCGACCTTTGCCTATCGCGCGCTGACCGTCAAAAGCCTGATTGATGACTATATCGGCCCGTTGCTGATCGGGCGCGATGCGCAGGCGATCGAAGAGATCTGGCAGTTGTTGCACCAGAACGCCTATTGGCGGAACGGGCCGATCGAGAACAACGCCATTTCGGGCGTCGATATGGCCCTGTGGGACATCAAGGGCAAGCTCGCCAATCTGCCGCTCTATCAGCTGTTCGGCGGCAAGGTGCGCGAGGCCGTGCCGGTCTACCGCCATGCCGATGGCAGCAGTTTTGAAGCCCTGTGTGACAA
>CANFLM010000036.1 GCA_947447895.1 Hyphomicrobiales bacterium
AACCAATTCGGCAGCCGTTCGCGCAGAAACACCTGCCGCAAATTGCTCAAGTAACCGCTTTTGAATACTTGGTAAAAGTCTGCTTTTTCGCCTTTTCCTAACCATCTGACATAAATAGCCTTTTTCTGCTATCTATGTCAGCCCCTAAATTTATTTTGCTTGATGTATAAGCGTAGTAGCAAAAAAAACATACGACCGCAAGCAAGATCAAAGGCAGTGGAGCATTCAAAAAAGGAGTGGCCGTCGCAAACAAGCCATCCTCAATGACCCTTTTATCAATATAAAAAAAGCCGATTTTGGCGAGCAGAGAGTCGAGCGATTGTGGGAAATAATACAATCTCGAATTGGCAATTCTTAATTCGCTTTGTAAAAAGACAGCATTCAAAAGCCAGGGCATGAGAAGAATTGCCGCAAGACATGTTCCAAACATTATCTTAACCGTTGAATAATTTTCAAACAAAAACCGATATTGAAAAATAAAAATAGCAATAATCGGAAATACAAAAATACAGCATGTATATAAAGTAACAGGATGTGCACCCATTGCAAAAAGGAAGCTCACACATCCAAGCACCAAGAGAGCCTTGGAAATATTATTTTTATACAATATTGCATAATAACCGAGAGAAAAACCAATCAGAATGAGCTGATAAGAAAAAAATTCAGTCAGAGCAGCTCTGGAATAGAGATTGGTCAGTTGATACATCGAAAAATTTGTTAAGACCGACAAATAGATAACCAGAACAGTATTTTTAATCAGCGCACGATAGAGAATATAAAAAGTAAAAACAGGCACAACCAGCAAAAACCCAAAGCACAACCGCAACGCAGTATCAGCCCCGGTCAAGAAGCTCAGAAAAGCCAATAAAGGATAGAACAGGATCCCGTAGAACAACGGCATCGGATTGCCGAAAGCCTGTTCGACATTGATCGTGGCTGGAAATGTCCGGTGATCGGCCAAATATTGCGTATAATATTCCAGAATCCAAACATGATTGACCCAATCCACATAAAACGGCTTGGGAACAAGCAGAGGAGCCAATTCAAGAAGGAGAAAAGTGGCAAGGACACAATATGCCGTCGACAATTTGTTTAGGTATTTCATTGGAAATGCCTGATGGACAATTAAAAAAATAAAAACAGAACAATAAAAAGATGAACAAGTGGCGGAGACGGAGGGATTCGAACCCTCGAAGCCCATTTCTGGGCTTGCTCATTTAGCAAACGAGTGCCTTCAGCCTCTCGGCCACGTCTCCGTTGAGTTTGTCCTAAGGTCTTGCCACGGCTTGGTCAAGGGTCTTGCCTCAAAAAGCTGGATGGAAAGCCCGGCTGATCACAATCCTTTTTTGAAACCAGCATGGCTTTTGGCAAAACCGAGCTTTTCGTAAAAGCGGTGGGCATCAAGGCGTTTGAGGTTTGAGGTCAACTGCAGATTGGCCGCCCCCCATGCGCGGGCTTCCTGTTCGGCGAAGGCCACCATCTGTGCCCCGATGCCCTGAGAGCGCAATGTGTGGTCCACCTGTACCGAGCGCAATTCGGCATGGGTTTGTCCCTGCCCTGTCAGGCCCAGAAGCCGCGACAGGATGAAGGTGCCCACCACGCGGCCGCCTTGTTCGGCAACGTACACCCTGTGGTCGGGATGGTCTGCCAGCGCGGTAAAGGCGGCGCGATAGCGCGGTGCGGTGTCCTCGCGCCACGCGTCACCGTGCCCGCCAATGCCGTCAGCGGCATGCAAGCCGATGATGGCGGGGAGATCGCTCTCCACCGCCCTGCGGATCAGCACTGGGTCAACGACACCGCCGGACATCTCAGGCACTCAGGCTTGCGGCTGGGTCGGCATCAGGTCCTGGGGAGCCGCGTAACCGGGCAAGGCCTCGATCCGCGCCTTCCATGCCGCAACATGCGGATAGGCGGACAGGTCATAGCCGCCATCGGTGGCATAATAGACCACGCCATAGAGGTCGATATCGGCAATGGTCAGGCCTTCGCCCACCAGCCAGTCGCGGCCTGTCAGGGAGGTTTCGAGATGGGCGAGTGCGGCATTGCCCTCGCTCATATATTGGTCGAGTACGGCCGGATCAAAGGTGCGGAACCCCAACTTGGCCGCGCGCGGACGATAGAGATTGCCGGCCAGACGCTCGAATTCCCAGAACAGCCATTCGCGCGCTTCATAACGCTCCGCCAAGGTCGCCCCGCCGAATTTGCCGGTCTTGTCGGCCAGATAATCGAGAATGACCGCCGACTGCACCAGCTTCATGCCGTTGGACGTATCGACCAGGGCCGGAACCTGTCCGTAGCGGCTGATGGCCCGGAAGGCATCGGTCTTGTGGGCGCCAGCGCGCAGATCCATGTGATGATAGGCAAAAGGCTCCTGGGCCAGCGACAGCATCAAGGCCACTTTGTAGCTTGGACCCGACAGAAACAGACCGTATAGTTCGAAACGTGCGCTCATCGGATTTGCCCTTCATCAATGGAAACGATCCGCGTAAACAACAGCAAGTCACGGCCTTAAGCAAGCGCAATCCTCGCGGTCAGGATGAGACACCATGCAGCAAGAGATTGAAGTGATTGTCCGCTTCACCCAGGACCATGCCGAATGGGCGGTGCCGATTGTTTTTATGCTGGCCTTCGCCGAGTCCCTCGTGCTGATTTCGCTGCTGGTGCCGGCCACCATCATGCTGATGGGCGTCGGCGGGCTGATCGGGCTCAGCCAACTGTCGTTTATGCCGCTCTGGCTGGCCGCCACCCTCGGGGCGGTGCTGGGCGACTGGCTCTCCTTCTGGCTCGGGCAGCATTACCACGAGCCGATCAGCCGGATGCGGCCCTTTGCCAAGCGGCCGGATCTGCTGGCGCGCGGGCACCGTTTCTTTGTGAAATGGGGCGTTACGGGGGTGTTTATCGGCCGGTTTTTCGGGCCGCTTCGGGCCAGCGTGCCTCTGGCGGCGGGCGCCTGCGGCATGTCCGCCACGGCGTTCCAATGGGCCAATGTCACCTCGGCCGCCCTGTGGGCCGCCAGCTTGCTGGGGCCGGGGGCTCTGGGGCTCCCGACCATCATCAACTATCTACCGAAATAATGATTCAAGACCGATCAATTATTCCAGACCGATCAATTATTCCAGACCGATCTTGGCTTTCAGCAGGTCGCTCACGCTCTGCGGATTGGCCTTGCCGCCGGTTTCCTTCATGACCTGACCGACGAACCAGCCCAGCATGCCGGGTTTGGTTTTCGCCTGTTCGGCCTTGTCGGGATTGGCTGCCAGCACGGCATCCACCGCCGCCTCGATCGCACCGGTATCGGTGACCTGCTTCATGCCACGCTGTTCGACAATCTGGAGCGGATCACCGCCTTCGGTAAACACAATCTCGAACAGATCCTTGGCCATTTTGCCGGAAATCGTGCCATTGGAAATCAGATCGACAATCGCGCCCAACTGGTCTGCCGACACCGGCGAGGTCGTAACGTCCTTGCCCTCTTTGTTGAGACGGCCGAACAACTCGTTGATCACCCAATTGGCGGCGGTTTTTCCGTCCCGCCCCTTGGCCACCGCCTCGAAATAGTCGGCCTGGACGCGCTCGGCCACCAGCACACCCGCATCATAGGCCGGCAGGCTGTAATCGGCCATGAAACGGGCCTTTTTGGCGTCGGGCAGTTCGGGCAGATGCGATTTCAATTCATCGACAAATGCCTGGTCGAATTCGAGCGGCAGCAGATCGGGATCGGGGAAATAGCGGTAGTCATGCGCTTCCTCTTTCGAGCGCATCGAGCGGGTCTCGCCCTTGGCGGGATCGAACAGGCGGGTTTCCTGGTCAATCGTGCCGCCGTCCTCGATGATGGCGATCTGGCGGCGTGCTTCGGTATCCACCGCCTGCCCGATAAAGCGGATCGAATTAACGTTTTTGATTTCGCAACGGGTGCCGAGCGGCTCGCCCGGACGGCGCACCGAGACGTTGACATCGGCGCGCAGCGAGCCCTCGTCCATATTGCCGTCACAGGTGCCCAGATAGCGCATGATGGTGCGCAGCTTGGTGACATAGGCGCGCGCCTCCTCGGCCGAGCGCAAATCGGGCTTGGAGACAATTTCCATCAGCGCGACACCGGAGCGGTTCAAATCGACATAGCTCATGGTCGGATGCTGGTCGTGCAGCGATTTGCCGGCATCCTGTTCGAGATGCAGGCGCTCGATCCCCACCGTGATCTGCGACCCATCGACCAGATCGACGATCACTTTGCCCTCGCCGACAATCGGATATTTATACTGGCTGATCTGGTAGCCCTGCGGCAGATCGGGGTAGAAATAGTTTTTGCGGTCAAACACCGAGCGCAGGTGGATTTCGGCTTCCAGTCCCAAACCGGTGCGCACGGCCTGACGCACACATTCCTCGTTGATCACCGGCAGCATGCCCGGCATGGCCGCATCGACCAGCGAGACATGGCTGTTCTGGTCGCCACCGAAATCGGTTGAAGCCCCCGAGAACAATTTGGACTTCGAGGTCACCTGCGCATGGATTTCCATGCCGATGACCACTTCCCAATCGCCGGTCGCGCCCTTGATCAGTTTCTTTGGATCAACTGTTGCGTTCATCATGCTCAAGCTCACGTGTTAGTGACAATATCAGGATTGGACTCGTTCAGGATTTGAACTTTTGGGCCGCATAGCCCAGCATCGCCCATAAATAGCCCGCCAGCACCCGAAAGAAAGCATGGGCGCCACCGAACAGAAAACCGCCTTCAAACCAGCCCAGACCCAGCAGATCGGCAACAAAGCCTGTCACCGTCCCCGCCAGCCCCGCCAGCAATCCGGCCAGAATCAATTTGCCTTTCTGGTCCGCGTGCCAGCCCATCCACAAGCCGATGGCCACCACAACCGGATCAATGAAGGCGTAGAGAATGACGCCGTGGAATGGCTCGATGTCTGTCAGGACTTTGGCCCAAGTCAGTGCCATTTCAACGCCACCACACCCTTCATGTCTCTCACGACCACCAGACCTGCTGCGGCTTGAAATGTCCTGCCGCCTGCTCGATCACTTCGGCAATCGAGAACAGAGATTCCTCGTCGAATGGTCGACCGATCAGCTGCAAGCCGAGCGGCAGGCCACCGGCCGACAGCCCCGCAGGCAAGGCCAAACCGGGCAGACCGGCCATGTTGACCGTCACCGTGAAAATATCATTGAGATACATTTCCACCGGATCGGATGCCCCCATCTCGCCGATGCCGAAGGCGGGCGACGGCGTGGCGGGGGTCAGAATGGCATCGACGCCCGCATGATAGACATTCTCGAAATCCTGACGGATCAGCGTGCGGATTTTCTGGGCGCGGACATAATAGGCATCGTAATAGCCGGCCGACAGCACATAAGTGCCGATCATGATGCGGCGGCGGACCTCGCTGCCGAAACCGGCGGCGCGGGTCTTTTCATACATGTCGGCGATGTCCTTGCCCGGGACCCGCAATCCATAGCGCACGCCGTCATAACGGGCGAGGTTGGACGAGGCTTCGGCAGGCGCGACGATGTAATAGGCCGGCAGCGCATATTTGGTGTGGGGCAGCGAGACATCGACAATTTCCGCGCCGGCATCGCGCAGCCATTGCACGCCTTTCAGCCACAACTGGTCGATTTCGGCCGACAGACCATCCACCCGGTATTCTTTCGGGATCCCGATTTTCATGCCCTTGATCGAACGCCCGACCGCTGCCTCGTAATCGGGCACGGCGCGGTCGACCGAAGTCGTGTCTTTCGCATCATGTCCGGCCATCGAACGCAGCATGATCGCGCTGTCGCGCACGGTGCGGGCAATCGGTCCGGCCTGATCGAGCGAGGACGCAAAGGCCACAATGCCCCAGCGCGAGCAACGGCCATAGGTCGGCTTGATGCCGACAGTGCCGGTAAAGGCGGCAGGCTGGCGGATCGAGCCACCGGTATCGGTGGCCGTGGCACCCAGACACAGGTGGGCTGCCACCGCAGCCGAAGACCCGCCCGAGGAACCGCCGGGCACCAGCAGACCCTTTTTGTCGCCCTTCAGGGCGGAAGCAAGCTTGTCCTGCGACCATTCGGGCGGGGCCCAAGGCGACACCACAGGGCCGAACGACGAGCTTTCGTTGGACGAGCCCATCGCAAATTCGTCATTGTTGAGCTTGCCGAGCATCACCGCGCCATCGCGCCACAACTGGCTGGTGACGGTTGATTCATACTGCGGGGTAAAGTCCCCGAGAATGTTGGAGCAGGCCGTGGTGCGCACGCCTTGGGTGGCATAGAGATCCTTGATGCCGAGCGGAATGCCCTCAAGCGGGCCGGCCTCGCCCTTGGCCAGTTTCTCGTCGGATGCGGCGGCCATGGCCAGCGCCTGATCGGGCGTTTCCAGCACATAGGCATTCAAGGCACGCGCCTGTTCCATCGCCGCCAGATGCGCTTTGGTCAGCTCGCTGGCCGAAATGGATTTGGAACGAAGCGCGTCACGGGCTTCGGCAAGGGTCAGTTGGGTCAGATCAGTCATGCGACAAGCGCCTTTTGATAGAAAGCAGAACTCGGAATATCGGGATAATGCAGCACCGGACCGCAACGCGTAAAACCTGCACGCTCATAGACACGCCAGGCGGCATCAAGACCCATGCCGGTTTCCAGAACCAGTTGGGTCAGCCCCTCAGCCCGCGCCAAAGCCTCGATGGCCTCTACAACCTGCCCGCCAATCCGGCGGCCCTGATGGCTGGGACGGGTATACATGCGCTTGACCTCGCCAATGCCGTTGCCATGACGTCTGAGAGCACCACAGCCAATAGCTACCCCGTTCTCACGAGCAATAAACACTGTGGTCTCGGGCTGACTCATCTGCTCGACCGTCAGATGGGAGCAGACCTCGGGCGGAAACAGCGTTAGCAGATAGGTGTTCAGCTCGGCAATCAGCTGTCTGACCTCATCCTGCAACGGTGTTTCGATGGCGATGGTCACCGGCATGGCTTATTCAACCACCTTGGGCACAATGAAGAAATGGTCATCGGAGGCGGGCGCATTGGCGGTCACGCGGTCGGCATAGAAGCCGTCGGTGACTTCGTCGACGCGTTTTTTCATGGCCATCGGGGTCACCGAGGTCATCGGCTCGACGCCTGCAACATCAACCTCGTCGAGCTGCGCCACGAAATCGAGAATGGCATTCAACTCGCCCTGCAAATGCGGCACTTCATCCTCGGTCACGGCAATGCGTGCCAGATGGGCGATACGGCGGACAGTCGCCTGATCAACAGACATCAGCTTCTCCGAAAAGGGAATGGTCCGGCTCTTGCGCGCCGAACCCTCAAAACCACTCGAATTCGAACGTGGCCCGCCAGACAAAGCGCCATGGCAAGCAATAGTCTTCTAGCACCAGCACAGGCCAAGCCGCAACTGACACCGAAGGCTGAAAGCAGGCCTAGAGGCTGACAGCCTGCCCTTTGGCCGGCACCAGCACTCTGGTTTTGCTGCCCTCGAGCCCGTGCGTAAAGGCATCGGGGTTCTGGTCGAGCAGCCCGAAGGTCGCATAATGGCAGGGGATCACGGTCTCGAACTCGAAGAACCGCTTGACCGCCATCGCGGCCACCCTGCCGCCCATGGTGAAGCGGTCACCGATCGGCACGAGCCCGATATGGGGCTGGTAGATCTCGTTGATCAGCGCCATATCGCCGAAAATATCGGTATCGCCCATGTGGTAGACGGTCTTGGCCCCGGGCACGGTGACGATCATGCCATTGGCAGAGCCCAAGGGAACGCCGGTCTTGCCATCCAGATGGGCCGAGGAATGGTCGGCCCGCACCATGGACACCGAGAACCCGTCCTGCTGCACGGTCCCGCCGGTGTTCATCGGATCGATATTCTGCAGGCCTTGCGCCGACAGCCACATGCACAATTCATAATTGGCGACCACTTTTGCGCCGGTCTTGGCGGCAATCTCCAGAGTGTCGCCAACATGGTCGGAATGGCCGTGGGTCAGCACAATCGTGCCGACGTCTTTGATCGCGGCCTCGCGGTCACCTTCAAAAGCCGGATTGCCGGTGAAAAACGGATCGAGCAGAACCGCTTTGCCATCGAAATCAAGCCGGAAGGCGGCGTGGCCGTACCATGTAAGCTGCATCGCTCAATCTCCATTTCAGGGAAACGCAATCAGGACGTGTGGAAAGCAGGATAAAGCAATTTGCCTGGTGGTTCCAGCACTGCGGCAAACCATCCTGTCTCTGAAGGGATCGCCCCCAGTGCCCCACCATTGCGGAGGCGTAAGACGACCGCCAGATGGGCGGCCGTCGTCCTTATTCGGCCGTTTTTTTGGCGGCCGGCTTTTTCGCAGGGTCCTTCGCGGCCGTCGTTTTTTTGGCCGCAGGCTTTTTGGCGGCAGGCTTTTTGGCCGCCGTTTTGGTGGCCGCCTTTTTAGCCGGTGCTTTTTTAGCCGGTGCTTTCTTGGCAGCCGTCTTTTTGGGGGTCACACCCGCAGCAATCCGGGCGGCAATCAGGGCAAGACCCTCCTCGAGGGTCATGCTGGCCTGATCGGCCCCCTTGGGGATCGTCGCATTGATGCCGCCATGCGAGACATAGGCGCCATAACGGCCATCGCGCAGCACCACATCACCGCCATCGGGATGGGCGCCCAATACGCGCCCCGCCGATGCCGCCGCACGGCCAAACCGCCCACCGCCCTTACCGCTTTCCTTGGCGATGATCAGATCGATCGCCCGATTGGCGCCAATGGTCAGCACATCATCATCCGATCCGATATTCGCATAGACCTTGCCATGCTGCACATAGGGTCCGAAGCGACCGATATTGGCGACAATCGGCTCGCCGCTTTCGGGATGCTTGGCCACTTCACGCGGCAGGGCCAACAGAGCCAGAGCCAGTTCAAGCTCGACGGTTGCCGGATTGGTGCCTTTGGGCAAAGTCTGGCGTTTGGGCTTTTCGCCCTCGCCCAATTGCACATAGGGACCGTAACGGCCATCGCGCACGGTGACATCAAGACCGGTTTGAGGGTCCTGTCCCAGCACTTTCGGCCCCGTACTGCCATCGGCATTGGCGCCCTCGCCTGCTCCGGTCGCGCCCAGCTGGCGGGTGAATTTGCATTCGGGATAGTTGGAACAGCCGATAAACGCCCCGAACTTGCCCAAACGCAAAGACAGCTTGCCTGCCGCACAGGCCGGGCAACCACGCGGGTCACTGCCATCCGCCTTGGCAGGAAACATATGCGGGCCCATCACATCGTCGAGTGCAGTCAGCACTTCGGCAAAGCGCAATTCGGTGGTGCCTTCGATGGCGGCCGAAAAATCGGTCCAGAACCGCCGCATCACGTCCTTCCAGAACAATTCATGATTGGCGATCCGGTCGAGATCTTCCTCAAGCTCTGCCGTGAAATCGAATTCGACATAGCGGGCGAAGAACGAGCCGAGAAACGCCGTCACCAGCATGCCCTTGTCGGTGGCATGCAGCCGCTTTTTATCCAGCAACACATATTCGCGGTCTTTGAGCGTGCCGAGAATGGAGGCATAGGTGGACGGACGGCCAATGCCCAACTCTTCCATCCGCTTGACCAGCGAGGCTTCGGAGAAGCGCGGGGGCGGCTCGGTAAAGTGCTGGTCGGCCTTGATGTTCTGGGCCGACAGCCGCTCGCCTTCGCTCATCGGCGGCAGGCGGCGGGTGTCCTCGTCATCGCTCTCGTCATCGCGGGATTCGGTATAGAGCTTCAAAAAGCCCTCGAATTTGATCACCTGACCGGTGGCGCGCAGATCCAGCGTGCGGCCCGCCGCAATCGCGGTGATGTCGACGGTGGTGCGCTCCAGCTCGGCCGATTCCATCTGGCTTGCCATGGTCCGCAGCCAGATCAGTTCATAGAGTTTGGCCTGATCCGGCTCCAGCATCCTGCTGACCGATTTGGGATGGCGCGACATGTCGGTCGGGCGCACCGCCTCATGGGCCTCCTGCGCGTTTTTGGCCTTGGCCGTATATTTACGAGGCACCCGCGGCAGATAGAGCGAGCCGAATTCCTTCTCGATCACCGAACGGCACGAGGCAATCGCCTCCGGTGCCATATCGACACCGTCGGTCCGCATATAGGTGATCAGACCCACGGTCTCGCCACCGATATCGATGCCTTCATAGAGACGCTGGGCCACCTGCATGGTGCGGGCCGGCGAAATGCCGAGCTTGCGCGAGGCTTCCTGTTGCAAAGTCGAGGTGGTGAAGGGCGGATAGGGATGCCGCTTGGCAGGCTTGGCCTCGACACTGGCCACATGGAAACTGGCTTGCTCGAGCGCGGTCTGGAAAGCGGTTGCCTCGGCGCCGGTGCCGATATCGAGACGGGTGATCTTCTGCCCGTCCGCTCCGACCAGCCGCGCCTCGAATTTGGCTCCGGCCGCGGTCGTCAATTCGGCAATCAGGGACCAGTATTCACGCGCCACAAAGGCGTCGATTTCGCGTTCGCGGTCACACACAAGCCGCAGGGCCACCGATTGCACACGACCCGCCGAACGCGCACCGGGCAATTTGCGCCACAGAACCGGCGACAATTTGAATCCCACCAGATAATCCAGCGCACGGCGCGCCAGATAGGCATCGACCAGCCCCTGGTCGATCTCGCGCGGATGGCGCATGGCATCCAGAACGGCATCCTTGGTGATGGCATTGAAGGTCACGCGCTCGATCGGCAGCCCCTTGAGGGCGCGCTTGTTCTGAAGCGCCTCGACAATATGCCATGAAATAGCCTCGCCCTCGCGATCCGGATCGGTTGCGAGGATCAGCTTTTCAGCCCCTTTCACCGCGCTGGCAATGTCGGAGACGCGCTTGACGGCCTTGCCGTCGATCTCCCACAGCATCGCGAAATCATCATCGGGATTGACCGAGCCGTCTTTGGGCGGCAGATCGCGGATATGGCCAAAGGAAGCCAGAACCTCATAACCGGCCCCAAGATATTTGTTGATGGTTTTGGCCTTGGCAGGCGACTCAACGACAACAAGCTTCATTCAATCAGCCTCGGATTCATAAACGGTGAAAGGTGTGTCACACGTATCAACTCGGCGGGAAAGTGGTGGATCAAGGGCTTTCTGTCAAATCCCAACTTTCGCATGAGAGAATTTGGAACAACGGCACCCGCAAAAACAAAGCAGAAAAAACATCCCCCGAATTCGGCAATCCTTGTGCGAAAGCATCGGGGGCGGCTTGCGCTAGGGCACGATTGCTCTTAGTTCATATGTCTTATGACACATGCCGTTCGATTTCCCCATCGCCATCTGCTCGGGATAGAGGGCCTTTCGCCCTCCGATATCACTATGCTGTTGGATTTGGCTGACGAGGCGGTCGACGTCTCCCGGCAGGTCGAGAAGAAAAAGACCACCCTGCGCGGCCGCACCCAGATCAACCTGTTCTTCGAGGCCTCCACGCGCACCCAATCCTCCTTTGAATTGGCGGGCAAACGGCTGGGTGCCGATGTCATGAATATGGCGGTGGCGTCGAGTTCGATCAAAAAGGGCGAGACCCTGATCGACACCGCCATGACACTGAATGCCATGCGGCCTGATCTGATCGTGGTGCGCCACCATGCCGCCGGTGCCGTGCAGTTGCTGGCCCGCAAGGTCGATTGCTCGGTCATCAATGCCGGCGATGGCGCCCACGAGCATCCGACCCAGGCTTTGCTGGATGCCCTGACCATCCGCCGCAACAAGGGCCAGATCCGCGGGCTGATTGTGGCCATTTGCGGCGACATCCTGCATTCGCGGGTGGCGCGTTCCAACCTGATCCTGCTCAATGCGCTGGGGGCCGAGGTGCGGGTGGTCGGCCCTTCGACCCTGCTGCCGTCCGGCCTCGAGCGGATGGGCTGCAAAGTCTTCACCTCGATGCGCGAAGGGCTGAAAGATGCCGACATCGTGATGATGCTGCGTTTGCAGCGAGAACGCATGAACGGCTCCTTCGTGCCTTCGGTGAAAGAATATTTCCATTATTACGGGCTGGATTCCGAAAAGCTGGCCTATGCCAAACCCGATGCGCTGGTCATGCACCCGGGGCCGATGAACCGCGGGGTCGAAATCGCCTCCGATATTGCCGATGGCGCCCAATCACTGATCCGCGAACAGGTCGAAATGGGCGTGGCCGTGCGCATGGCGATCCTCGAAGCGCTGGCCGCCCATTTGCCGAACGGGGGCTGACGATGAACCCTAATCCGGTCCTGATCCGCAATGCCCGCCTGATCGATCCTGCCACTGGCAAGACTGAACAGGGCTCCATCGCCATAGAGGACGGCGTGATTGCCTCAATCGGAGCCGGCATCGATGCCGCTGCAGCTCCGGAAGGGACCACGCTGATCGATGCCAAAGGCATGGTTGTGGCCCCCGGCCTGATCGACCTGCGGGCATTTGTCGGCGAGCCCGGCCACGAGCATCGCGAAACTCTCGCCTCGGCCAGCCGTGCGGCGGCTGCCGGCGGGGTGACAACCGTTGTCACCATGCCCGACACCCATCCCCCCGTCGACGATCCGGCGGTGGTCGATTTTCTGATGCGCCGTGCGCGTGACACCGCCTGTGTGCGGATGTTGCCTGCGGCTGCGCTGACCAAGGGGTTACAGGGCCGCGAGATGACCGAATTCGGCCTGCTGGGCGAAGCCGGTGCGGTGTTCTTTACCGATGCGCGCCATGCGGTCGATGATCCGCTGGTGATGCGCCGCGCGCTGACCTATGCGCGCGATTTCGATGCGCTGATTGTCCAGCATGTCGAGGACAAGCGTTTGGCCGGCGGGGTCATGAACGAGGGCGAGCTGGCCTCTCGGCTCGGCCTGTCGGGCATTCCGCGCGAGGCCGAAACGCTGATGCTGGAACGCGACATCCGCCTTGCCCGTCTGACGGGAGGGCGTTATCACGCCGCCATGATTTCCTGCGCCGACTCGGTCGAGATCATCCGCCGCGCCAAGCAGAGCGGCTTGCAGGTCACCTGCGGGGTGTCGATCAACTCCTTGACGCTCAATGAAAACGACATTGGCCCCTATCGTTCTTTCCTCAAACTGGCGCCGCCGCTGCGCCATGAGGATGACCGGCAGGCGGTGGTCGCCGGTTTGGCTGAAGGCGTCATCGATGTTGTGGTGTCCGACCATGATCCGCAGGATGTCGAAGCCAAACGGCAGCCGTTTGCCGAATGTGCCGACGGGGCCATCGGCTTGCAAACGCTGCTGTCGGCCGGATTGCGGCTGGTCCATGCCGGCGAGATGAGCCTGGCGCGTCTGCTCGCCAGCCTGTCGGCCCACCCCGCCGATTTGTTGCGCCTGCCCCAAGGCCGTCTGGCCCGCGGCGCACCGGCCGACCTGATCCTGTTCGATCCCGACGAGCCCTTTGTGCTTGATCCCGCGGATTTGCATTCGCTCTGCCGCAACACCGCCTTTGACGGCGCAAGGCTGCAAGGCGTGGTCCATATGAGCATGGTGGCAGGCCGCATCGTGCACCGGCCGGAGCCGCTGGCATGAGCGCGGTGATGGAGCTGGTTTCACCCGATAAAATCCAGATCCTATTGGTGGTGATATTCGGCTCCTATCTGCTCGGTTCGATTCCGTTCGGCGTGGTGCTGACCAAAGCCGCCGGATTGGGCGATATCCGCGCCATCGGTTCGGGCAATATCGGAGCCACCAATGTGCTGCGCACCGGCAAGAAAGGGCTGGCCTTTGCCACACTCGTGCTCGATGGCCTCAAGGGCACCGCAGCCGTTCTGATCGTGCGCGGGCTGGGCGAACCGGACCTTGAAATGCTCGCCGGTCTCTGTGCCTTTTTCGGGCATCTGTTCCCGGTCTGGTTGCGCTTCAACGGCGGCAAGGGTGTGGCCACCCTGCTGGGGCTTCTGGCGGCCCTGTGCTGGCCTGCCGCACTCGGCTTTATCGCAGTCTGGCTTTCGACCGCCTATCTCTCGCGCTATTCCTCGCTGGCTGCGCTGTTGGCCAGCCTTGCTGTTCCTCCCATGGTCTATTTTTTCTCCCCTGATGGTTCCGAGGCTTTTGTTTTTGCGTTCCTCGTTGCGTTCCTGTGGCTCAAGCACAGCACCAACATTGCCCGTTTATGGGCTGGAACCGAAGGCAAAATCGGAGCAAAAGGGTGAATGAAGACAAATCCGGCGATCTCTTCCACCTGCAACTGACAGACAACCAGCGGCTCGATTGGCTGAGGCTGATCCGTACCGACGGGGTTGGTCCGCGCATGTTCCAATCCCTGATCAACCGGTTCGGCGGGGCCGGACCGGCTCTGGAGGCTTTGCCGGAACTGGCCAAACGCGGTGGCCGCCACCTCACCCCCTATTCCCGCGCCAAGGCCGAGGACGAGTTGGACCGGCTGACCCGGGGGGGCGCGCAATTGCTGATGCGCGGCGATGCGCACTATCCCGATTTGCTGGGCATGATCGAGGCCGCCCCGCCGGTTATCACCGTCAAAGGCGATGTCGCCCTGCTCAAGCGACGGCTGGTGGCGATTGTCGGTTCACGCAACGCCTCGGCTGTCGGATTGAAAATGGCCGAGCAGCTGGCGCAGGATCTGGGCCGCACGGGCTATGTGCTGGTATCGGGACTGGCACGCGGCATTGATGGCAAGGTCCACCAGCGCAGCCTGACGACAGGCACAATTGCCGTACTGGCCGGTGGCATCGACCATATCTACCCTTCAGAACATGCCGGTCTGCACCGGATCATCGGCGAACAGGGCCTGCTGGTGACAGAAATGCCGTTCGGCTGGGAGCCGCGTGGACGGGATTTTCCACGCCGCAACCGGATCATTTCCGGCCTGTCCTGTGCGGTCATCGTCGTGGAGGCCGCCGAACGGTCCGGCTCGCTGATCACCGCCCGTTTTGCCACCGAACAGGGCCGCGAGGTGATGGCGGTGCCCGGCTCGCCGCTCGATCCACGCGCCGCAGGCACCAATGGCCTGATCCGCGAGGGCGCCACACTGATCACCGATGCCGCACAGGTGGACGAGGCCATCAGAGTGATGACCGGCGAGCACCGCTGGCACCCCCACCACATGCGCGAGGCGCAAGCGAGCGAGGAAGCCTTGTGGGACGAGATCGATTATCTGGCTGGGGAAGACTCCGCCCCGACGATGATACGCGAAACCCCAGAAACACCGTATCGGGGCGGAGTGCCTGAGCCTCTTGCCGGATCTCCCCAGATCGACAGTCAGGCGGGCCTGTTATCGCTGTTGGGGCCGTCCCCCGTTGCGATTGATGATCTCGTGCGCCTGTCGGGCCTGTCAGCCCGCCAGACGAGCCAGATCTTGCTTGATCTGGAGCTCGAAGGCCGTCTGATCCGCCATGGGGGCCAGCTCGTCTCGCTGCGCAGCAAGGGGGATCAAATCATTAAACAGCCGTAAGACAAAGGTGGCATGACGAGGATCAGGGGCAAGCCTTTCATAGCGTGAACTGGCTTGGTGTGGATTGGTGTGGATTAACTTGGTTTGATATGGATGGTCCGGACTGGATTCGGGTTGCCCAGGCGCTTGTGGTGCACGCCCCGGAGGCTTCGCGTACTGGTATTGGGGCGGCCCAAAGCGGCTTGGACCACCCCAATTTCTGGCTCAGGCGCTTTGCTGGTTCGCACTGGTGCGCATCCTGGCTTCAAGCTCGGCCATGTCGAGGAAATAGGCGAGCAGATCGAGGTTGGACCCGCGCGCCATCACTGCCAGTTCCCGGGCCATTTGCGCAATATAGCTGCTGATCTCTGCTGAAGGGCCATCAAGCGGCGGATAAACGACACCCTTCCCGCTCCGGTTTTGGTCAACCTCGGCGTGATTGGCATCCCCATGATTGAAACCATCCCGGGCAACAGTAACCAGACGGGCAGCAGCCGCTTTCCGCAACGTGTCGGAACCGGCAGCGGGAGGCGCCGTCACAAGGGATTGGGAGGGCACTGGGTAGTTAGCTGTACTGGACGGAATCTGAGCCCCCATGGACATCTGTGAACCTGCCACCTTTTGCTCCAGGGTCACGGATGGCATCATTGGCAATCCGCCAGACATATGAGCCCGTTGACCATGAGCGACTTGCAATTGCGGCCCTATCAGATTCTGGTTTGCAGCATTCTGATAAGGAGCATCCCGGCCGGAGTGCTCGAGTGCACAAGGCTTGGGCGCAAGAGGATCGATAACAAGAGGGTCTATAACAGGAGGATCCAGGGCGAGGTGCGTGTCGGCCTGTCTGTCCACCCAACCCATGCTGCTCCGGTCCGGCTGCAAAGCGGATGCAACCGATGGATTGGCAGAGTATTCGGACAGTGATGCGCCTGATGTCGAGCCGCGAATGCCGATTGTTTTTTCACGAGGAAAAGCAATGACACAGCCAGTTACGATACCGGTGGCAGAGTCCACAGATGATTTACGCATAATCTACTCCACTACTCAATTTCATGGGATTTTGACTGGTAATCTTGATTTTTATCGTTCTACACACACAACACACAACGCAGAGAACAATTTACGCAGGGAACGCTTTAAGCAGGGAACGCTTTACGCAATCAACAATTTACAAAACGCACAACTCGCACAGAACACACAAACGCAACGCTTCACTCGAGGGTGATAAACGAAACAGATTAAGGACGCAGAACTAAACCCGGAACAAGCCCGCAGGACGGGAACGCACAACTCAAACTGACGATACCAAACCAATACACAACAACAAACAGACTGACACAACAAACGCAACAGATACAAATACAACGCTTAGAATGAAGCCTATCTGGACAGTCGACTTATACAACTCGCTGATCAAAAAGACATGAACACTCGAACTTGCTTGGACACTCGAACTTGAAGACATCAAACGGATTTTCGGTCCGGTTGTAACCTGATCGAAAGGCCTGCTGGCCGAACGACCACTAGAACGCGATCAATGAAACAGATCAGTCACAAAACGCCCGCGGCAACGAGACCGCGATCCGACAACCTTCGATGCATCAGTCTTGCAACGCGGGGACCCAGACCCGACCTGAGCAACACCAAAACACCAACCGCTTGGAGGCCATCACCAGGATGGCCATCCTGACCGGTCGACTGCAGCAGACCAGAACCTTGTCCGCCGTCATCGTCCGATCGATCCGATAGACAGTCTGCCAAACCAACCACAGACATTAGACCGAACCGCCATTCTGCCTGCCGGGTAAGCTGGACCTGCTGTGAAATCCGTCTTGAAATCACTTACAGGGTCGAAACCGCTTACCGCATCAGTCATCCTGACGAGGGTTAATGTGCCCTAACATACTCGTTTAAGTAAGTTAATTTCGGAAACAATTATCGTTTAACATGTAAATTTAATATTCTTAAATTTTTAACATATTGAATTTTAATGGTAATTTTTATTTCGACTTCAAATAATGCTTCAAATCTCAATCATTTTAGTTCCATTAAATAAAACAAAAATACGTAAGTTAAATGATAATCCGAAAACGTTAAACGCACGGGCACCCCGTCCTTTGCCACTTTCAAGCCGAGAGGTGCCATCCGGAAAAGCCGAACCATTGCCATGCGGCGGGTGAAAGAATCAAAAAACCGGAGCTATGGAGATCAGAATAATGAAGACAGAGCGGTATGGAGGCCCGAACCAGGGAGACCGAGTACCCGGGAGGTCGGCGCGATCGACATTGCTTTGGCGTCCGCGAGCTGTGGTGGTCTCCGGCAGGGTGTCCAGGTGCTCAGGTGCTCGGGTCTCCAGGTATTCTTGTCTCCAGGTGCTATGGTCTCCAGATACTCTTGTCTTCAGGTCATCTAAAGATCAGGTCCTCTGGAGATCTGGAAAACGGAACTCTGGGTACAGGAAATCTGGAGACCCGCAAGTCCGGAGACCCCAGCGGTGAAGAGTGCAACAGAGAAGATCGAGACAGGGGCAGACGGTCTTGAGCCCGGCTCGGGAATGCCCGGAGAGCCCCCGTCTTGGTGTCCCGCGCTCGATGGACCTGAGGGCGGACCTTGATCCTATTCAATCGGCCTTTACAAAAACCAGGTCAGCACCAGCGGGATGGTCACCATGGCCAGAACCGTTTGAAAGCTCAGAATTTCGGCCATCAAAGGGCCATCACCGCCCATCTGTCGAGCCAGAATATAGGCTCCGCTGGCGGTCGGTACGGCGGTCGAAATGATCACCACACCCAGATGGACCCCTGACAACCCCAGCGATTTGGCAATCAGCGAGGCCAGCAGGGGCATACAGAACAGGCGCAGCACCAGCGACAGGACCATGGCCGGATGCGGGCGTTTGAGGCGTGACAGGTCCAGTCCAGCGCCCACCACCAGCAGCCCGCAAGCCAACGAGGCCTTGCCGAGCATATCGGTGTAGATCAGCACCGGCTTGGGTAACATCAGGCCCGAGACATTGATGGCAATGCCGATCGCACAGGACCAGATAAAGGGATTGGTGACCAGGGTTTTGATAAAACCAATGGCGGTCAGCGGCTTGGCGGAGGCATAGCGCGACAGCACCCCAATGGCCAGCACATTGAGCAAAGGGATCATTGCGGCAATCGCCACGGCAGACAGGGTCGTGCCCTCCTTGCCGAACAGACTGCCGCTCAAAGCCAGCCCGACAAAAGTATTCCAGCGCGTTGCCCCCTGGAAGACCGAGGTGAAGGCCGGTCCGTCGATGTGGAGATAGCGTTGCAGCAGAGGCCGCAACAACAGCAAAAATGCCGACATCACCAGAATGGCGCCAACCAGCGCGGCCGCCATGTTGAGAAAGGGCACGGTCGAAAGGTCGGCGCGGGCCAACGTATCGATGATTACAGCGGGAAACAGCACCAGATAGGTGACACGTTCAAAACCGCTCCATTGCTCCTCGCTGATCAGCTGCAGGCGGTGCAAGACGCAGCCGGTGACTATGAGGCCGAATACCGGCAGGAGCATCAAGACACTGTCAGACATCATCATGGTCCGTCAAAGGCGCAAAGCCGAATTGCTGTTCGGGGCTCTGGCTCTGGCGTTTGCGCGTCGCCATCAGGTCCAAAATTCCTTGTAAAATATAGGCTGCAGCCATTTTATCGACCAGTTCGGCCCGTCTGGCACGCGAGGCATCGGCCGCCAGCAAGGTGCGCGTGACCGCCGCCGTCGACAGGCGCTCGTCCCAATAATGGATCGGCAAAGGGGTCAATGTCGCCAGATTGCGCGCAAAAGCCCGGGTGGCCTGCACGCGCGGTCCCTCGGTCCCGTCCATATTCAGCGGCAGGCCGAGCACAAAGGCCGCCACGTCATATTTCTCGGCCAAAGCCAGCAAAGCCGCCGCATCGGCTTTGAATTTGGTACGACGGATCGTCTCCAGGGGCGAGGCAATGCGCCGTTCGCCATCCGACAGGGCAAGGCCGATGGTTTTGGTGCCCAGATCCAGCCCCATCACGCGCTTGCCGCGCGGCAGGGTGTCCAGATCGGAAACGGGGAGAATGTCAGAAGCCATGTTCGGCCTTACCACGGATCAACCGGACAGGATAGTTCACCAACCCGGCCCGCCGGCCGCCCCGACAGGCGGGAGGATCCCGCCTGTCATCGCGCCAGCGATAGGGCAACGGCTTTGTGCAATGCTCTTGCAGGCTGCGAGGGAGCTCAGAACGCGACCTTGTCGCCGCCTTTGAGTTGCAGCATCTCCCGGGCCTCGTCAGACGTGGCGATTTCCAGACCCATGCCCTCGATGATCTGGCGGGCCGCGCGGACCTGTTCGGCATTGGTTTTGGCCAGTTGTCCGGGCCCAATCCACAAGGAATCCTCAAGCCCAACCCGCACATTGCCGCCCATCGCCACAGCCATCGTGGCAATCGGCAACTGGTTGCGGCCCGCACCCAGCACCGACCAGACATAATCCTTGCCGAACAACCGGTCAGCCGTGCGTTTCATATGCATGACGTCTTCGGGATGCGGCCCGATCCCGCCCAGAATCCCGAACACCGATTGCACGAAAAACGGCGGCTTGATCAGGCCGCGATCGGCAAAATGCGACAGCGTATAGAGGTGGCCGATGTCATAGCATTCGATCTCGAAGCGGGTATTGTTTTCCGCGCAAGCGGCCAGAATATTCTCGATATCCTGAAAAGTGTTCTTGAAAATCCGCTCCTTGGAACCTTCGAGATAAGGCCGTTCCCAATCATGCTTGAAGTCGTTGAAACGGTTCAGCATCGGATAGAGACCGAAATTCATCGAACCCATATTCAGCGAGGCGACTTCGGGTTTGAAGGTCGCGCAAGGCCGCAGGCGCTCTTCCACGCCCATGGTCGGCGCACCGCCGGTGGTGATGTTGATCACGCAATTGGAGCGCTGTTTGATCACCCGCAAAAACGGCTCGAAGGCTTCGGGAGACTGGTCTGGCTGGCCGGTCACCGGATTGCGCGCATGCACATGCACCAGAGCGGCTCCCGCTTCCGCCGCGCCAATCGCCGCATCGACAATCTCTTCGGGCGTCACCGGCAGATGCGGCGACATAGAAGGTGTGTGGATGGCCCCCGTGACAGCACAGGTGATGATCACTTTACGGTTTTTAGACATCGCGTATTTCCTTTTCCCAATTCTTTGTATTCTGGCTTCCGGAGTGATGGACCTGCTCAAGCGGGTTTGCGTTTGGCGGCTTTTTTATGGGCTTTCAATGAAGCAAGACGGCCATCGCGCCACTGGCTGAGGGCGGCAACCCGTTCAGGTGTTTGCGCGCCGGTCCACTCCTCCATGACTTTCTGCACGTTCTTCTTGCCGAACGGCTTGCCCGATCCGGACTCGGCCACCATCGCGGTCAGCGATTCACCGTAACGCGCGCAATAATCGGCAATGCCGCCAGGGGCATTCAGCTCGATGGTTTCAAATGGCCCCATGAAAGACCAGCGCAGACCCAGACCGTCACGGATGGTTTTGTCCACATCCTGCGGGCTGGCCACCCCTGCCCCCACCAGACGGAAGGCTTCGGCCAACAGCACGGCCTGCAAACGGTTGAGAATGAAACCGGGGCTTTCCTTGCGCAGGATGATCGGCACCTGGCCGGCTTTTTCGTATATCTTGCGGGCTTTTTCGACGATCTCGGGATCGGTCCATTCCGCAGGGGCCAGCTCGACAATCGGCACCAGATGCGGCGGATTGACCGGATGCCCGACCAGACAGCGGTGCCGCCCTTTCAGCTTCTTGCTGAAGCGCGAGGCTTCGATAAACGAGGTCGAGGACGCCAGAATCGCATTGGGCTTGGCCAGTTCGTCCATCTCCGCGAACAGCTTCTTCTTGGCCTCGACATTTTCAGGTCCGCTTTCTTGCGCCAGCGCGGCCCCTTTCAGGGCATCGGCCAGACCATCGGCAACCCTGATCCTGTCCAAAGCCTCTTTGGGATGGCTGATCAGGCCCAGATCGGCCAATTGCTTCAGATTGGTTTTGATATGGCTTTTGGCGGTCTGGGCAATATCGGCGGTCTGGTCGTGCAGGGCGACCTCGAACCCGTGGCTGGAGAATACCGTGGCCCATGCCCGCCCGATCAACCCTGCACCGATGATGGCAATCTTCGTCATATGGCTCTCCCTGCCCTGTTTGTTCTTGCGGCGCACGCGCCTTGGTCATGCTGCCTATTCTGTCTGAATTTGTAACAAGATCCAGCACCTTTGCAACCAACGGCCGCGCTTTGCTGCATTGGTGCCATACTTGCCGCGCATTCTGGCTGCAGGGCAAGCCGCTTGCGGCGATCCGGACAGCCTGTCATCTTGGTCGCCAGAGCGGAAGCAAAACGCCGCATCGCAGCCAGGGAGAGGACTACGATTATGGAAATGAACATGCAGGGTTTACGCGTTGTCGTGACCGCAGGCGCCAACGGGATCGGCCGCGCCACCGCCCGCGCTTTTGCCGCCGAAGGCGCGCGCGTGCATATTTGCGATGTCGATCATGCCGCCCTGGACGCCATGCGCGCCAGCGACCCCGCCATCAGCCAATCGGTCTGTGACGTGTCCAATCGCACCGCTGTCGACGAGTTGTTTGTGACCATTGCCCGCGAACTGGGCGGGCTCGACTGCCTCGTCAACAATGCCGGTATTGCCGGCCCGACCGGACGGGTTGACGAGATCTCGGTCGAGGATTGGGACCGTTGCATCGCCGTGGATCTGACCGGCCAGTTCAACTGCGCGCGTCTGGCCGTGCCGATGCTCAAACGCTCGGCCAATGCCTCGATGGTCAATCTGTCATCGCAAGCCGGCAAACACGGCTTTCCGTTGCGCTCGCCCTACGGAGCCGCCAAATGGGGCGTGATCGGCTTTACCAAGGCGCTGGCCGCCGAATTGGGAGAATTCGGTATCCGCGTCAACGCCATTTGTCCCGGTCTGGTCGATGGCCCCCGCATCCAGAGTGTGATCGCCAACAAGGCCCGCAGCCTCAATGTCTCGCATGAGGAGATGACAGACAAACTGTTCAGCGGGGTCTCGATCAAGCAATTTGTCGACCCCAACGACATTGCCAAACAGATCGTCTTTCTGGCTTCCCCCTATGGCAAAACCATTTCGGGGCAGGATGTGTCGGTTTGCGGTGATACGCGGATGCTGCAATAAAGCCGCAAGAACTTCATTTCCGGAGAGTTGCGACCATGAACCGTATGATTGCCGATATTTTCGCCTCCATCATTTCTTTCATGCATGTGGTGGTGATCGTGCTGCTGGGGGGCGCAACCTTCTATTTCTTCTCCGAAAACACACGCAAAATGGACCCGCTTCTGTCCCAATTCGGGTTGTCGCGCGAAGGCTTCATGTTTGTCGTGATCGGATTGTGGATCGGCTATGTACTGGTGGTCGGATTTTTTTCGACCATCATCGCCATGAACCAGAATTTGGAACGGCTGGTCAGCGCCGTGGACCGGCTGTCCGAAAAGGTCGACGAGAAATTCACACCGTAAAGCTGAACAGCGAGCCCGGATCGAGTGTGGCCAAATAGTTCCGGGTCTTGTCGGCGGCGCCGTTGGTCTCGGCATTGGCTTTCATCAGATCATAGACCGGGCTTTTGACATATTTGCTGTCTTTGGCACTGTTGCCCAGCACGGTTGTCGTGCTCTCGGTTGTGCCGTCGGTGTAAAGGATCGTGGTCTTTTTGAGCTTGCCGGTCACAGTCACGGTCTCGCTCAATTCGGTCTTGTTGGCCGAACCGCCCCCACCTTCGCCACCACCGCCATGAGGACCACCGCCCTTGTGTCCGCCCGCGCCTTGGGAATGTGCGGGAGGCGCCCCCTGTGGATCGATCTGGTCGAGTGTGTCATTCACCGTTTTGGCGTCGGCCTCGGTCAGTCTGCCGGAGGCCACATCCGCGGCAATCCGGCTTTCAAGCGCATCACGGATGGCCGCCTTATCGGGCGGACCGCCGCGCACCGACTGGATTTTCTCCAGCGCGACCTTGGCATCACCGAGAACAAGAGCAGTCTTTTGGGCCGACAGGCCCTGGGCCTGCAGCCGCGAGGACAATAAAGCGGAATAGGCCGCATCACGCGAACCGACACTTGCAATCGACATGACACCCTCCTTTCCCAAAAATCCTCGACACGTCGTCAGGACGGCTTTTCAGCGGATTTCTATAGGGCCGGTGCAGCGGGTATGTGTGATTCATCCGAAATGGCAGTTGATTTTCCTGTAAAACTAGAACATAAAGTGAACATGTGAGGCGTAACATGACACAGTCACCCGAAAGAACCACCCTGCCCCCTTATGCTATGACCCGCATCAGCGACATCGAGATCGACGAAGTCCTGTCGGAATTCGACAACAATCCCCGCGAGGCCATCCGCAATCTGTTGCATGACCTCGATGTGCTGGCACAGGACAGGGACAGCGCGGTCTCGTTCGGCTTCGTCAGAGGCACGGTCTGGCAGCGGAAATCGGGCCGATCATCCTGACGAGCCCTGTGTCGGTCCTTATCCGGATGATTATTTCTTCACGGAGTCGATCTGGTAGGTCACCGTAGAACACGAACTCGTGCCGAACGATTTTTTGCCACAGACTTTGACGCCGAAGCGGTCCGTTCCCCAATATTGCGGGCTTTTATTATAATCGAACAGGTTTTGGCTGATCTGTTTCACATTGCCGTTGGCCGGTTGCCCCAGCAGGCTGATGCTGGTGACGCTGTATTCGGAGGGCATCAGCACACGGATGGAACAGCTATTGGCATTTTCCAGAATCCACACCAGAGTCATCGAACTGCTTTGATCGGGGCGGATTTCGAAATTCTTGGCCAACCCCTTATCGCCGGCCTTGATATTGCAATCGGCCCGGCCCTCGCCTGTCGCGGCAAGAGATAGCCCCAGAGCCGTCACAACAACCCAAAACAAACGCATCACAAACAGCCCGTATGTCATTTCCATCACCCGCATCACGCACGACAAGTCCTGGAACAGCTTCCACCCCATGGGAATGCTCCGAATCTCTCGAATCTAAACTTCTATAAAACAAAAACGAAGAACAGTCCTGCGAACAGATCAGACAGGATTTTCAACGGATTGCGACATGTCGACGGCTTGCCCGGACGCAATCACGGCTTCGGCTCCCCCTTCGTCGGCAGCACTGTCGGTACCGCTCTCGCTGGTCTCGGCCGCAGGCATATCATCCGCAGCCATGTCTGAAGGGGGCTCGGCAGCCTCCTCTTCGGCCACCACGACCGGCGCTTCGACCGGCGCGAAATCGGTCTCGATCGGATATTTCGAGACATCGATGTTCTGGGCCTGAGCCTTGATAGCCGACAGGCTGCGAAACGCCTCTTTGTCCTTTTCCAGTAGCAGCATTTTTCTGACGAGATCATCGAACCGATCGATCCAGTCATAGGCATCCAGCTTGTTGATGTCATGGCGTAGCCGATAGGGCGGCACATAGCGGGCGGTCAGGTTCTCGCGCGATTTCAGCACGATGGCTTTCAGCACGGTCAGACCGTCATGGGTAAAATCCAGATCTCCGACCCAAAAATCACCCTCAGCCACGGCTTTGAACTGCAGATCCCGCAAAATGATCTCGAAATTACTGCCCGAGGCCTGAATGGACAGCTTTTCCTGCCTGATCACGTTGTGATGGCTTGGCGGGTCCTTATCAACGGTGACACGGCACAAGCGGGCCGTTTGGGTGACCTGAAAGCGGTTGAGAAAAAATTCGATATTCCAGAACACGTTCTTATCGTTGATGATGTGCTGCGCTCTGTAAAAACGCTTTTCCGCCTCATCCATGATCGCCCCCCGGAATACTCGCACGCCATTAACATCAAGCCATAGGCTAGCCAAAGCCAGCCATCAACACCAAATCCGATAAGAGTTCTTGTATTTTTTGCGCCAATCCATAAGCATGATATGTGATTAAGCAGCGCGGAAAATGCGAGAACCGATCGAACATTGGCGAGATGCGGGTCCAATATGGGGCCCATCTCACATCCGCCAAGGCTAAAGGACATGATGATGGCTGATATCGAGAAATTAAAGCGTGCCGCGCTTGAATTTGTAATTGAGGAAAGCATCGCCAAGCTGTTGCTGGTCGCTCATTTGGAGATCAAAGATTATGGTCGCCTCAATCAGGCCGATCCCTCGGGATCCTGGAATATGGGCGTCAAAAACATCAGCACCGTCGATTATGTGGATGAAGAAACCAATCGATCCATGAAGTTGACCGTGTTTTTTGTGAAAGATTACAAAGTCAAACTCGGCAGCCTGATGATCCGCCCGACCAACCCCCATGAACACAAGCTCTACGAGCGCATCAAATTCTTCCTGTTTGAAGACCTGATCCTCGATCTGAAATACGAATTGCTGCGCGATCCCAAATCACCGGCCGACTATGCCATTCGTTCGGTCGAGGAATTCCACAAGGATGACCGCACCAAAATCGTTCTGGAAAACATCTACAAGATGATCCTCAACCGTCAGGCCAAGGAACAGGAAAAAATCGCGAAACCGGAAATCAAGAAGAGCAAAGACAAATTTACCTTCTGAGTTGTCCGCAAGCAGAATGTATGGTCCCGATCACAGACTTGGCTAGTGCAGACTTGGCTAGTGCAGACTTGGCAGATCCAGCTCAAACCGGACAAAGCGGTCATCGGGGCGATAGCGGATCTCGCCGCGCAATTGTCCGACCAGCCCCGCAACCAGATAGAGCCCCAAGCCAGACCCCGTTTGCCGCGTTGATAGGGGATTCCGGTAGAATTTTGTAAACAACTGATCGGGATCCGGCCAATCGGCATCACCGGGCTGGTTCTCGATGGTGATGGTGCAGCCTGCGCCCGCCCCCAGAGGAGCAACAATCAGCCTGATCGCACTGCCTTTCAAGCTGTATTTCAAAGCATTATCGATAAGGTTCGTGAGGATGATGCGGATCAAGTGCCGGTCGGATGCGATCTGGATCTCCTGACCCGCCTCGCACATGATCCGCTCGGCCTGCCCGTACCCGTCGACCAGCATTGCAATTTCATGGTTGATCAGGCACGGCTCGATGGTCAGGACCATCTTCTTGTCTTCCAGACGGCTGGTCTGGATGCTGCGTTCGATCACCTGCTCCATGTCCGACACTGCGGTTTTCATATAGCGATCCCTGCTGGGGGCAGGCGCCTGATGCATGGCCACACGGATCACGCTCAACGGCGCCTTCAATTCGTGACCCAGCATGTGGATCAGCTTTTCCTGTTCTTCCCTGTAGAGGCGCTCCTGATCGATTTTAACAGTTGAGAGCGAGAGCGCGTGCTGGTGATCAACGGCATTCTTTTCCAGCACCGATGCCCGACGATGCAGGATAGTCAGCATGAACACCCCGCTCATCAGGCCATTGGCCGCCGAATTATAGAGCGAGAATTCAACCGCCTTGACCAGTCCCAAGGTCGGCAGAATGGTCGACAGCAAGGTGGCAAACATGAACAGAAAAAACACGATCATGATCCTGCGCGGCAAATGGCCGACATTGACCATTTCGCGACCGTCCCTGACCGTCAAAGAGGCGAACAGGAAATTGAACGTGACGACGAAGATCAACACACCGTTCAACAGCAAGGCAGAGCGCGGCCGACCATCGAGCAGCAAAAACACCTCATAGGGATAGAGGATGAAAATTCCGATCAGCCCCAACAGAAAGATCCGCTTGACCTGATTGATGCGGAACAGCCGATAGTAGAAAATCGAGGCCACAAAGACGATGGTCAGCACCGAAAAACTGGTGATCCGGTCGATCTGCATCGGGTCCAGCACGCCAAGAAACCAGCGCCGGAAATAGCCGTAAAGGCAAAAATTCACGAACAGATTGAAGAGCTGATAGCTGGCGAACAACACGAGGATCTGCTCCCGCTTGACCAGGGCAAACACCGCTGCCCACAACGTCAGAAAGATCAGGACGCCGGTATAGATCCCCATATAAAATTCATAATTGCGGTTGGTGCGCAGCATCTCGTTAAACGGGAAAGCCTCGATATCCACCAGCATCGTGCTGGTGGACTCCACCCGCAGCCAATAGGTCTTGCGTTCTTCGGTGACCGGCACCTTGATGGTGTAACTGAGCGATTCATAATGGCTCTTGTTGGGCCAGAACCGGTCCCCCACCCGCTCCTGCGGCGCAGTGGGATCATCGGGATCAAAACCGCGAATATCATCGATAAATTGCGGCCGGATCAGCAGAAACAGCGCATCAGCATCCACGGGTTTGCGCAAGTCCAGCCGGAACCAGAACACGGACGCGGTAAAACCCTTGGTGAACATCCCCTCATAAGCCACCAAAGGGGCCTTTGTGACCTCGCTAAACTCCATCCGGCCTGTCGGGTCTTCCAGATAGGCTTTGGAGAGGATGTAGGTATCCCCCTGCTGGGCCTTGACGGAGCCCAACAGCAACAGCAGGCCGACCATAAAGCCGGCCAGCCCTTTGCCCATCCCACGCCAACAACACACCACTGCAGACACACCCGCTCACAACACGCACATCCCGCAATCCATCTTGCGGTGTGGTGCAACTGTGGGATGTCACGCCACAGAAATCAATCATCGCGTGCAAACGCACGGCCATCATAATGAACATCTTGCGGCAAGACTGGCCGGCATGGCAAAAATATCCGGTCTTCTGCGAAAACGAATTCAAGAATGTTCGTATTGGAACAAGCCATTCCACAATCCATTTGGTAGACAGTGGGACCGGCGTTAAAACCCGAACACTTCATCTGATCATCGCGTGAGGCACAATGGAAACGATCACAGGTTTTTTCAAATCCGCCATCTTCTTCGTCGTCGCAACATTCGGCGTCAATGCCGGAATTGAAGAACCCAAATATACGGTGATCGAAAGGATCGATCCGCAAACAGAAATTCGCCTCTATGCCCCCCGTATCGCAGCAGAAGTCACCGTCACCAGGACAAATGGCCAACGGACCGAAAATGCGGCTTTCGGAAAACTGGCGGCCTATATTTTTGGCGACAATAAAAACAATTCAAAAATTGACATGACGGCGCCCGTTGAACGGTCCGGCATGGACAAAAGCAGCAAGATTGCCATGACCGCGCCTGTCGATGTCAGCAATGATGCGGAAGCAATGACAATGCGTTTTTTTATGCCCTCCGAATATAATTTAAGTAATTTACCTCGACCCAATGATCCGAATATCAAAATTATTTCATTGCCGGAGCATGTGGTTGCCGTGCGTCAATATTCTGGATTTACAAATGAAGAGAATATCAAAGAACAAGAGGCAAAACTGGCAAACACTTTGAAAACAACAAAATGGAAACAGAACGGCCATTTCAGATCATATTTCTACAACCCGCCCTGGACGCTGCCCTTTCTCCGCCACAACGAAATATTGGTCGATGCCACCCAATAAACCGATTTATACGATCAGAATTAAAGAGTGGCGAAACAAACCTATCTGGCAAATCCGGACACCACATCCACAACCTTCTGATCAATCCCCCTAAACCCGTGATGGGATTGCGCTTCACAGGGTAATCCCCCCTGTCATTAATGGGGTTCAAAAGTAGAATTTTCTCGGCAAAATGAACGAGGAGGTTCACAATGAAGACCAGTCGATTTAGCGAGACGCAAATATTGGGGATTTTGAAGCAGGCTGAGGGCGGTCTCCCGGTGCCCGA
>CANFLM010000037.1 GCA_947447895.1 Hyphomicrobiales bacterium
GCATCAACGCCGAGATGTTCGATTACGATTTTTTTCACGCGGGCTGCGATATCGCTCATGTCATTCCCTCATAAAAGAGAGCGGCCATCTGGGACAGCCACTGTTGGTATCATTGTCAACGCATCACGCGTTGCTTATCAGAAAACACACATCCGGCAAGACACGATCACAGCATGGCACGTCCACAGCATGATTTGCATCATCCCATGTCCGCACCGGAGTTGGGCAACAAGCTTGGCTTGCGGCTTCAGTCCCCCCGAACCGGAAGTGAGGGGTTGGTATCATACTTCCAAATGCAATGCGAGAGGGTGAATGCACCCTTAACAAAACAATCGTTTTCGGTCTAACCCGTTCAAATCATTGCCATTCCACCGTTTACATGCAAAGTCTGGCCTGTCACGTAGGATGCTTCTTGACTGGCAAGATAGACAACAGAGGCCCCAATCTCGTCCGGAGTCCCCAACCGATTGGCCGGAACCGAGGTCAAAATCGTCTCTTTTTGCTTGTCATTGAGCACATCGGTCATCGGGGTCGAGATGAACCCGGGGGCCACGCAATTCACAGTTATATTTCGGCTGGCCACTTCCGCCGCCAAGGCCTTCGACATGCCGACCAGTGCGGCCTTCGAGGCGGCGTAATTGGCCTGGCCGGGATTGCCGGTGGTGCCGACCACCGAAGTGATCGAGACGATGCGGCCCCAGCGGCGTTTCATCATGCCCTTGATGGCCGAGCGCGACAGCCGGAACGCGGCATCAAGATTGACGCGCAAGACCAGATCCCAATCCTCGTCCTTCATGCGCATGAACAGGCCGTCGCGGGTCAGGCCGGCATTGTTGATCAGAATATCGAGACTGCCCATTGCCGCTTCCGCCGCAGGCACCAGTGCCTCGACGCTGGCCATGTCGGACAGATCAGCAGGGCACACGAAAGCGCGCTCGCCCAATTCATGCGCCAAAGTCTCGAGCACCTCCTTGCGGGTGCCCGAAAGGGCCACGGTGGCCCCCTGCTGGTGCAAGGCACGGGCAATCGCGCCGCCAATGCCGCCTGTCGCACCGGTGACCAGTGCGGTTTTCCCTGTCAGATCAAACATGGTTTATCCTCTCTCAAACGCCCAAACGGGCCCGCTGGGCGGCAATATCATCAGGCGAACCGATCGAAAATCCTTCGGCGGTGTCGGCAATCCGCTTGACCAGACCGCTCAACACCTTGCCTGCGCCGATTTCGGCAAAGGATGTCACACCTTCGGCCGCCATGGCTGCAATGCTTTCGCGCCAGCGCACGGTGCCGGTGACCTGCGCCACAAGACCGTCACGGATCGCCTGCGGATCGGACACCGCCGTCGCATGCACATTGGCAAACAAGGGCACGGCTGGTGCTTTGATGTCAACGCCGGCCAGGGCCTCGCGCATCGCTTCGGCTGCCGGGCCCATCAGGGCACAATGGAAGGGGGCAGAAACGCTCAACAGCAAGGCACGGCGCGCGCCTTTGGCCTTGGCAATCTCGACGGCGCGGTCGATGGCCGCCTTGGTGCCCGAAATCACCACCTGCCCGCCGCCATTGTCATTGGCAGCCTGACAGACCTCGCCCTGCGCGGCCTCGGCAGCCACTGCGGCAGCAGCGTCGAAATCGAGGCCGAGCAGAGCCGCCATCGCACCCTCGCCCGGAGCAACGGCCTTCTGCATGGCATTGCCACGGATCCGCAGCAGACGCGCGGTATCGGCCAGCGTGAAACTGCCTGCCGCCGCCAGTGCCGAATATTCGCCCAGCGAATGGCCGGCGACGTAGCGGGCATGTGTGGCCAGCGAAAAGCCGGTTTCGGTTTCCAGCACCCGCATCACCGCCATGCTGACGGCCATCAAAGCGGGCTGGGCATTGGCTGTCAGGGTCAAATCGCCTTCCGGCCCCTCGAAGATCAGATGCGACAATTTTTGCGACAGGGCCTCATCCACCTCGTCGAACACCGCGCGGGCAACCTTGAACTGTTCGGCCAGTGCCAAACCCATGCCGATAGCCTGGCTGCCCTGCCCCGGAAATGTCAAAGCCAGCGATCGATTGGCCTGTGTCATGATGATCCTCGTTCTCGTTTGACCCGTTATACCAAGCGGCCCGAAACCGCTGGAGGAAGGGCCGATGGCACGTAAAATAAATTTATTCATGCCACTTTGTCGATTACGGTCTGATTCGGTAGACTTTTGAGCGGGAAAACAGCAGATGCGCATCGCGACATGGAACGTCAATTCGATCCGGCAACGATTGGACCACCTGACCCGCTGGTTGGGCGAGGCCCAGCCCGATATCGTCTGCCTGCAGGAATTGAAGTGCATGGATGAGGCCTTTCCGGCCAGCGACATCGAGGCACTCGGCTATAATATAGCCGTTCACGGCCAGAAAACCTTCAACGGGGTTGCCATCCTGTCCAAAAGTCCGATGGAGGATATCCGCATCGGCCTGCCCGGAGATGCGGATGACCTGCAAGCCCGCTACATTGAAGCGGTGGTGTCACATCCCCAAGGCATTGTCCGTGTCGCCTCGATCTATCTGCCCAATGGCAACCCGCTCGGCACCGAGAAATTTCCCTACAAACTGGCATGGATGGACCGTCTGATCGGCCATGCCAAAAACCTGCTTGCCTTGGAAGAAACGCTGGTGCTGGCCGGAGACTATAATGTCATCCCGACACCGCTTGATGCCCGCCATCCGGAAAAATGGGGCAGTGACGCGCTGTTCCAGCCCGAAAGCCGCGAACGTTTTCAGGCTCTGAAATCGCTGGGACTGACCGACAGCCTGCGTCAGTGTCTGCCGGATGAGTCTGTCTATACATTCTGGGATTATCAGGCCGGAGCCAGACAGCGCAATGACGGCATCAGGATCGACCACCTGCTTTTGTCACCCGAAGCCACCTCGAAATTGGCAAATGTGCGGATCGACGACCATGTGCGCGACTGGGAAAAACCGTCGGATCACGTGCCGGTGCTGATCGACCTGGTCCTGTAACAGCCGTTTACTGCTTATGTTTGCTGTGTTGTTCGAGATAGCTGGTGGCTGCCAGCCTGTCGGTATCGGCTGCAACCGCCATGGCTTCGTCATAGAGGGTAATGACCCAACTGTCGCGCTCGGGATTGGCTGCGTTTTTGGCCACCGACAACCACATCAGCCCGCGAGCCCTCTGCAACATGCCGCCCTTCCCGCTGAACAGCAGATGGCCCAGCATGGCCTGGGATTGCACGTGGCCTTTTTCAGCCGATAGATTGAACCAGCGCAAAGCCTGGCGCGGGTCCTTGGTGCCGCCAACCCCTTCAAGCGTCAGTCGGCCCAGCGAATATTGGGCATCGGGATCGCCGAACCAGGTGGCGGCATAGGCAAAAACCTCGCGGGCACGCTCGGCATTGGCTTTGACATAGGTATTGGGGATCCCCTCCAGATACAGCGTGCCCATCGCCACAAAGGCATTGGCAACAAAGCGTGCATTGGGGGAATCGGGGGTCTCGTCGGCAAAATCATTGCAGATTTTGGAAAAATGCTCGAAGGCCTTGAGCTTGTTGGTGCTGACGCCGTCACCATCGGCATACATGCGACCGACTTTCCATTCAGCCATCGCATGGCCGTGGCCGGCGGCATATTCAAGCGCCTTCAACGCGCTGCCTTTGTCACCGTTGTTATATTGGGTCATGCCGAGCCTGAAAGCTTCGGACACGGTCTTGAACGGGCCGGAAATGACCGGAACATTGGTGGGAGCAGGAGAAGCATCAAGGGCATGGGAAACAGAAACAGCGACACTGCAGGAGCAGACGAAGCAAAGGCCATAAACAGCCGATCTGAATATCCTGGTAGGCTTCATTATGTTCGATTCACCTGTTGGCCAAAGACCTGGGGGTCATATCGGTCCGAGTGGCTTGCAACGTCATCCGATCCAAACCCATCGATCAAAAAAGCGTTTCAACAATCATCCCATCCACACTGACGAAAACACCTGACATTGGCATACAATCTCAAAGCTTTGACCATTCCGGCTTTGGCCAGAAAGGATCAGGTTGTTCTGGTCAATGTCGCCTAACATGTCCGAATTTGTGGCAGGATTTCGGCAAAATCAAAAAAAAGCGACCAAATTTGAACACAACACCGCCCCAGCCTTCGCTTCCCTGACCCGTGTGACAAAGATGCAACAAAAACGAAGGATTTTTCAGGATTTATAAACAATCCGAAATTCTCCTATCCAATTCAAAGATGCAACAATCAAGGATAGGTCAAGGGGGAATGATCTTGCAGCCTGTTCCTCTCACACCTACGATGGCAAAGAGGTGAATCGGTGCCAAAGGTGAATATGAGACGCTTGGGATGGACCACAGTAAGCAGCGAGCGTTCCTTGTCGGATGTTCACGGCACTGTTGCGGTTGATCGCAAGGCCTCGCCATTCCGGCGGTTTTTATCTTTTCTCGGTCCGGGCTATCTGGTCGCTGTGGGCTATATGGACCCCGGCAACTGGGCGACCTCGCTCAATGGCGGGGCGCGGTTCGGCTATGGCCTGCTGTTTGTTGTTTTGTTTTCCAACATTCTGGCGGTTCTGCTGCAGTCCATGGCCGCGCGTCTGGCCATTGCCAGCGGGCGCGATCTGGCACAGGCCTGCCGTGACGCCTTCTCCAAGCCGGTCGCTGTTTTTTTATGGGTCATGGCAGAACTGGCTATCATTGCCACCGATCTGGCCGAGGTGATCGGCACGGCGATCGGCCTGCAGCTGCTGTTCGGCCTGCCTCTGGCCTGGGGGATACCGATCACGGCACTGGATGTCTTTTTGTTGCTGGCCTTGCAAAAATTGGGGTTTCGCAAGCTGGAAGCCTTTGTCATCGCCGTGATGGCCCTGATTGCCGTATGTTTTGTCGCGCAGATCATGATGGCCAAGCCCGATTGGGCCCAGGTCATAGGCGGCTTTGTCCCGACGGCCTCGTTGATCAACAATCCCGACATGCTCTATCTGGCCATGGGCATCATCGGGGCCACCGTGATGCCGCACAACCTCTATCTCCATAGTGGCATCATCCAGACGCGGGTGGCAGGCCTGACCGCTCTGGAGCGGCAGGAGGACCTCAAATTCGCCACACTGGATTCAACCATCGCCCTCAGTTTCGCCTTGCTGGTCAATGCTGCAATTCTGATACTGGCGGCGGCGGCCTTTCATGGCAGCGGCCATCAGGATGTCACCGAATTGAACGAGGCGCACGGCCTGCTTTCGCCGCTGCTCGGCTCGACGGCAGCCCCAACCTTGTTTGCCCTTGCGCTGATCGGCTGCGGGCTCAATTCCACCATCACGGCCACTCTGTCCGGTCAGATTGTGATGGAAGGCTTCCTGTCGATCCGAATCGCCCCTTGGCTGCGCCGCCTGGCCACCCGCCTGCTGGCGATTGTGCCTGCGGTGATCGTCGGGCTGATCGCCGGAGATCATGGAACCGCCCAGTTGCTGATCGTCTCACAGGTTGTTCTAAGCCTGCAACTTCCGTTTGCTGTGGTGCCCTTGCTGATGTTTGTCTCCTCGAAACAGAAGATGGGGGGATTGCGGGCGCCTCTGTGGCAAATCATTGCGGGCATTGGGGCGGCTTTGACCATCATCATGCTCAATATCCGCCTCTCCTACGATGTCATCATGAATTTCGGCTAAGTCGGACTGGCGAAATCAGCGACAAGCGATTATGGTCGCCCCAATTCCTTTGTGATCCATACCAAGACTTTCGGAGCCGTGGACATGTCCGACCATCCAATCCCGCACTTCAAAAATGATACCGGTTTGCACACCATCCGCGTCCATGCCCGCGAATTCATGTGCGTGGGGGCAACACCGCCGTTCGATCATCCCCATATCTTCATCGATATGGGTTCGGATGCCGAAGCCCTCTGCCCCTATTGCTCGACCCTGTTTGTCTATGACAACTCGCTCCACGACATCTGCTCTCCGGCCGATTGCGAATTCGACACCGCGAAAGCCGCCTGATTTCAGGCTTATTGATCTCAGACTTGCTGATTTCAGAGTTGGAGGCCGGATGTCCGGTCTCACCCCGTTCATTGAGGTTCCCTCGTGACACAGCCCACGGCACTCGCCCCTATTCTGGTTTCAGGTGCGGGAATAGGTGGTCTGACAGTGGCTTTGTGTCTGGCTGCGCGGGGGTTCAGTGTCAATCTGGTCGAAAAGCGCACCCGTCTCGAAGAGGTCGGCGCGGGCCTGCAACTCTCTCCCAATGCCTCGCAGATCCTGATCGGGCTGGGTCTCGGCAAGGCCCTGTCGCGTGCCGCCTGTTCTCCGCTGTCGCTGGATGTCAGACGGGCACAGGATTTTGATCTGCTGGCCCGCGCCCCTCTGGGCGACATGCCAAACCGCTTCGGCGCGCCCTATTGGGTGGTCCATCGCGCCGATTTGCAGCAAATCCTGCTCGATCACGTCAGGGGCACAGCCGGGATCAGCCTGCAATTCGGCCGCAGCATTTCCGCCATATCCCGGACAGCGCGGGGTCTCGAAGTCACCCTGTCCGGCGCCACCCAGCACGAGCAGGTCATGGCCCATGCGGTGATCGGGGCGGACGGGCTCCATTCCGATCTGGCGTTGCTGATGGGGGATCCATCCAAAGCCAAGCCTAGCGGCTATCAGGCCTGGCGTGGCACCTTGCCGATATCGGCGGTCCCTCCGATGTTCGAGCCGCAACGCACAACCCTCTATCTGGGGGCTCAGGGCCATGGCGTGACCTATCCGGTCCGCGGCGGCGAGCAGTTCAATCTGGTGCTGGTGACGCGTGAAAAATCCCACGAGGCCGGTTGGTCGCGTTCGGGTGATGGCGCAAAGCTCCTCCAGACGCTCAAAAACTGGAAGCCGTTATTGCCTCTGCTCCAGCAAATGCCGCACTGGCAGGTCTGGTCACTCTACGACCGCGCGCCGCGGTCACGCTGGTCCTACGGTCCTGTGACCCTGCTCGGCGACGCCGCGCATCCCGTTTTGCCTTTCATGGCACAAGGCGCGGCTCTGGCCATCGAGGATGCGGCCACTGTGGCGCATATGCTGGCCCGGATGCCCGAAGATCCGGCCGAGGCCTTTGCCCGCTACCAGCAATCCCGGCTGCCCCGCGCCACCCGCGTCCAGGAAACCGCCCGTAAAAACGGCTCGATTTACCACCTGCCGTTTCCGCTCTCGCTCGCCCGCGATCTGGTGATCCGGCAGAAAAACAGCAATTTGCTGGCCGATTACGACTGGCTTTACGGCTGGACCTTGCCGGACTAGTGGGCCGGTTGCGGCCAACGCCGACAAAGGCTTGCTTTTGTGGACAAGGCCAAGCCAAACATGCGAGAAGTGTGGCTGATGAAGCAAAGCGGACCAGCCTGTGACCCCTCCCCCCGACAAACCGACCAAAGCACCCTTCACCTCCAACCGGCAGGCGAAAAAATGGGGGAAGGTCCGCGAGAGCGGCGCGTCACTGCGCGCCGATCCCCTGTCATCGACCGTAAGACTGCAGGACGACCAGCCGGACGGCGACGATGACCTGCCACTGGCTTCGCTCGAAACCAGCCTGCCCCGCCAAACCGCACGCGGCAAAGCCCCGCACGAGATGGCGGGCGCGGAACATCTCCCGACGCGCGAGGCCATTGCCGAATTCGTGGCAACCCAGACCACCAAGGTCGGCAAGCGCGAGATTGCCAAAGCTTTCGGCATCAAAGGCGGGGCGCGCATCGCGCTGAAACGGCTGTTGCAGGAGATGGCCGACGAAGGACAATTCGAAAAACGCGGCAAGCGGTTGCACAAGGCCGGCGCCTTGCCGCCCGTTTTGTTGTGCGACATTGTCAGCCGCGACCGCGACGGCGATTTATGGGCCACGCCGGTTGACTGGGACACCGATCTGTCCGGCCCGGCCCCGCGGATCAGGGTCACGGTGCCGCGCAAACCCCGACCCGGTCAACCCGCCGCCGGTGTCAAAGACCGTGCTTTGTTGCGGCTTTGGAACGAGGGCTCGGACAGCTATTCCGGACGCGTGATCAAACTGATCGAACGCGCCCGCCACCAGGCACTCGGCGTGTTCCGCGCCAGCAAGGACGGACATGGCGGCGGCATCATCGAGCCGATCGACAAGAAATCGCTGGGCCGCATCCTGCGCGTCAATCCCGGTGACGAAGATGGCGCCATGGACGGCGATCTGGTGTCTGCCTCGCTGGGGCCAACCCCGCGTCTGGGCCCGCCTCTGGCTCGCGTCAAGGAACGGCTCGGCTCGATCACCTCTGAAAAGGCGATCAGCCTGATTGCACTGGAAGCCCACGGCATCCCGACCCGCTTTGCCCCGGCCACGCTGGAAGAATCGGAAGCCGCCATACCCGCCAGCTTCAAGGGCCGCGAGGATTGGCGCGATATTCCTTTGCTGACCATCGACCCCCCCGATGCCAAAGACCATGACGATGCCGTCTTGGCCGAAGCCGATACCGACCCCGCCAATGCCGGCGGTTATGTGGTGACGGTGGCGATTGCCGATGTGGCGGCCTATGTCCGCTACGGTTCCTCGATGGATCGCGAAGCAAGCGAGCGCGGCAATTCGGTCTATTTTCCCGACCGCGTCGTGCCGATGCTGCCGGAGCGGATTTCCAACAATCTGTGTTCTCTGCGTCCGCTCGAGGACCGCCCTGCTCTGGCTGTGCGGATGGTATTGGGGGCGGATGGCCATAAACGACGCCAGTCTTTCCATCGGGTGATGATGCGGTCAGCGGCCAAACTGTCCTACCAGCAGGCGCAAGATGCCATTGACGGGCGCACCGACGAGACAACGGCCCCCTTGCTCGCGCCCGTGCTCCAGCCTTTGTGGGAAGCCTACCGGATTGCGACCAAAGCCCGCACCGACCGTGCGCCGCTTGCGCTGGACCTGCCCGAGCGCAAGATCATCCTGAAAGCCGATGGCAGTGTCGACCGCGTGCATATCCCGCCCCGTCTGGATGCGCATAAGCTGATCGAAGAATTCATGATTCTGGCCAATGTCGCAGCAGCAGAAATGCTCGAAAGCAAACGCATACCCCTGCTCTATCGGGTGCATGGCGAGCCATCGATGGAGAAAATGCGCTCTTTGGGCGAAGTGCTGGCCAGTGTCGGCATCAAGGTGACATTGCAGGGGGCCTTGCGTCCGGCCTTTTTCAACAAGATCCTCGCACAGGTCGAAGGCAGCGAGCATCAGGCCTTTGTCAATGATCTCGTGCTGCGGTGTCAGGCGCAAGCCGAATATTCCCGTGACAATATCGGCCATTTCGGGTTGAATTTGCACCGTTATGCCCATTTCACCTCGCCGATCCGCCGTTATGCCGATCTGGTTGTCCACCGTGCGCTGATCCGCGCCTTCGGTTTGGGCGATGATGGCCTGACCGACACGCAGATCGGCGACTTGGCGGCCATTGCCACCACGATTTCGGCCGCCGAACGCCGTGCAATGGGGGCCGAGCGCGAAACCATCGACCGTTTGATCGCCTTCCACCTGTCCGAACAGGTCGGGGCGACATTCAGCGGGCGCGTAGCCGGAGTGACCCGCTCCGGCCTGTTCGTCAAACTCGATGATACCGGTGCGGACGGTTTTATCCCGGCCGCCACTCTGGGAGGCGACTATTACGCTTTTGACGAAGGCGCGCATGCCCTGATCGGCCAAGGTACTGGCGAAAGCTGGCGGTTGGGCGATACGGTCAGCGTCAGACTGGTGGAAGCCGCCCCGGTTGCGGGGGCGTTGCGGTTTGAAATGCTCAGCGAAGGCCGCATCATCAAGGGTCGTGGCGCAGGCAAACGAGGCATGCGGCGGGAGACTGGACGGGCCAAGGCACATCTGCCACAAAGGCCGCGTCAAACAAGGCGGAAGGCACGATCATGACAAGCAAGAGCACTACGGCTACGGAAGCGATTGTCTGGACGCAGGATAAGCCCGAGCCTATAAAGCGTGATGTCATGCAGGCCATGCTGCGCGGAGCCCTGGGCCATTGCCCGCATTGCAACGAGGGCAAACTGTTCACAAAATACCTTAAAGTCACCCCGCAATGCTCTGAATGCCATGAGGATTATTCTCCAAACCGCTCGGATGATCTGCCGGCCTATCTGGTCCTGCTGATTGTCGGCCATATTGTGGTCGGGGCCATGATGTCGGTCGAGGCGCATTATGATTGGCCGACGCTCTGGCATTCGATTGTCTGGCCGACCCTGTGCACGGTCCTGACACTTGTTCTGCTGCCGCCTGTCAAAGGTGGGGTTGTAGCGCTGCAATGGGCGTTGCGGATGCACGGTTTCTCGAACCAGCCCGATGGGGACGAGTTGCCCGCCTTGCGCCCTGCGCCCCATCACGACGCATAAATGGATCCGTCATGAGCGACACGCATCAAAGCCACCCCTATCTGCTGCAGCTTGATGGTGCGGCTCGCGAAAGACGCTGGGACAATGTGCGGCCGCGCGATGCGGCCACGCTGATTGTGATTGACCGCGCGACCAGCATGCCGAAACTGCTGATGGGCAAACGCCACCATGGCCACAAATTCATGCCCGGCAAATTCGTGTTTCCCGGTGGCGGCATTGAAAAACACGACCGCCAGATGGTTGTGGCCGGCGCATTGGAGCCGATTGTCGAACAGCGTCTGATGCAGCGCGTGCAACGTCCAACCCTATCGCGCGCCCGCGCACTGGCACTGGCCGCCATCCGCGAAACCTTCGAGGAAACCGGTCTGGTGATCGGCTCCAAGGATTACGGCACGCCCGACCGCGCTCCGGAAGGCCCCTGGGCCGATTATGCGAAACACGCCGCATTTCCGCATCTTGAGGATTTGCATATGATTGCACGGGCCATTACCCCGCCACGCCGTCCCAAGCGTTTCGATGCCCGCTTTTTTGCGGTGGACCGCACGGCGATTGTCGATGAGGTCACTGGCGTCATCGGGCCTGATTCTGAGCTGGTCGAACTGGTCTGGGTGCCGATGGACGAGGCCAAGCATCTCGATCTGCCTCCTGTGACAGCGGTGATCCTGCTGGAATTGGCCGACCGGATCGAAGCCGGTTTCGGCCATCATCTGCCCGTGCCCTTCTATCACGAGGTCAACCGCGCCTTTGTGCGCGAGCTTCTCTGAGACCGATGCCGACCACCGGCAGCCGACAGACCACGGGCCGTGCCCGCTGGACGATTGCGCTGGCGATCCTGCTTGTGGCCATTATCGGCGTCGCGATGTCGATGACCCTGCCCTTGTTGTCGTTGCGGCTGGATCAGGCGGGCTGGTCGGGGGCGATGATCGGTTTCAATACCAGTTTCATGGCGCTGGCGACCCTGTCTCTGGCCCCCTTCATTCCGGGTTTGGCCCAAAAATTCGGGATCAGGGCCTTGCTGGTCACGGCTCTGGTCACAGGGGCCACCGCCACGCTCGGCTTCGGCTGGGCGCACAGCGTGTGGAGCTGGTTCGCATTGCGCTTCATGCTGGGTTGCGCACTGACGGTGCTGTTCATTCTCAGCGAATTCTGGATCAATGCCGCTGCGCCTGATGACCGGCGCGGCCTGATCATGGGCATTTACGGCACCATTCTGTCACTCGGTTTCGCCAGTGGCCCTTTGGTGCTGCAACAGACCGGCACCGAAGGGGAATGGCCATTGATCCTGGGAGCCGGCATTTTCGTGCTGGCGCTGGTCCCTGTCTGGATGGCGGGACGACAGACCCCGCAAATGGACGGACATGCCGGATTGGGTTTTGCTTCCCTGTTCCGCTCCGCTCCTGTTGCTGCGCTTGCGGCTTTGCTGTTCGGAGCTGTCGAAACCGGAGCGTTCAGCGTCCTGCCGGTCTATGGGCACCGAATCGGTCTCGATGACCGTGCCGCCGCCATGCAGATCTCGGCTGTCGCCCTGGGAAACCTGTTCTTCCAGATCCCGTTCGGACTGCTCGCGGATCGGGTGGATAAAAGACGGCTCTTGCTGCTGATTGCCGGTCTGGCGGGGCTTGTCACGCTGGTGATCCCGTTTCTGTCGCCCCAGTCATGGCTCTATCTGGGCACGCTGTGCCTGTGGGGCGGGGTGGCGGCGAGCCTCTATTGCGTCGGTCTGGCCCTGTTGGGGGCGCAATTCCACGGGGCCTCGCTGGTGGCGGCCAATGCCCTGTTCGTGATGCTCTACGCCACGGGGCAGATGTTTGGCCCGCCGCTGCTGGGCTGGGCCATGGATATGGTCAATCCCCACGGCTATATTTGGGCCTCCGCCAGTCTTTTCGGGCTCTATATCGCGATTGTGCTGGGTTTCGGGCGGACAAAGCCCGCCTGAACACAGGCCCGTCATTTTCTGCACGCGCGTGTTGACATTTGCCGCATCATCGCTAGAAGTAACGCCAACGTGGACGGTTCTCGTAATCGGCCCCAATGTTTATTTGTCTGTCGATTGGGTGAAAGCCCTGAACCAATAAGGATAGCCGCCATGGCCAAGGCGACCACAATCAAAGTGAAGCTGCTGTCGACTGCAGACACGGGCTTCTTCTACGTTGCCAAGAAGAATTCGCGCACCATGACCGACAAGCTGTCGATGCGGAAGTATGATCCCGTCGCCCGCAAGCATGTCGAGTTCAAGGAAGCCAAAATCAAATAAGCGGGTTTGGTTCACAACCGCTTCGGAAAAAGCCGCCTTCGGGTGGCTTTTTTATTGGCTCGAGGCATTAATTGGCGAAAGACTGGACCACTTCCAGAAATTTGGCGACAGAAATCGGTTTTGACAGATAGGCCTCGCAGCCTTTGGCGCGGATGCGTTCCTCATCCCCTTTCATCGCGAAAGCCGTGACGGCGATGATCGGAATGGACCGCAATTCGGGGTCGCTTTTCATCCATTCGATAATGTCCTCGCCGGAAATTTCCGGCAGCTGGATATCCATGAGGATGACATCGGGCCGATGGGCGCGTGCCAGCGACATGGCATCCTGTCCGCTCATGGTCTTGATCGTCAGATAGCCATAGGCCTCCAGCAGATCGTTGAACAACTTCATGTTCAATTCGTTGTCTTCGACAATCAGCACTGTTTTGGTCATGGTCATTCCATAGCATGGCCCAGACGGAGCCCTCTTCTGCTCTATCCATAATCGTATAAAGTGGTTCTGTCGATCAAGCTCGAGAGGTTACCCCGATGCCAGCCCACCCCAAAGCCTCAACCGTGGCCCTCCCCGATCAGCGGGGCGAAGAGATCGCCATTGCCGCACTGGGCTTTTTGGCCGGAGACAACGAGCGGCTGAGCCGCTTTCTGGCTTTGACCGGCATTGATCCGGCCAGCATCCGCCAGCAGATCGGCGATCCCCTGTTCCAACTGGCGATTCTCGACCATGTGTTCGAGGACGAGAGCCTGCTGCTGGCCTTTTGCGCCGAGATCAAGATGGATCCGGCCCGCCTTGTGCAAATCCACCAGCGAATGACGCCGCACACCCATCACGGCCTGCGCGACGGCTAAAAATCCGGCTTATTTATCGCATTTGGATGGTTTGAGCATGACCAGCGAGGTCATCTCGCCCCCCAGTACGAATTCGCCGAAATCGATCACCATGGTGCTGATCACCCCATTGGCATAGACCTGGAACCGCATGGTCTGGGCGGGCAGGCCATCGCCTTTTTCGCGTTCGAAAAAGCTCAGGCTCATCGGCCAGCGCGGCATGCCGGACAGTACTTTCGCGGGATTGGTTTCGGTCTCGGTTTTGGCAGAACCGATCACGGCCACCGTATCGAACACCCGATTCTCGTCATCGGTGCCATCAAACAGCGGGGCAGCGAAACGATTCTGGCCCGCTTGGGCGGCCTTGACCAGCGCGATCATGTGCTCGGTCGGAAACAGAGTGCTCTCGGGCAGATCACTAGTCTTGCGTTTGGGCTTTGATACAGTGAGAAGGGTGTTCTTGTTGCGCTTTTCAACAAAACCTTCGGTTTTCTCGGGTTTTTCCAAGGCTTTGCGGTTGTCGCGCATGAAATTGAAGCGATTGGCATCGCCGGCCTCGAAGGTGGTGGAGCGGAAATCGATGCGCTCGGTTTCTCCCTCGGCAGAACCGATTTCGAACACCTGCCGGATGGTCTGGGTGTAGCCTTCGCAGGCCGAACCGGCAAATTCGATCACAATGCGGCCCTTGGCATCATCAGGTCCGCCATTCTGGGAGCGCAACAGCTTCATATCGTAAACGGCGCGGTGGGCCGCCATCGTAACTTTTTCGGGGGCAGACCGTGCGGGGCCACCCAGCACAACGCCTAAAACACCTGCCAGCAAGACTGAGACAACAGGGCGACGATAAACAGCTTGCATAAAACGGTCTGACATCAGAAATTCCTTATCCGGTTGCCCTTTGACCCACTATACACCGACAAGACAGGAATATCACCATGAGCCAGCACCACAGCACGTCCATCGAACAGCGTTTGAGTGCGTTGGGCATTGTTCTGCCCACCCCCGCCGCCCCTGTGGCCAATTATGTCGGTGCGGTGCTGACCGGAACGACGCTGGTTGTGTCGGGCCAGTTGTGCTTTGACGCCGCTGGCAAGCTGGCTCCCGCCCATACCGGCAAGATGGGAGATGGCGCAACCATGGAGGACGGCCAGGCTGCCGCCCGCCTCTGTGTCATCAATGTGCTGGCGCAGGTCAAAGCCGTGGCCGGCTCGCTTGACCGTGTCAGCCGCTGCGTCCGCTTGGGCGGGTTTATCAATTGCCGGCCCGACTTTGCCTCCTTGCCGCAGGTCATGAACGGCGCTTCCGATCTGATGGTCGAGGTGTTTGGGGATGCGGGACGCCATGCGCGCTCGACCATCGGGGTTGCCCAACTGCCGCTCAACGCGCTGGTCGAAGTTGAAGGCCTGTTCGAAATCCACTAAACAGTTCAAGTTCTTCCATCCGTTATCTAACCCTGATCGGGACCAGCTATGCGCGTGATGGGTCAACCTCCGGACACCTACCAGATCGGCGTCGTGCCGCTGTTGACAGCCCTGACCGCGCGGGAATGGGATGCCTGCGCGGGCACGGACAATCCGTTTGTCTCCTATGCCTTTTTATCCTCGCTGGAAGAATCGGGCTGTGTCGGCGAACGCGCCGGATGGGTGCCGTTGCACATCGTCGTGCGCAATCAGGCGGGCGAGTTGGTCGGTGTTGCGCCGTGCTATCTCAAAAGCCATTCGCAGGGCGAATATGTCTTCGATCACGGCTGGGCACAGGCCTATGAGAATGCGGGCGGCTCCTACTACCCCAAATTGCAGGTCTCGGTCCCCTTCACCCCCGCCACCGGACCGCGCCTCTTGGCCAAAAACAACGATCCCGCCATCAAGCAAGCGCTGATCGGCGGCTTGCAAGCCTTGTGCGGGGAAGTCGAAGCCTCCTCGATCCACCTGACCTTTCTGCCGGAAGTCGACTGGAAAGCCTTGGGAGCCCAAGGCTTTTTGCAAAGGCAGGACGAGCAGTTCCACTGGATCAACAACAATTATACCCAATACGAGGATTTTCTGGCCTCGCTGCAATCGCGCAAGCGCAAGGCTTTGCGCAAGGAACGCGCGGCAGCACTCGGCAACGGCATCACCATCCGGCATGTTACAGGCCGCGACATCCGCGAGGCGGATTGGGATGCCTTTTTTGAATTCTATATGGATACCGGCGCCCGCAAATGGGGGCGGCCCTATCTCAACCGCCGCTTTTTCTCGCTGATCGGTGAGCGTATGGCCGATCAAATCCTGCTGGTCATGGCCGACCGGGCGGGACGACCGATTGCCGGCGCCATCAATTTCATCGGTTCGGATGCTCTTTACGGCCGCAACTGGGGGGCGATCGAGGACCACCCATTCCTGCATTTCGAGGTCTGTTACCATCAGGCCATCGATTTTGCGATCGCGCGCGGGCTGAAGCGGGTCGAGGCCGGCGCGCAAGGCGAGCACAAACTGGCGCGAGGCTATGCGCCCGCGACCACCTATTCCGCCCATTGGATTGCCGATCCGGCTTTGCGGCGCGGCGTATCGGACTATCTCGACCATGAACGCGCCCACATGCAGCGCGTGCATCAGGAACTTGCGGCCCACACACCATTCCGTAAAATCGACACCGATCAGGCCACCCAGGAAAGAGAATGACATGTCGTTGCATGCCCAAACCGCAGTCTATGACCCCGACAATATCTTTGCCAAAATCCTGCGCGGGGAATTGCCTTGCGAAAAGGTCTACGAGGACAGCCATTGCCTCGCCTTCATGGACATTATGCCGCGGGCCGACGGACACGTGCTGGTGATCCCCAAGTCACCCGCGCGCAATGTGCTCGACATTGATCCGGCAGCATTGGCAGCCATGATGGCGGGACTGCAAAAGGTCGCGCGCGCCGTGCAATCGGGCATGGCGGCCGAGGGTCTGACGATCCAGCAATTCTCCGAACAGGCCGGCGGCCAGGTGGTGTTCCACCTGCACTTCCATGTGATGCCCCGCTGGAACGGGGTTCCCCTGCGTCCGCATACCGGTGCAATGGAAAACCGCGATATTCTGGCAGACTATGCCGGACGGATCAAAGCCGCTCTTGCCGTTACGGCTGGGTGAAATAAACCGACAGGATCAGGATGGTTTCACCCGTCAGCACGCCGGCAAACACCGAGCGGCGGAAGGCCATGAAGGCGGCAAAGGCTGCGACAACCGCCCCGAGGCGTCCCCAATCGGGGGCCAGAGCCAATGCACCGGAGGGATTGGCCAGCAATTTGGCCACCACACCCGCCAGCAAGGCGGTGGCAACAAAACGCACCCATTCGAACACCAGCGACTGGCTGGAAATGGAGCGTGACAGGACCACCGCACCGGCCCGCCATATTCCGGTCGGCACAGCTGCGATCACCAGCATCAGCGCATAGGGGGCCAGCATCTCGATCATCGCAGCGTCCCCGTTGTGCGCCGTCTGTTCATTTTGATCATAAAGGCGACCGTGCCACCGACCAGACCCGTGACCAGCAGATCGAATTCGGGGCCCGCAACATGCAGGGCCAGAGGTTCAAGCACAGCCCCCATGCCTATGGCCAACCAATCCGGCATATCCCGCGCGCCAGCGCAAATCGAACAGGTGAAAAACACCGGGGTCAGAAACAGCAATCCCGCAGCAAAATGGGTCGGCACGGCTCCCGCCAACACATAACCGAAGGCGGTGGTGAAGGTGGACAACACCAGACAGGTGATGCCGAAGCCGAAGAAATAGGGAACCCGGTCAACCTCGCGCATGTCGGGCAAGCGGCGCAAACATTCGGCCCATACCGTGACCGTCACAAAATGGGCAATGGCAAATTGGGTCAGTATCGATTGTTTGGGACGGCGCAACATCTGCATGATGGTCATCGTCATCGGCAAGAACCGCATGGATGACAGGCCGATCACAAAAGCCAGCGCCGGATAGGCCATCCCGGCCCCCAGACCGCCGTAAAACAGCACCTGAGCCGGACCAGCCCAGACAAACACCGTGGAGGCCATTGCCGCCCCGATCGGATGCCCGACCGCCTGGGCCAAAGGACCGACGCCGATCAACGCCGCCGCCACCACCCAGGCCGGGAGCCGCAAAGCATCCTTGATCCCGTCGAAAGCTGCACCCCAATGGTTGCCCGCGATCTCGTCATCAGAAGAAGGCGTGATGGAACTCATCGCGAGGGATCGTTTCAACAGGTTATGGGGATGCAGGCTTCAAAGACTGGAGGATCGGGGCGAGGAATGATCCGAACCGCTCGTTCAATTCGATAAAGGACCATACGAGGCCCCAGATGATCAGTGGCACCACGATCCAGCCCAAAAACTCCTCCTGCCGCAGACGTTTACGACGGCGGCGCTGGCGGCGGGTAAGCGGGGCGGGCGTAGGTTTCAAACGGGCAAACTCTAAGGTGTTCGACAGGCAGGATCAGGACTTGCTCAAAGGCAATTTAGGAACCGTTGTGATGGCTTTCGGGCGTGGTGGCAAGGGGGGTGTGTCAGACAACTTGGCTTTGCTCTTGGGCTTTCCCGCCACTTTGCCCCCCGATGCCGCACGCTTTTTGGGGGCCGGCTTGGATTTCACCAATTCCTTTTCAGGCTTCGGCTTGCTCGCCGTATCAGGATATTCAAAGCCGAGCTGCATTTTCGTTGCGGCCTTGTCATTCTCCGAAGGCTTGGCAACGACAATTACCCTGACAATACCGCCCTGCTTCAAACGGCCGAACAGCAATTCATCGGCCAGCGGGGTTTTGATATCCGCTTGGATCAGGCGGCCCATCGGACGGGCCCCCATGGCTTCGTCATAGCCATGTTCGATCAGCCAATCACGCGCCTCGTCCGACAGTTCGATCGAGACTTTGCGGTCGGCCAGCTGGGCATCGAGTTGCGCCATAAATTTATCGACAACGCGAGCAATTGCCTCGCGCGGCAAAGGCGCGAAGGAGATCGTGGCATCCAGCCTGTTGCGGAATTCCGGCGCAAACAGACGGTTGATGGCTTCCTGATCGTCACCCTCGCGCTTGATGCGGGTAAAGCCCATGGCAGGCTTGGCCAGATCGGCGGCACCGGCATTGGTGGTCATGATCAACACGACATTGCGGAAATCGACCGACTTGCCGTTGTGGTCGGTCAACTTGCCGTGATCCATAATCTGCAACAGGATATTGAACAGATCCGGATGGGCCTTTTCGATTTCATCGAGCAGCAGGACGCAATGCGGATGCTGGTCGACACCATCGGTGAGCAAACCTCCCTGATCGAAACCGACATAGCCGGGCGGTGCGCCGATCAACCGCGAAACGGTGTGACGTTCCATATATTCCGACATATCGAACCGGATCAGTTCGACACCGAGGCTTGCGGCCAACTGGCGCGCCACTTCGGTTTTGCCGACCCCCGTAGGGCCAGCAAACAGATAGTTGCCGATCGGCTTTTCAGGATCGCGCAAGCCCGCCCGCGCCAGTTTGATGGCTGACGTCAGCGTGGCAATCGCCTGATCCTGCCCGTAGACGACCCGCTTCAGGGTCTCATCCAGATGCTGGAGCACTTCGGCATCGTCCTTGGAGACGGTTTTCGGCGGTATCCGCGCCATGGTGGCGATTGTCGCCTCGATCTCCTTGATTCCAATGGTCTTGCGGCGTTTGGCCAAGGGGACCAGCATTTGCGATGCGCCGGTCTCGTCGATCACGTCAATCGCTTTGTCGGGCAATTTGCGATCACCGATATAGCGCGACGACAGCATCACAGCCGCCTCGATCGCCTCATTGGTGAAGCGCACGGAGTGGAAGTCCTCGTAATAGGGTTTCAGCCCCTTCAAGATCGCAATCGCATCGGGGATCGACGGCTCTGCCACATCGATTTTCTGGAACCGGCGCACCAAAGCCCGATCTTTCTCGAAATGCTGGCGGAATTCCTTGTAGGTGGTCGAACCAATGCAGCGCAAAGTGCCGGCCGCAAGCGCGGGCTTGAGCAGATTTGACGCATCCATCGCGCCACCCGAGGTTGCCCCTGCCCCGATCACCGTATGGATTTCATCGATGAACAGCACGGCTTTCTTGTGCTGTTCGATCTCTTTCATCACCTGCTTCAGGCGTTCCTCGAAATCGCCGCGATAACGCGTACCGGCCAGCAAGGAACCCATATCGAGCGCATAGACGGTGACACCTTCGAGCACTTCGGGCACCTCGTGCCGCTCGATCATCAAAGCCAGACCTTCGGCGATCGCCGTCTTGCCGACACCGGGATCACCGACGAACAGCGGATTGTTCTTCTGGCGGCGGCACAGGACCTGGATCGTGCGGGCGACTTCTGCGGTGCGGCCGATCAGCGGGTCGATGCGGCCTTCGGTGGCCTTTTTGTTCAGATTGACGCAATAGGCCGCGAGCGCGTCGGGCTTTTTGTCACCCTCGCCTGCGCCGTCCCGCGATCCGCCACGGCGGGCCTCGTCATCGGCACCATCGCCGCCAACACCGCGCGGCGAACGGTTCTCGCTCGCTTCCACGCCCTTGGCAATGCCGTGCGAGATGTAATTGACCGCATCATAGCGGGTCATGTCCTGCTCTTGCAGGAAATAGGCCGCATGGCTCTCGCGCTCGGCAAAAATGGCCACCAGCACATTGGCTCCCGTGACCTCCTCGCGGCCCGAGGACTGGACATGGATTACCGCCCGCTGGATGACGCGCTGGAAACCGGCTGTCGGCTTGGCGTCATCGCCATTATGGGAGACGAGTGTCACCAATTCCTCGTCGATGTAATGGGTCAGATTGCGTTGCAACAGGGCAATATCGACACTGCAGGCCCGCATCACGGCCGCCGCATCGGCATCATCGGTCAAGGCCATCAACAGATGCTCGAGCGTCGCGAATTCGTGATGATACTGGTTGGCCAGAGCCAAAGCCCGATGAAGGGCCTGTTCCAAACTACGCGAGAAGGACGGCATGAACCCGAATCCCTTTTAAGATTTTTCCATCACGCATTGCAGCGGATGCTGATGTTTGCGCGCGAAATCCATCACCATCGTCACTTTGGTTTCCGCGACCTCGTAAGTAAAGACACCGCATAAACCGACACCGTTCTGGTGCACATGCAACATGATTTCTGTGGCTTCTTCCATCGTTTTATTGAAGAAACGTTGAAGGATAAACACCACGAATTCCATGGGAGTATAATCGTCATTGAGCAAAAGCACGCGGTAAAGGCTCGGCTTTTTGGTCCGCGTGCGGGTCAGAACCGCCGTGCCCGACTCGCCGTCCGAATTGCGGACAGGCCGCAGCGCGCAGACAACAACGCCATCCGGCAGCGGCCCCTTTAAGGCTCCACCTCGTGATATCTGTTGCCCGTCCATGCCCGACATGCCCTCGATCCATCTCAACACCTAAACAATGTAGGGTGCGCAATCGGTCTGCGCCAGTCCTCAAGCCCGATTGTTGCCAAAAAGTCGACAGGAAACACAAAAAAACCCGGCCTGAGCCGGGTTTTTCATCTCGGGAATTGAGAAGGAACAGCTTATTTGCCGGTCGCCTTGTTGAGGGCCACTTCGTATGGCTTCACTGCGTCTTTGGTGATCGTGCTGACGATTTCACCAACCTTGGTGGCGTAGGAGACGAAACCGTCATAAGCCGACTTTGAATAAGCGGTCTGGATTTCGAACACCTTATCGAGGCTTTTGGCAGCGACCAGCTTTTCGACCAGAGCGGACTGCTCCTGGAAAGCCTTCTTGGAATAGTCGGCGGTTTCTGTGGCCAGGGTCTGGACGTTCTTGGTGGTTGCGCCGAGGTTTTTCACAGCAGCTTCCACATTGGTCTTACCGATTTTCTGGATTTCTTCAAACTGGGCAAACATGGGTTATCTCCAAAGGCTGCCTGGGCAGCTAAAAGGGTTGAGCATTCCAATTGGCTCAAAGCTTTCAACGGTGCCTTTTGGGTGTCCCGTCTCGCTTCAGCCTGACTGACCTGATCTCTCACGCACTGTCAGATCGCTGTCATGTGATCAATTTATGTGCATTGCACCATCCAGTCAATCATAAATATTGCACTGCAACAAAATATTTTTACACCCGTTTATCCTGTCCACAAAAACCACCCCATCCAAACAAATGCATCTGCCAGCCGCCATTGTTAACCCGTAAGTAACCCACCCCGCCTAAAAGGTTCGTGTGTAGGCCTTCGGGGCCTGTTGGAATGCCAGTTTCGTTTTGGGGGCACGGCGAATGGGTTTGCTGAGTTTTGCGTCGTTGAGACAGACACTTGTCTCCAGTGCGGTGATTGCCTCCGTTGTGGTGGGTTCGGTCTGTTCCTCACAGGCGGCCACACGCAAGCGGCCGCAGGTCGGCGGCTATTCACCCCCCACAGCTGCCATTGTCGTGGATGTAAAAACGGGCAAAGTGCTTTACGCCGAAAATCCCGATGCGCCCCGCCATCCTGCCTCGATCACAAAAGTCATGACGCTCTATCTGCTGTTCGAGCAACTCGATCGCGGCAAGATGACGCTGTCGACCGAATTGAAAGTCTCGGCCCATGCGCAAAGGCAGGCCCCGTCCAAACTGGGCGTGACGGCGGGCGATACAATTACCGTCGAGGATGCCATCAAGGCGCTCGTCACGCGTTCGGCCAATGATGTGGCCGCCGTCATCGCCGAAAACATCGGTGGCACCGAGGATAATTTTGCGCAGTTGATGACACGAAAAGCCCGCGCCATCGGCATGAGCCACACTGTCTATCGCAATGCCTCCGGCCTGCCCGATCCCGGACAGATTACCACTGCGCGCGACCTGGCCACTCTGGGCCGTGCCGTGCAAAGCCGTTTCCCCAAATATTACCCCTATTTCGCCACCCGCAGCTTCAATTATGAAGGCGAAGTGATCGGCAACCACAACCATCTGCTGGGCCGGATCGAAGGGGTGGATGGGATCAAGACCGGCTTTACCCGCACCTCCGGCTTCAACCTGCTGACCTCGGCCAAGCTCGACGGCCACCACATTGTCGGCGTGGTGATGGGCGGACGGACCGGCCCCTCGCGTGACAATGCCATGGCGCGACTGGTCGAGACCTATCTGCCGAAATCCTCAACCACCGGCTCCATGCCGGCCATGGCGGATGCCGATACGGATGCCAAGCCGCTGACCACCGGCAGCGTCAATCCACGCATGTCCCCGCCTGCCGAGATTCCGTCGGTCAAAACCGCCGAGCCCAAAACGGCGGCCAAGGCCAAAGCCAAACCGGCCACCTGGATGGTGATGGTGGGTGATGCGAAAACCACCAAAGAGGCATCGGCGATGATCAGCCGGGCCAAAAAACAGTCCAAAGGCATTCTGGCCAAGGCTGATTCCGGCACGGTGACCGTCAAATCGAAGATCAAGACCACCTATCTGGCCCGTTTCAACGGCTTGTCGGAGCAGGATGCCGTTGCGGCTTGTAAAAATCTCAAGGGATCGGGGTTGTCATGCTCCGCGACACGCATATGAGCGAGCCGAATCTCATGACGTCCTCCCATCGATCAAGCAGCCAGATCCAGGCCAACCGCCGCGCTTTAGCGCTGAGTCTGGAGCAGAATGTCGCGGGCCTGGTTCACCCGGGTGGCAAGATACGTCGTTCCCCCCTGATCGGGATGAATTTTCTTCATCAACTCGCGGTGGCTCCGGTTGATGGCCTCCGCGGTCGCGCCTTTCTCAAGGCCCAGCACCTGATAGGCCTCATCTTCGGTCATGCCAGAGCCCGGGCGATGCTCGGAACTCCCCGCATATCCGTCAGCCTGATGTGTTTCACTCCCGGCGGCAGGACGGCCGTTAAAATGCGACTGAAACAATCCTGAGACGCTGCCCGACAGCAGATACATGCCCAATCCTGCCAGCCCCATGGCCATATCGAACCGGCCTTTCAGCAGCAGGATCAGCGCAAAGCCCAGCGCCAAGGCGCCTCCCCCTTGTTTGACAAGCGCGATCTTGGCTTCGTCCTTGCCATAGGTCTTGATGGCCCACCAGATGCCACCAGCCGCCAGCACTCCCAACAGCAGCATGATCATCCCGCAACTCTCCGGTCGGTGTCAGGCTTCATATCAACCCAAGCTGCGCCAATTCGCGTCGCATGTCATCGGGCATATCGACAATGGCCGCCTCGCCGGCTGAAATATCGGCCGGTTTTTCGTGGTTGGCCAGATAACGCCAGCCCTGAAAGGCGCGGCACGGGCGCGGCACAATCGGAACCAGTTCGGGATGCAAGACCAACTGGCAGCGTCCGATGCCGCTCGCGTCGGTGAAGGGACGTATATCGCGCAAAAGTTGTCGGCACGAGACCTGCCCCTTGATCACCCAATAGAGCGAACCGCCATCCAGCAATTCCTCGACGCGCTTGGGCACCATGCGGGTGGTATGGATTTGTTCCTCGGCTTGGCCCGAGCGGCGGCGCATGGTCATGCTCATGCTGATCCAGTCTTCCAGATCAGAGATCGAAGCGACGCCGACGCATAATTTCAAGAGATGCAGAGCCATCCCACTCCACTACCCTAAAGCCACCCCGAGCACCAACCAATCTGAGGGCTTTACTGTGGATAGGTCCGCGAGCGATGATTATTGACCGCCTTCGCCGACAAGGCCCCCCGCCTTTTTCCATGCACCAAAACCTCCATCGATATGGGCCACAGGCTTCAGCCCCATATCATGGGCTGTCTTGGCCGCCAGCGCCGAACGCATGCCGCCGGCGCAAAAGAACACATAGCGTTTGTCCTGCGCAAAAACCGGTTTGTGATAGGGGCTTTCGGGATCGATCCAGAATTCCAGCATGCCGCGCGGGCAGTGAAAAGCCCCGGGGATACGCCCCTCGCGTTCCAGCTCGCGCGGATCACGCAGATCGACCAGCACGACATCCTCACGCTCGACAAGGGACAAAGCCTGCTCTGTCGGGATGGTCTCGATCACCGCATTGGCCTCTGCCAACATGGATTTGACGCCTCTGGTAATATGCTGCGACATGGAAAACCCCGTTTGATCAATCCCCTCGACAGACTTGCCCAAACAGACTTGCCCAAACCGGCCAAACGGTCAATCACCAATCAGCACTTGCAAAATATCTTGTGCGACGCAGCCGCTTTCGCCACATTGGCGCAATGATCGACTTCACCATTCAGGATAGCGTGGCCCTAGGGGTCTTTCTTGTCACGTGGTATGCCTACCATACGGCAGTCGAATCCTCGCGTCTGGGCCATAAAAGCCTCAACCAGATCATGCATACCTATCGCATGGTCTGGATGGAGCGGATGCTGGCCCGCGATGTCCGCATCATCGATACACAGATCACGGCTGGCCTCCAGAACGGCACCTCGTTTTTCGCCTCGACCTCGCTGTTTGCGATCGGCGGATCGCTGACCCTGTTGCGCGCCACCGACGATGTCATCAATCTGTTTGCCGATCTGCCGCTGGGCCTCAACACCTCGCGGACTTTGTGGGAAATCAAGGTAATGGGGCTGGCGATGATTTTCACCTATGCCTTTTTCAAATTCGCATGGGCCTACCGCCTGTTCAACTATGCCGCCATTCTGATCGGTGCGACACCGCCGCCCCAGGAATTCGATACAGGCACCGCACAACGTTTCGTGCATGAAACCGGGGCCATTTTTACCGAGGCCGGTCGCCACTTCAACCGCGGCCAGCGCGGGCTGTTTTTCTCGCTGGCCTATATCGGCTGGTTCGCCTCACCCTATGTGTTGCTGGTCACAACAGCCGCCATCGTCGTGATGCTGGTGCGCCGGCAATTCGCCTCACCCGCCCATACCGCTGCCGAAAATCTGACAGTCAAAACCGATGGACACAATACCCCATGACCGAACCGGTTAAAGTCTCGCACGAATTGCTTGAAAAAACCCTGCTGGCCCTCGCGGCCGAACAGGGTGCGGCCAAAACCTTCTGCCCGTCGGAAGTGGCCCGCAAGGTCGGCGGTTCGCATCCCGATCACTGGGGGCCGCTGATGGTGCCCTTGCGCCGCATCGCCGTGCGACTGGCCCATGAAGGCCGTCTGGTGATCTACCGCAAGGGAAAACCGGCCGATCCCGATGATTTCAAAGGGATTTACCGACTCGGACTGCCCAAAGAACATTAGGCCGAAACATCAGGCCGGAACCTGAGGCTCAAACGGTCTTTTCAAACAATTCCCGACCGATCAGCATCCGGCGGATTTCGCTGGTGCCTGCCCCGATTTCATATAATTTGGCATCGCGCAGCAGGCGTCCGGTCGGGTAATCATTGATATAGCCGTTGCCACCGAGGATCTGGATGGCATCCAGAGCCATTTGCGTGGCCTTTTCGGCCGCAATCAGGATGGCGCCAGCCGCATCCTCGCGCGTGGTCTCGCCCCTGTCGCAGGCCTTGGCAACCGCATAGACATAGGCCTTGCAGGCATTCATCATCACATACATATCGGCCAGCTTGCCCTGGATGAGCTGGAACGATCCGATCGGCTGGCCGAACTGCTTACGCTCGTGCACATAGGGGATCACGATATCCATCGCCGCCTGCATGATGCCGAGCGGCCCCGCCGCCAGCACGGCGCGTTCGTAGTCGAGGCCCGACATCAGCACATTCACGCCCTTGCCGACCTGACCCAGCACATTGTCCTCGGGCACCTCGCAATCCTCGAACACCAATTCGCAGGTATCGGAACCGCGCATGCCGAGCTTGTCGAGTTTTTGGGCGGTCGAAAAGCCCTTCATGCCTTTTTCGATGATAAAAGCGGTGATGCCGCGCGATCCCGCATCCGGATCGGTCTTGGCATAGACAATCAGCGTTTCAGCCTGCGGGCCGTTGGTGATCCACATTTTCGAGCCGTTGAGCAGATAGCGATCGCCCATTTTGATCGCCTTGGTGCGCATCGACACCACATCGGAGCCGGAGCCCGGTTCCGACATCGCCAGAGCCCCGACATGCTCGCCCGAAATCAGGCGCGGCAGATAAATGCGCTTTTGCGCATCCGTGCCGTTGCGACGCAACTGGTTGATGCACAGGTTGGAATGCGCACCGTAGGACAGGCCGACCGAGGCCGAGGCACGCGAGACCTCCTCCATGGCAATGCAATGTTCGAGATAGCCGAGACCTGCCCCGCCATATTCCTCCTCGACCGTCAGACCATGCAGACCCAATGCGCCCATTTTGGGCCATAAATCGCGCGGAAACAGATTGTCCCGGTCAATCTCGGCGGCACGCGGGGCAATTTCATCCTGCGAGAAGGCCCGCACCGTGGCGCGGATCGCATCCGCTGTTTCGCCCAGATCAAAATTGAACGACGGCATGTTTGAGAGGGACGAAGCGTTGCTCGACATATCAGGGTTTCCTCATGGTTCGGCGCATCATGCTCGACGGCAATGCGGCTCGGAAAACCAGTGTAAACGCAAGCAGGACTGTTTGGATATTCACCCAAAGGGGGAAGACTGACCGGTGATCTGAAAAAACGGATTGTGTGCGCCAGCCAGACGCAGGAAAAACAGATTTTTTATAAAAAAGCACCATTCATTCTTGGAAATGAATGGTGCGGCCAAGAGGACTCGAACCTCCACCCGTGTTACCGGACTAGCACCTCAAGCTAGCGCGTCTACCAATTCCGCCATGGCCGCAAATCAAACATCCGCTTCGTTCACATCAAAGCGTGGGGTCGTGTAACAGATCAATTTCCCAAGGACAAGCCACCACAGCGCAGGAAGTGACAGATTGGCTGAGATCTCCTGATAAAACACCGAAAATACGAATTCCAGCCCCGTTTGTCCCGGTTGCTGCGGTTGACGAGTCTGTCGGCAAGGCCACAATAGAAGCCATGACCGATCATAGCCAATCTCCCAGCACCACACCACGTCTTGATTCCACAGCCCGCGTGCTGATGGGACCATCGGCCAGGCCGGTGGAATGGCTGATTGCCGACGGGTTGACGCCCTATCCCGATGCCGTGCAATTCATGCAGCAGCGGGTCGCCGACATCATTGACGGGCAGGCGCGCGAACTGGTTTGGCTGGTCGAGCATCCCAGCATTTATACCGCAGGCACCTCGACCAATCCCGACGATCTCAGACAGCCGCAATTTCCGGTGTTCGAGACAGGGCGCGGCGGCCAATATACCTATCACGGACCGGGACAGCGCATTGTCTATGTGATGCTCGATCTCAGGCAGCGCGGGCCCGATTTGCGGGCCTTTATCGCCTGCCTTGAGGCATGGATCATTGCCACGCTCGACCAGTTCAACATCAAGGGCGAACGGCGCGAGGATCGTGTCGGAGTATGGGTCAAACGCCGTGACAAAGGGCCGGATTTCGAAGATAAAATCGCCGCCATCGGCATCCGCGTCCGCCAATGGGTGACCTTTCACGGGCTCAGCATTAATGTCGAACCCGAGCTCGGCCACTTCGGCGGCATCGTGCCTTGCGGGGTGGCCGATCCGCGCTATGGCGTGACCAGCCTTGTCGATCTCGGCCTGCCGGTGATGATGAGCGATCTCGATCTGGCCTTGCGTAACAGCTTCATCCCGCTTTTCGGCCCCCTCACTTCGGAACAGCCATGAGAGACCATGCCTCGCCCCTCCCGAGCCCGTTTGACGGTTTGCAAATGCACACAAGCTGGTTTCCCGGCGTGATCGGTTGGGTGGCGGCAGAGCATGGCCGCTATTACGCCCGGCATTGGGGA
>CANFLM010000038.1 GCA_947447895.1 Hyphomicrobiales bacterium
ATCACGCCAAGTGAATTCGCAATGAAAATAGTACTGGAAAAGCAGGCCGCATAAGGCCAGATTGTTAACTCAGACTCTCCCGAAAAGTGGAGGGAAGTTGGGTCGCAGGTCAACCAAGCCCGAACACCTCATACCCATCATTGATACGGTCATCGCTGCGGTAAAGGCTGGTGAGTTTGACAAGGCCATAGCCGCTATTGAGCGTGTAGGGCAGCGTGTACCCCGCAAAGCCGCTTAAACGGGCTGTTGTGAGACAAATGGCGGAGTGGGCGACTACTCCGCTTTTTTGTGGCTGTGTGTTGGAGATTGTCGTGCCGAAACGACAATCACTCAACAAGCACACTTACCAATAGCCCGCATAAACCTCATCGCGTCCAACAGCGTCTACCCCCGTTAAGCACAGTTCGCTTTTGTGTCGGCGTTTCCAACTGTCTGATTTTGTGTGGTTTTTTCTGTGATTGAGGGTCTTAAAAATGATATTTTTATACACACATTTACACGCGCATCTGCTAAGTGTCTGTTTTTGCTCAATAATTTCAGCGCTTTAATCGCAGCATCTCGTATCATAATCCTTGTGTCGGGAGTTCAAATCTCTCCTTCGCTACCATTTCTTTTTATAAAATCAGCAGAATAAGCCATCACCAGTCGCACTGGCCGCCAGGCCATGTTGGGCGATTCAATCCTTTGCTTGTCTCGCACGGTCGAACATCGGAAGATATGCCCCGTTCGGAAGGTAATCAGTGCGGTGTCGGAGAGAAAAATCATGCAGCCATTGGATGGGATCAAGGTGCTTGATCTGTCGCGGGTGTTGGCGGGGCCCTGGTGTACGCAGACTTTGGCCGATCTGGGGGCCGAGGTCTGGAAAATCGAGGAAACCCGCAGCGGTGATGACACCCGCACCTGGACGACCCCGAATATCGGCGGGGAATCGACCTATTTCCAGTGTGCCAACCGGTCGAAACTGTCGCTGGCCGTCGATCTGAAAAGTCCCGAAGGGCAGGCGCTGATTGTGCGGCTGGCCCGCGAGGCCGATGTGCTGGTCGAGAATTTCAAACTGGGGGCGCTCGATCGGCTCGGCTTGGGCTGGGAGCAGATGCGCGAGATCAACCCCAATCTGATCTATTGCTCGATTTCGGGCTATGGCCGCACCGGGCCGCGCGCCCATGAGGCAGGATATGATTTTGCCATTCAGGCCGAAAGCGGGCTGATGTCGATTACCGGCGAGGCCGAGGGCGAGCCGATGAAGCTGGGCGTGGCCGTGGCCGATGTGGTGACGGGCATGAATGCCACGCAGGCCATTCTGGCGGCTTTGATCTCCCGCTCGAAAACGGGTCGCGGCCAGCATATCGATATTGCCTTGTTCGACTCCACGGTGGCCCTGCTGGTCAATGTGGCGTCAGGCTATCTGGCGACCAACCAGCCTCCCAAACGCTATGGCAATGCCCATGCTACCGTGGTGCCCTACCAGATTTTCAAGACGCGTGATGGCGTTCTGGCCCTGGCCTGCGGCAACGACCAGCAATTCCGGGTCCTGTGCGAACAGGCGCTGGGCTTGCCCGCGCTGGCGCAGGATGAGCGTTACCAAAAGGCAGGGCAGCGGGCCGTGCATCGCGAGACGCTGATCCCGGCTCTGGCCGCGGTGTTCGAGCAGAAAACCACCTTGGAATGGATCGCGATCTTGCAACAGCTCGGTGTGCCGGCCGGTCAGGTGCGCACGGTGCCTGAGGTGTTTGCCTCTCCCGATACGCTGGCCCGCGGGATTGTGCAGGACGTGCCCGATCCGGTCCACGGCACGCTGAAAATGGTGGCTTCCCCCATGCGCTTTTCCGAGACGCCGGTGCGGTTTCCTGTCACCCCCCCGCGGTTGGGGCAACACACGCAACAGGTGCTGCAATCGGTGCTGGGGCTGGAGAATGGCGAGATCGACGATCTGGTTGCCCGCGGCGTTGTGCGGGCAGGGGCGGTCTGACTTCAGTTTTTCGAGGCGGGGATAAAGCCCGGTACGGTCAGTTCCTTGTTCTCGTAGCCGAGAATATTCTTGATGTAGCTCGACGGCATCACATAGAGGAAAAACAGCACCACGCAGAGGATGAAGAACATATAGAGTTCGAGCACGACGATTTCCTTCTTGCTGCTGTTGGCAGCTTTCTGGATCTCGATGCGTTCATCCTGGAGTTGCTCGTTTGCCATGTGACACGAAACCGATCGGGTGTGTTGGAAGGATTACCTACTCTTGGTTGTAAATCCTGCAAGATGCGCCAGCAAGATGTTTATTCGCACATCTCAACTGATGATACAGGTCTGGCCGAAGCCCGGGCCGGAGGCCGTTGACACCGTCATTTGGCTTCAACTCTGGTCCGATCAGAATTTATAGGCCAGGCCAGCGCGGACCTCCTGGATATCGGTGCCGAATTTGATGCTGTTGAAGGAGGTCTTCTCGTATTGGGTATAGCGGTATTCGGTGCGGACCAGCAGGCTTGAGCTGTATCCGTATTCCACGCCGCCGCCGAGCGTATAACCGGCATACATGCGGGAGGCATTGGTGCCGGCTGTGTAGCCCGCGATATTGATGGCCGAGGTCAATTTGGCCTGGCTGACGGCAACACCCGAAGTTGCGAAAATCAAGACATTGTTGAAGGCGTAACCGAAGCGCGCGCGGATCGATCCGGCAGTGTCCTGATGGAATTTGACATTGGCCGTTCCCGTCTGATCCGAATAGCTGCGTCTGTCATCGATCCGGCCCATGGTCAGATCGGCTTCCGCGCTGATGACATAGGACCCGTATTGTTTGTTGATGCCGCCGAACAGGCTGCCTTCATAACCGCGGCCTTTGGGGTTGACCATGCTGGCGGCTGATTTTGCCAGATCGCCGGTGCCCTTGAAGCCGGGGACATAATCGGCTGTCGCACCCGCATAAAACCCGCTCCACTCATATTGGGAGCCAATAAAGGGAGACGAGGGCGCGCTGAATTTGGACGGCAGGTCGGCAGCCATGGCTTGTCCTGCGAGAGCTGCAAAAGCGGCAACGGCAAAGCGCAAAGATTGAGAAGATGGCATCATGATGATCCTGTCTAAAATATATTGTGTTGAATAGCGGCAAGCGTTTACAATTAAATTGGATTATGGGTTGAATACTGGTTCAAAAATCAGAATTTATAAGCAAGACCAGTCCTGATTTCATGTTCTTGGAGCCCCATTCTGATTTGATAGCGCGACCATGGGTTATTCCGTTCAAAATTTGAATAGATATATTCACTTCTTGCGATCATATTGTCATTAATTGCATATTCAAGGCCAAGGCCAATGACATATCCACTTTCAGCATGGCTAACATACTCGTCGTATAGTTTGTTATTTGCTATAATATGGCCTTTATTTTTTATATAACTTGATGAAATTCCTAGGGTTCCAAATATCATGAGATCATTAAATGCATAACCTAATCGGCTCTTTAATGCATATGACATGCTTTGTTTGAAATTAAGATAAAGTGGGAGAGGCAGATTTTGATAGGTCCCTGTCATTGAACGGTTATCGTGGTTCCGCCCGTAAGACAGATCAGCCTCCGCGCCAATGATGAAGTTATTGACCTGAAAATTGTAGCCCGCATAAATGCTGCCCTTGGGGCCCTGTCCTTTGGGTTGCAAGGCGCCGTAGCCTTCGTCAGTCAATTGTCCTGTTCCGCGGAATTGGGCTGTGTAATTGATTGAACCGCCTGTATAAAATCCGCTCCAATCATATTGGGCGTCCCGTGCAAATTTATCAAGATCGTTCGTGTCAAGCTTTATTTTTATTCCATTGGCATAAGACGCGCTTGTGATGAATAAAAATATAACTGTTTTGAAAGTTATACTTGTTAATTTTGACATAATAGGGGTCCTTGATATTATTTTATTCTAAAATAGAGGTCTATTATTTGATTTTTTAGATTTTTAATCAAAATCTATACAGTGAATTGGAATAAGAGCGAAACAAAAAAACGCTTGGGTCAAGAGTGGCGGTCGCAACAGGATTGGCCGCCGATCGCCTAACATCCCTAAAAAGGGTGCTGTCAATGTTGTCCCAACAGGAGGTAACATAACTAAACATGGTTACACAATCATTAACAATCCCAAAATAACAGTCCTACAATGTGATTCTTGATGGCGCTCCGGACCGGGTGCGGCGGGAGGGCAGCTACGACCAATTGCCAGTGCCGTAAGGCCCGCACTGCTTTGACGGCTGGCCTGTTTATGCGGCATGCTGGGGCGAGATGATAAGAGCCTCAAGGATGGAACGCCAATGCCCGTGTTGACCAGCGCGCTTGCCGCCGACCCGCTTGCCGAGCAGAACCGCTCGGCCTGGCAGGTCTTGCGGTCCGATCTGATGGCCAAGCGCGGGGAGGCGGCACAGGGCGGACCGTTGAAGGCCCGCGAGCGGCATCTGGCCAGAGGCAAATTATTGCCGCGCGAACGGGTGGCGCGCTTGCTCGATCCCGGCTCGCCCTTTCTTGAACTGGGCGGATTGGCGGCTTACGGCCAGTATGACGATGCCATCCATGGGGCGGGGCTGATTACCGGTATCGGGCGGGTATCGGGCCGCGAGGTCATGATTGTTTGCAATGACTCGACCATCAAAGGCGGTACCTATTACCCGATGACGGTCAAAAAGCACCTGCGCGCTCAGGAAATTGCCCGCGAGAACCGCCTGCCATGTCTCTATCTGGTGGACTCCGGCGGGGCAAATTTGCCGCACCAGACCGAAGTATTTCCCGACCGCGACCATTTCGGCCGGATCTTTTTCAATCAGGCCACGATGTCGGCGATGGGGATTGCCCAGATCGCGGTGGTGATGGGCTCTTGCACGGCGGGTGGCGCCTATGTGCCTGCGATGTCGGATGAAACGGTGATTGTCCGCAATCAGGGCACGATCTTTCTCGGCGGTCCGCCGCTGGTCAAGGCCGCAACGGGCGAGGTGGTGTCTGCCGAGGATCTGGGCGGTGCGGATGTGCATGCCCGCCTGTCCGGGGTGGCCGACCATTATGCCGAAAACGACGAGCACGCGCTCGAGATTGCCCGCCGCATTGTCAGCCACCTCAATGGCCAGAAGCAGGCCGATATTCCGCTGCGTCCGTTTGTCGACCCCCTGCTGGCGGCTGACGAGCTCGAGGCCGTGGTGCCGACCGATCTCAAACGGCAATATGATATCCGCGAGGTAATCGGCCGGCTGGTCGATGGCTCGGAGTTCGACGAGTTCAAACCGCTTTATGGCACCACGCTCATCACGGGATTTGCGCATCTCTATGGCATCCCGATTGGCATCGTCGCCAATAACGGCATCCTGTTTTCTGAATCAGCACTCAAAGGCGCGCATTTCATCGAATTATGCGCGCAACGGCGGATCCCTTTGCTGTTTCTGCAGAATATTTCCGGGTTCATGGTGGGCCGCCAATATGAGGTCGGCGGCATTGCCAAAGACGGGGCGAAACTGGTGACGGCAGTGGCTTGTGCAAAAGTGCCCAAAATCACGGTGATTGTCGGTGGTTCGTTCGGGGCGGGCAATTATGGCATGTGCGGGCGCGCTTACAGTCCGCGCTTTTTGTTTACATGGCCGAATGCGCGCATTTCCGTGATGGGCGGAGAACAGGCAGCCAGTGTTCTGGCCACCGTCAGACGGGACAATCTGGAGGCCGACGGCCGTGACTGGTCGCCCGAAGAGGAGGAGGCCTTCAAGGCCCCCTTGCGGGCCCAATATGAAACCGAGGGCCACCCCTATTATGCCACCTCGCGGCTATGGGATGACGGGATCATTCTGCCGACAGAGACCCGCCGCGTGTTGGGTCTGGCTTTTTCCGCCGCATTGAATGCACCGGTCGAGGACACACGCTTCGGCGTGTTCAGAATGTGATGGTCATGATCAAATCATTGCTGATCGCCAATCGCGGCGAAATTGCCTGCCGGATCATCCGCACAGCGCGTGCCATGGGCATCAGGACGGTTGCCGTCTGCTCGCAGGCCGACCGCAAAGCCCTGTTCGTGCGCATGGCCGATCAGGTTGTCGAGATCGGCCCGTCGCCGGCGCGCGAAAGCTATCTGTGTGCAGACAAGATCATTGCGGCGGCGCTGTCGAGCGGGGCCGATGCCATTCACCCCGGCTATGGCTTTCTCTCCGAAAATGCCGATTTTGCCGAAGCGGTGGTTAAAGCCGGATTGATTTTTGTCGGGCCTCCGGCCGCCAGCATCAGGGCCATGGGGTTGAAGGATGCCGCCAAGGCTCTGGTGGAACAAGCCGGCGTGCCGGTTGTCCCCGGCTATCACGGGGCCGAGCAGGGGGCCGACTTTCTTGCCGCGCAAGCCGGACTGATCGGCTATCCGGTGCTGATCAAGGCGGTGGCGGGCGGTGGCGGCAAGGGCATGCGCAAAGTCGATGCGCCGCAGGATTTCGCGGCCGCACTGGCTTCGGCGCAGCGCGAGGGGCAGGCCAGTTTCGGTGATCCTAGGGTGCTGATCGAACGCTATATCCAGTCTCCGCGCCATATCGAAATCCAGATCTTTGCCGATCGGCATGGCAACTGCGTGCACCTGTTCGAACGGGATTGTTCGTTGCAACGGCGGCACCAGAAGGTGATCGAGGAGGCTCCCGCCCCCGACATGCCGCAAGCCGTGCGCGAGGCCATGGGCAAGGCCGCGGTCGAAGCGGCAAAGGCGGTGGGATATGTGGGGGCAGGCACCATCGAATTTATCGCCGATGGCGCCAATGGCCTGACGCCTGACGGGTTCTTTTTCATGGAAATGAACACGCGCCTGCAGGTCGAACATCCCGTCACGGAATTGATCACCGGGCTCGATCTGGTGGCCTTGCAGTTGCAAGTAGCCTCCAACGAGCCACTGCCCTTCCGCCAGAGCGATCTGGCCATTCACGGCCATGCGGTCGAGGCGAGACTGTATGCGGAAGATCCCGAACGCGGATTTTTGCCGTCAACCGGCCATCTCTACCATCTGGCTTTTCCCGAAGGCGAGGGGCTGCGTATTGATGCGGGAGTTGAGCAGGGCGACGAGGTTACCCCCTATTACGACCCGATGATTGCCAAGCTGATTGCCTATGGACCCGATCGCGCCACCGCGCTGGACCGATTGGCGAAAGCCCTGGAGGATACACGGGTGGCTGGCCCGCGCTGCAATGCCCGTTTTCTGGCGACGTTGTGCCGCTCACCCGGCTTCCGGCAGGGCCATTTCGATACCGGCTTTATCGACGCCCATCTGGACGCGCTGGGGGCTGTCGCGCAGCCTGTCGACGGGCTGGCGGCACTCGCTGGCCTGAAGGCTTTGCTCGATGCCGAAAATCCGGCGTCGCGTGTCCCTGTTCATGCTCCGTCCGATCCGTGGTCGATCTGCGATGCGTTCCAGGCGTCAGGGCCGCGGCGTTTGCATCGGCAGGTGCTCGTCGATGGCGAGCCCTTCAAGGCCGAGCTGGTCTGGCCGCAAGGGGCCGGCGTCGAGATCACCCTGTCGGACGAACAGGCTGTTCTGGCGGGTCCGGCGTCGGGCAAGGCAGAGGCGCATGTGACGGTGGTCGGTGACAAGGCCTATGTGCTGCGCGATGCGCGCCAGACCCTTGTGGCTTTTGCCGATCCTTCCAAGGGAGGGGACGAGCATGGCGCGGCAGACGGGCGGATCAAAGCCCCGATGCATGGCAAGGTGGTTGCTGTGATGGTGGCTGTCGGCGACTCAGTGGCGCGCGGGCAAAGGCTGGCCGTGGTCGAGGCCATGAAGATGGAGCACGGTCTGGCGGCTCCCTGTGACGGGACAGTGGCGGCGGTGCATGCCACTGTCGGTCAGCAGATCGCCGAGGGCAGTGTCATGATCGAGATCGAAAGCCAGGCCGATTAACTCAGGGCCGACAGGTCATAGCAAAAGGGCGCCGGAACGGATCCGGCGCCCTTTTTGATTGTGCGAAGGGGAGAGCTTACAGCTCGATATGCCCGCCCAATTCCACCACGTGATCGGCCGGAATACGGAAGAACTCGACCGCGCTCAGCATGTTGCGGTGAAGCGCAATGAACACATTGTCCGAGATCAGGGTCCAGCCGCCTTCCGCACTGCTTGTCAGCTTTTCGCGACCGACAAAGAAGGACACGTCCGCGAGCTTGAACTTGAACTCCTTGATCCGCAGCATGGCCAAAGCCCGCATGATCCGCGGCTCTTCGAAGAAGCCGTAATGCAGTTTGACAATGAAGAAGTTGGATTCCAGCGGGATGACTTCCATCCGGTGCTCGTCCGACACGTAAGGCGTCGAAGTCGTTTCCACCGTCATCAGGATCACCCGTTCATGCAGGATGCGGTTGTGCTTGATGTTGTGCAACATCGAGGAGGGCACGACCTTGGTGTTGGGGACCATGAAGATCGCGGTGCCGGGAACGCGGATCGGATGGTCTGGCTTGAGGTTGCGGATGAAGCTGTCGAGCGGAATGGTATCACGCCAGCGCGCGGCCAACAGGCGTTCACGACCGCAAATCCAGGCCACCATGACAAAGAACAGGCAGGCTGCAACCACAATCGGGAACCAGCCACCCTCAAAGAACTTCAGGATATTGGCCGAGAAGAAACCAATATCGATGAAGAAGAAGGCAGCAAACAGCGGCAGGACCAGCCAGGGGTTCCAATGCTCTTTCTTGACCATCACAAAATAGGCTAGCGCGGTGTCGATCGCCATCGAACCGGTCACGGCAATGCCGTAGGCCGCCGCCAGATGCTCCGAGGAGCGGAAGGTCAGCACAAGCGCGATCACGCTCAGGAACAGGAAGATGTTGACCTGGGAAATATAGACCTGTCCGATTTCATCCGACGAGGTGTGACGCACCCGGATGCGCGGGATATAGCCCAGCTGAACGGCCTGGCTGGTGATGGAAAAGGCACCCGAAATGACCGCTTGCGAGGCAATAATGGTGGCCGCTGCCGCCAGAATGACCATCGGGATCATCCCCCATGACGGGGCCAGCAGATAGAACGGGTTCTCGATGGCTGCGGGATTGGCCAGAACCAGCGCACCTTGGCCCATATAGTTGAGCGTCAGAGCCGGAAAGACGATCCACAGCCAGGTACGGCGGATCGATGCGATGCCAAAATGGCCCATATCGGCATAAAGCGCTTCACCACCGGTGACGGCCAGCACAACCGCACCGAGCATCGCAATCCCGATGCCGGGGTGTTCGCCGAGGAAATGGATACCGTAGATCGGGTTAACGGCCATGAGCACATGCGGATTCTGTATGATGCTATGGATGCCAAGGCCGCCCAGCACCAGAAACCATGTGACCATGATCGGTCCGAAGAACTTGCCGATCATCGCCGTACCGTGACGTTCAATCGCGAACAAAGCGGCAATCAGCACAATGGTAATCGGGACGATATACGGGTGAAGCACTGGCGTAATCAGATCGAGACCTTCTACAGCCGACAGCACCGAAATCGCCGGAGTAATCACGCAATCGCCGTAAAACAGCGACACGCCGATCAGGCCCGTGGCCAAAATCACCCAGCGGCCGCTTTTGGAACTCACTTGTCCCAAAGCCAGCGAGGTCAGGGCGATGGTGCCGCCTTCCCCGCGATTGTTGGCACGCATGATGATGAACACGTATTTGATGGTCACGACCAGCACCAGGGCCCAGATGATCAGTGACAATACGGCGAAAACGCTTTGTTCCGATACACCGCCCGAGGCTTCAATCGACTGCTTGAACGCGTAGAGGGGCGATGTGCCGATGTCGCCATAAACAACACCAAGGGCAGCAAGCATCAATTTTTTTGAAGCGGGTGGCGATACGGCATGTCCGTCAGTAGCACTGGCACTCATACGCTTGGACTCCCAGAATGGTCAGAACGTCACTGAAGATTTGGATCAAGTTCTGCTTGCCAAATATTCCAGCAAATAAATCGCGCCTTCTCTATCATGAATTTGCATGTAGTCGAGTCGATATTTATTTGTGTCATTTGATCATTCAATTTGACGCGGCCAAGCAAAAGGCCAGTTGCCACGATCTTGCCCGATTTTGCAGGCACTGGTCGCGGATCAGCCACTCGTTTGCCGCACTTGACCATTATCTGCGCTTGCCGCATGCAAAAGCGTCACAAATTTGCGTCTTTTCACAGAAACGAGAATTTTGGGGAAAGCAGGCAGGCGCGGGTGACATGCCAATCGGCAATGGCAAGCAAAGGCGGAATCCAGCAATCATGACGCAAACCGATGTGGATGCTCCCACCCCTGCGGCCAAGGTGTCGCATGCCGATATCAAGGCGATTGTGCTGGGCGTGGTTCTTGCGATGTTTCTCGGAGCCTTGGACCAGACGATCGTGGCCACCGCTTTGCCGACCATCGGCCGCGACCTGGGTGATTTTGAACACATGTCATGGGTTGCCAGTATCTATATGCTGGCTGCCACCGCTGTGACCCCGCTTTATGGCAAACTGAGCGACATCCATGGGCGTCGCATCGTCCTCCTTACGGGGATTACCACATTCATCATCGGCTCGGTGGCCTGTGCTCTGGCACCGAGCATGTGGATGCTCATTGCCGCGCGTGCCTTGCAGGGCATCGGCGGCGGCGGACTGATCTCGCTGGGCCAGACCATCGTGGCCGATGTGGTCGCCCCGCGCGAACGGGGGCGATATCAGGTCTATTTCGCCTCGGTTTTCATGTCGGCCAGCGTGCTGGGACCGGTTCTGGGTGGTTTGTTTTCGGAACATCTGCACTGGACCATGATTTTCTGGATCAATCTGCCGCTGGGCTGTCTGGCTTTCATGATCTCGCGGCGGGCCCTGCGCCGCTTGCCGCGCCATGACCGCAAACATTCGCTGGATGTTTTGGGCGCCTTGTTGATGACCGCTGCGACCATCACCCTGATGCTGGCTTTGACCTGGAGCGCGGAAGCGGGCGGGTGGCGGGCGCCGCTGGTCTGGTGGCTGGCTGGTCTGTCTGTCCTGCTGTGGGGGCTGTTTGCTTGGCGGATGAAAGCCGCTGCCGAACCGCTGATCCCCGTCGATGTGCTGGGCAATCAGGTGGTGCGCACCGGCGTGCTGGCTTCCTGCTTCGGCATGGGGACCTATATCGGGCTGACCATCTATATGCCGGTCTATTTCGAGGTGGTTCTGCATATGAGTGCCGAGCAATCCGGCCTTGCCCTCATACCCCTGATGGTGGGCACGGTGGTGGGAGCCACCGTTTCTGGACGCGTGATGCTTTATTTCACCCATTACAAACGTCTGCCGATGGCTGGCCTGTCGATGGCGATTGCGGCGGTGACTTTCATGGCCTTCGGGGCATCGAGCCTGAGCTTCGTCCAGATGGAAGTGGTGCTGGCTTTGATCAGTCTGGGCTTGGGAACCGTGTTGCCGATCACCACGGTGACAGTACAAAACGCCGTCGCGCCGCACCAATTGGGTACCGCCACAGGTGCCATGAATTTTTTCCGCAATCTTGGCAGCGCCTTGATTATTTCGATCTTTTCGGCCCTGCTGTTGGGCGGCGAAGGCCAGATCAAGGGCCACTCGCTCGAAACCGTGGTCCAGGCAGGCGATTTCAAGGCGATGTTCCTGGCCGCAGCGCTGGGGTTCGGCCTGTCCTTGCTGTTCATCTCCTTGCAGGAGGAGCGGCCCTTGCGCGGTCAGTCGCCGCAAAAAGCCGGCTAACCATCGGCTTCATCCGAACCTGTCCTACTGGCGCGGACCGCCCAGCATATATTGCGGTTCGACACAGTTGCGCCGACCCTGTTCCATGCAGGCCTGCAGTTTCGAACTTCGGTTGAGCTCTGTCACAAGATACCAGCCTGCTCCCATCAGCAACAGCACGGCAATGGCCGCATAAAGCGTCTGGCGGACGCGGATCTGCTCTTCCTGCGCCGTTTCCTGTCCGTCCTCGTCATCGGCCATGCCCGATCCTTTCCAGCCCCTTTGCATGCCGGCAACATGTCGTGGATGACCCGCAGCGATGATCCAGAATCGTGCTAGGATGGGCGAAGGTCAAGTCATATCATCGAGCTGGCGGCAAAGCGGCCGGTTCCGATGCCTTTTTCACGAGGTTGCCCATGGATCCTGTTACCGCTCAATTGGCAAAGCCATTGCCCGCCAAAGCCATTCGACCCGGCGATGTGGTCAGCGGTGTGCTGGCCGGTCTGATTTGCGGTGTCCTCGCGGTATTTGTGGTGGCCTGGACCCAGGGTGGCATCACCGCATTCGACCCCGACAGCTTTATCGACAGCGTGCTGGCCGTTTTGCGCAGGCTTTACCCGCATTAACGGCATGCGAGATCGAGCGGGGTTTCGCTTGCCCCGTTTGCGCCAAAGCTGATCTGGCGCGCGCTGAGACCGATCCCCTGTTCCGTCATATCGAAATCGAACAGGTGATAGCCTGCCTGATGGGACGGGGTTCCGCCTGCAGCGGAGGCCGAGGGCACGCCCACCACCGGGATCTTGCCTTTCGGACCCTGCAGATGTGCTACCGAGGTCACATGATTGTGCCCGTGGATCACCAGTTCCGCGCCTTCGCGTTCCAGCGCGCTTTCAAACCCGATGGCATCGGTCAAGCCGCGCCCGAAACCTGCCCCGCCTTCATGGGGCGGGTGGTGGATCATGATGACCCGGGCAAGCTGTTGCGTGCCGAGAAACCGCAGGATCTGTTCGAGCCGCTGTCTTTGCTCGCGTCCCAGCGTGCCGCGCGCCGAAAAGGGCAGGGTCGGCACGCCCGATGAGAGTCCGATCAGGGCAATCGGGCCGCGCAACCGGATGAACGGAAATCCTTCGAACCGTCCGGTGTCGGAGGTCATATAGGGAGAGAAATGGTCGATGAAGGTCCGCAACGAGTCCGCCACATAGGCATCATGATTGCCCGGCACGAGGCTGACATCCTCGGGCGCCCCTAACCGAGCGAGAAAGTTGCGGGCCATGTCACATTCGGATGCCAGCCCGATATTGAGCAGATCACCCGTGCAACTGATATGCGCGGGCCTGCGGGCGGCAAGATCGGCCAGCAGCGCATCCAGCACATCCATATTGTGGATAAACTGGCGTTTGCGCCGCCAGTTCAGATAGCCCGTCAACCGCTTGCTGAGCAAATCGCGCCAAAGCGGGGCAGGGATCGGCCCCAGATGCGGGTCGGACAGATGGGCGAGGGTGAACAAAGCCGATGAATTCCTATGCGCTGCCGATCAGGATACCCGTGATAAACACCAATACGCCGCCCGCGACCACCTGAAAAGCGGCTTGCAGGAACGGGGTATCCATATAGCGTGCCCTGATCCAGGCAATAGCCCATAATTCGACCAGTACGATCACGCTGGCAATCGAGGTGGCGATCCAGAAGGCATTGGGCACGCTGTCGGGGACCAGATAGGGCAGCGTGTGGCCGATGCCGCCGATGGTGGTCATCAAGCCGCAAATGAAACCGCGCATCCACGGGGCACCGCGTCCGGTCAGCGAGCCGTCATCCGACAGCGCCTCGGCAAAGCCCATACTGATCCCCGCCCCGATCGAGGCTGCAAGACCGACCAGAAAGGTTTCCCAATTGCTGTGGGTGGCAAAAGCGGCGGCAAAGATCGGCGCCAGCGTCGACACCGATCCGTCCATCAATCCTGCAAGGCCGGGCTGGACATATTGCAGCACGAACATCCGGCGGCGGGTGGCTTCCTCTTCGGTCGCGGCCGTGCTGTCGCGGTGGGCCTCGGTCAGTTCACCGGCTTTTTGTTCGTGTCCGCGCTCGATCTCGGCCAGCCGCACCAGCAATTGCCTGACACCGAGATCGCTAGATTTTTCGGCCGCTTTTTCATAGAATTGCGCAGCCTGCATTTCCATGATTTCCGCGGTCTGGCGCATCTGGTCGAGATTCAGGCTCTCGTTCAGCCAGACCGGACGGCGCTTGAGAAACCCTTTGACATCCTCGCGGGCGATCGGGGGCAGAAATTCACCGAACCGTTCACGGTAGCAGGCATAGAGCCAGTCGCGATGCGCGCGCTCCTCAATGGCCATGGCATCGAAGATGCCGGCGGATTGGGGGTAATTGTCGCGCAGGCGGTCGGCAAAGCTCTGGTAGATGCGGGAATCCTCTTCCTCTCCGCCAATCGCCAGAGCCAGAAGTTCGCGTTCGGTCAAATCCGAGAATGCAAGACGCGCCATTGGATACCTCGTCAGGAGTGAGCAGGCCGCAAACAGGGTGGAGACGAAACCGCCTATTCTAGTTTTGAATCTTTCTAAAGTGATTTTGTGCCGGAGCAAGATATTTTTGTGATATTTCCTGCTCGATTGCTGCAAAAGGATTTTGCCGATGTCCGTACCTGCCGCCCTGATGACGCCGCTTCGGCCGGTCATGACCCGCCTGATGCGGCGGCTGTTCCATTGGTGGTTTGTGCTTCGCCGTCCGATGACACTGGGTGTCAGGGCGATGGTGCTGGATGACCGGGATCGGGTCCTGCTGGTCCGCCACACCTATATTGCCGGCTGGCACATGCCCGGGGGCGGGATCGAGACGGGGGAGGATGCCATGACGGCCCTTGCGCGTGAATTGGAGGAGGAGGCACGGATCAGGCTCACCGGCACACCTGTCTGGCATGGCCTGTTTTTCAATGCCCATGCCAGCCCGCGCGACCATGTCGGGCTTTATGTCGTGCGCGAATTCGACATCATCGGCCCGCATGTGCCCGATCGTGAAATTGCCGAGATCGGCTTTTTTGCGCGCGATGCCCTGCCGTCCGGCACATCGCAAGGCACGATCCGGCGTCTCGACGAGGTATTTGCCGGCTTGCCTCCCGATCCGCGCTGGTCATGATGCGACAATATAGACGCTGTGGGTGACCCGTGCTAAAGGCAGTTGCCCGCAGGATTGAAGATGATCGGTCCGGGGCATTTCTCGGAGAAGGAGCGGAGATCAACCGTGCTGTTGCGACGACGAAAGGACCAGCGTTCGAATTGAAACGCCCGTTTGACCGGCCAATCGGCCAATCGGCGGGGTCTTTGGTCTGTGCTGTCGGCAAAGGGCTGAACCAGCCTTGTGACAGCATCGAATGTGGGCAGCAAAAGCATGACTGATCTTCCTCTCGTCCTTCGTCACGAACAATCCTCCGACACCCATGCCATCGAACGGCTGCACGAACGCGCCTTCGGTCCGGGCCGCTTCGCCCGCACGGCCTATCGGCTGCGCGAGGGGATCGCGCCCATCCCGTCCTTGTGTTTCATCGCCCAGGTCGGCACGATGCTGGTCGGCTCGATCCGCCTGAATGCGATCAAGGCGGCGGGTGCGCCGGCGCTGATCCTTGGTCCTTTGACGGTGGAGCCGGCTTTTTCCGATCGCGGGATCGGTTCGCGCCTGATGGAAATGGCGATCAGCCAGGCGCTTGCGGATGGCCATCGGCTGATTTTTCTGGTTGGGGATCTGCCTTATTATAGCCGCTTCGGGTTCGCGATGGTGCCTCCCGGCCGCCTGACCATGCCCGGTCCGGTTGATCCGCAACGCTTTCTGGTGCTGCAACTGGTCGAAGGCGCCATGGTGGACCTGTCCGGGACACTGATCGGCGATGCCGGCGAATAGGCCTTGATGGCCGGACCGGTTTTGCTGGTCAGACTTGTATTCAAGCTCTCGGTCAGGCTTGCGGTTAGGCTTGCGATTTCTTGGGGAGCCTGAAACCGCTTTCGGCCCACCAGGCCAGCACCAGAGCCAGCAACAAAACCAGCAGACCATGCCAGCCACTCAAAAGCGGCAGGACGGTGACCCCGCGGATGGTGGCGCCGTGATTGTCCTTGAGGGCGATAAAATCGCTGCCGTAGTACCAGCCCTGCCGGCCCTCGCGCAGGATACGGGGCACGGTGGGCGGGCTGTTCGGCGCCAGCGATACCCTCCGAACCACCCCGCCCGTTTCCGTCACGATCGGGTCCAGCACCGCGGTTGTTGAGGTGACATCGGAGAATTCCTTGGGATTGGCGGGGCCGACACTGACAAAGGCTGTCAGATCGCCATCCTTCAATTGATAAAGCCCCAGCAACTCGACAGGATGGATCTTGCGCCACAGGCCGGGGCTTGCCGCATCGAGCATGACGGTCTCGCGCCGCCCGGCCGGATCGATCAGCGTGACGGGTTTGACCTCATCGGCCAGGGTTTGCCGTTCGATGACAATCTGGCCGTTTTGGGCCTTGGCCCGCAAGGCTTCCTCTTCCAGATCGGGCTGCTTCATCAGCCAATGCACCATCGGGCGCAACAGCTCGAGATAGGGGCCGCCGCCATTGACGTTGCGTGCCCACAACCAGGCATGGTCGGACAGCAGCAAGGCGATGCGTCCCTTGTTCTCGCGCGACAGAACCAGCAGGGGCTGACCGCCCGGGCCGGTCATCGGCACCATGCCTTTATGGGCCTTGGCATTGATCAGCCGCAACCATTCCCCCCATTCGCCCTCGCTCTCAGTCAAGGCACGGGTGACGGGATGGCGGTGGCCCAGCGGGCTGATCACGGGTTTGAACGGGGTTTCGGTGACCGCGCCTGTCGGTTCGACCGGCAGGATGGCGGCCAGCGGGCCGGAAGCGAGACCCTGGCTGCCGCGAAACTCCGGTCCTGCCGCCACCAGCAAAGCTCCGCCTTCGCGCACATAGCGGACGATGTTGTTGAGATAACTGGCAGGCAGAATGGATTGGTGCGCATAACGATCGAAAATGATCAGATCAAACTGGCTGATGCGGGTCTCGAACAGTTCCCGGGTCGGGAATGCAATCAGGGCCATTTCATTGATCGGAGTGCCATCCTGCTTTTCGGGCGGGCGCAGAATGGTGAAGTGGACCAGATCGACCCCCGGATCGGCTTTCAGCATATTGCGCCAGACGCGTTCGCCGATATGCGGCTGGCCCGATACCAGCAGCACTTTCAGCGTATCGCGGATGCCTTCGACGGTCACGACGGCACGATTGTTGAGGGTGGTCAGCTCGTCGCTGGCCGCCTCGATCTCGATTTCAAACACATTGGTGCCGGCATGGGTGATGGTGATCGGCAGTTTGATGTCCTCGTCAGCCCTGATCCGGCCCTCGGCCACCACCACGCCATTGCGGCGGGCCACGGCTTTGACGGGCCGCTTGTCGCCGCCGACCTCTTCCATGCGGAAGCGCACCGCCAGATCCTTGCCGACAATGCCGAACCGCGGGCTGTCGATCAGTACGATCCGCCGATCATGTTCTTGCGGGTGTCCGGTGACCAGCGCATGCAGCGGCGCTTTGAAGCCGAGGCTTTGTGCGCCTGCTTTGCCGCCTTCGGGCGTGTCATGCACCTGCCCGTCGGTGATCAGGATTGCTCCCGCCACCCGTTCGGGCGGCACATCGGCCAGAAGCCGGCCCAATCCGGCAAACAGGGAGGTGCCGTCGGTGTCATGGGTGGCAATGTCGGTGATGCGTACATCCAGATGCGGCAGCTGCTTGAGCTGCTGTTCAACCGCGGCCCGCACGGTCTCGGTCTGGCTTTTACGCTGGTCGAGATCCTGCGAGCCCGAGCGGTCCACCACCACGGCGACGACATCGTCAAGCGCCTCGCGCTCCTCGATGATCATTTGCGGTTCCAGCACAGCCCCGATCAGCGCCAGCACCGCCACCAGCCTGTACCAGCCGCCGCGCCGCCTGGCCCAAATCACCAGACCGGCCAAACCGAGGCCGATCACAGCGATCAGGGCAATCCAGGGCCAGGGCAACAGGGGAGACAGGCTGAAATGGGTCATTATTGGCCCAGCCTTTCCAGCAAAGCCGGCACATGCACCTGATCGGCCTTGTAATTGCCGGTCAGGGTATACATGACCAGATTGACCCCGCCCCTGAGCGACATTTCGCGCTGGCGAGGCATGGTCTGGTTGATCGGCTGCAACGGTTCGCCGCGGCGTCCGACCGCCCAGGCCGCGGCCAGATCATTGGAGGTGATCACGATCGGCGATACGCCATCACCGGCGCGGGTCGGGCGCTCGCCTTTGCCCGTTTCGCTGCGCACAAGCGCCTCGATATAGGTTTTGCCATCGGCAAAGCGGCCCGGAAACCGATCGACCAGATAAAAGGTCCGCGTCAGGACATGATCTGGCGGCACGGGTTCGAGCGCGGGGATCGACATGCCCGCCAGAATGGTCCGCAGCAATCGGGTTTCGGGGGACACCGCGCCGGAGCCGAAACCGGCATCGCGGGTATCGAAAATGATCGTGCCGCCATTTTTCATGAAGGCATCGATTTTGGCCAAAGCGGCGGCGGAAGGCACCGGTTGGCTGGCTGCCATCGGCCAATAGAGCAGCGGATAGACCCCCAGCTCGTCCAGTGCGGGATTGACCCCGACAGGTGCTGCGGGCTCCAGCGCGGTATGTTTGGCAATGTAGTCGGTCAGGCCCGTCAGTCCGGCCAGACTGGTCTCGTCAATTCCGGCATGACCGGTGATGATATAGGCAAGGCGGGTCGACAGGGCTGAATCGGTGTCCTTGGGGGCCAACGGAGCGGCCTGCAACGGATGGGGGGCCATCAGCACCGCGCAAGCCATTACCACGAAAGCCAGAACCATGCCTGCCACCCATGGCTTTGACCGCCAGACACGCCAGCCGATCCCTGCAAGGATGATCACCGCCAGACTGTCCAGCGCGAACAACGCCGCGGCGATCCCGACCAGCCATGGCCGCAGATCGAGCGGGACGGGCGTTTCCAGCGGCACCAGCCGTGCGGGCAGACTTTCCAGATCCAGCGCAACCATCCGGCTGCGCGGGCCGAGTATATTGACCGCCACCGGCGCATCGACCGAGCCGTAAAGCCCCGCCGGATGGTCCTTGTCGGCCACCGGACTGTGTTCCGGCGCAGTGGTGTCGGGCTTGAAGGGCAGGGCGGTTGCCGGCGGGGTGCCGAGCTGGCCGAAACCGTCCAGGGTTTTCACGGGGGCCAGCACACTCGCTTTTTGGGGGCTCGCGCCCTGCAAACGGCTTGCGTTGTGAGAGCCGGACAGGTTGACGACCCGTCTGAGCATATCGACAAACAGACCCGACAGCGGCAGCGTCGACCACAGCGGATCCGCCGTGACATGGAACAGCACCAGGATCCCCTGTCCGCGCGCCTGAGCGGTGACCACCGGTGTGCCGTCGATCAGATGCGCCCAGACCTTGCGGCTCAGTTCGGGGCCGGGCTCAGCCAGAATCTGGCGGTTGATGGTCACATCCTGCGGAATTTTCAACCCGAAAAACGGGCTGTCGGCCTCGAACGCGTGCAGGGCGCGCGGGGTATCCCAAGCCAGAGCCCCGCCCAGCGAGCGTCCCCCCCGCCTCAGCGGGACCGGCACCAGATCATCCCCCGAACTGGCAAGGCCGGTGCTGGAAAAACGCACAACCACACCGCCTTTGTCGATAAAACCAGCAATGGTCTGTTTGGCTCCTTCGGGCAACTGGCCGATATCGGCCAGCACCAGCACCGAGGGGTTTTCATCGAGCAGGCTGGCAATGGCCTCGGTCGGGGCCTGTTTCGACAGGCGCACTTCGGCAAAAGGTGACAAAGCCCGGCTGATATAGGTGAGCGGGGACAACAGGACCTGCGCGGCATCGCCGGCGGTCTCGCTGACAATCGCTACCCGCCTGCGATGCTGGCTCTCGTCACTGAGCCAGACACTGCCTGCGCTGCGTCCCTGCTCGATCTCGATACGGGCGACATCCTGCCGCAATTCGAGCGGCAGCTTCAGGGTGACCGTCTGGTTGGCGTCCTCATGCTCGAACAGGCCTTCGCCACGGCTCAGGATGCGCCCCTTCTGGTCGCGCGCCACAAGGCTGAACGCCTCGCTCTCGCCATCCCAGCCACGGCTGACCGCGACTGTGAGCCCCGCCTCATGATCCTGCCGGCCCGTCAGTGCCAGTGGCGCCTTATCCGGGTGGATGATGTCGAGCGGATGATCTTTGATGAACGGTTCGAGCCGGGCGGTGAACGGCTCTGCCGGCGGGGCGTCCGGCTTGGGTTGATCGATCTGCAGGCCGTCGGTGATCCAGACCAGCGAGGCCACAGGTTGATCGGACAGAAAGGCCCGCAAAGCCGGCAAAGCGGCAGACCGGTCGGGGCTGAAGGCGACAGGCGACAGGCTGCGCAGATCCGCCAGCACGGCTCGCGCTTCCTTGAGCACCAGTCCCTGATCGGGGCGGGAGAAGGCGAGCAGGGCGACGGGGCGGCTTTGTTCCGCCGCCAGTTCGACCAATCCTTGCGCGGTGGCCTGGCGTTGTTCCCAATCCTTGGCACTGGCCCAGCCGTCGTCCATCATCAGCACAAGCGGCCCCCGGAGCAAGCCCGTGCCCGCTTGTTGCGGACGCCAGACCGGACCCGCCATGGCCACGATCAGCAGGCCAGCCACCAGCATCCGCAAGGCCGTCAGCCACCACGGCGAGCGGGCGGGTGATTTTTGGGCCGGCACCAGATCGAGCAGCAGGCGCAGGGGCGGAAAGACAATGGTTTGCGGGCGCGGCGGCGTGACGCGCAGCAAGAGCCACAACAGCGGCAGGACCAGCCCTGCCACCAGCAGCAGAGGATGCAACAGAGACAGCGAGAATCCGGCGAACATGACCTAGAACCCCTCCGCTGACAGGTTGGCGGGCATGCTCGAGGCACTCCGGATGATCCGTCCCGCCAGGGCCAGCAGGCCGGAGGGCAAGGGCCGGTCGGTATGATGCTTCAGCCAGGACCAGTTCTGGCTCGTGCAGGCCGCTTCCAGTCCGGCATCATGGTCGTGCATCCGCGCCCGATAGAGGGTCCGGAAGGTTCCGGCATCGCCGATCTCCAGCCGTACGTCGCTGTCGGGACTGACGAGTTCGCTCTGTCCGCGATAGGGAAAGGCTGCTTCGACAGGGTCGATGATGCGCAAGAGGTGGCCGCGTCCGCCTTGCTGGCCCCAGCGTTTGATCTGCTGTTGCCAGGGCGGCAATGGATTTAAAAAATCCGAGACCAGCACCATTTCGTGATGGCGCGACAGCGGCTTGTCGAGCGGCATTTCCTGTTCCGCAAGGCCATGATGCGCCAGCCATTGCATCGCCAGCTGGTCGATCACATTGCCGCCACTGACCGGTGGCCCCATGCCCCAAAGACCGACACGCTCGCCCCCGCGCACCAACAGGTCCGCCAAAGCCAGCCCGAGAATGGCGGCATGGTCGAGTTTCTCGGCCAGAGCGGCAGCAGACCGGAACTGCATCGAGGGCGATGCGTCGATCCAGATCCACAAAGTGTGGGCGGCTTCCCATTCGCGCTCGCGCACAAACAGCTGGTCGTCGCGGCTCGAGCGCCGCCAGTCGATCCGCTGGGCCGCCTCGCCCTGGGCAAAGGCCCGGAATTGCCAGAAGCTCTCTCCCGGTCCGGCCCGTCTGCGGCCATGCAGTCCGGCAAGCGTGGTCAGGGCAATGCGCCGGGCTTCCAGTGTCAGATAGGGCAGGCGGTCGGCAAGCGAACGCGCCTGCACACTGCGTTGCAGGGGGTGCGGGACTTGCGGTCTGGCGGCGTCGGCCATCATCGGGTCACGGCAGGCGGGCGACCAGGCGGGAAATCAGTCCCGCCATGGTTTCACCTTCCGCACGCGCACTGTAGTTGAGCGCCATGCGGTGCTTGAGCACCGGAGCTGCCAAAGCGCGGACATCGTCCAGGGAGGGCGCAAAGCGGCCCTGGATCAGGGCGCGGGCACGCACCGCCAGCATCAGGGCCTGACCGGCGCGCGGGCCGGGTCCCCAGGCCAGATTGTCGGCAATGCCGGCAACACCTTCGTTCGGACGCGCCGCGCGCACCAGATCAAGAATGGCATCGACAACAGCCTCGCCAATCGGCAAGCGGCGCACCAGTGTCTGTGCCGCCATCAACTGCCCGGCCGACAGGATGGTGCTGGCGGGGGTCTGCTGGTCCGACGTGGTTTCAAGCAGGATCCGTCGTTCGGTTGCCGCGTCGGGATAACCGACATCGATTTGCAGCAGAAACCGGTCCAGTTGCGCTTCGGGCAGCGGATAGGTGCCTTCCTGCTCGACGGGGTTCTGTGTGGCCAGCACATGGAACGGGCGGGGGAGATCATGGGCGACACCGGCTATGGTGACCTGATGTTCCTGCATGCTTTGCAGCAGGGCCGACTGGGTGCGCGGGCTGGCGCGGTTGATTTCGTCGGCCATCAGCAATTGCGCGAAAACCGGCCCCTTGATGAAGCGGAAATGGCGGCTCTTGTCGCTGGCTTCCTCGAGAATTTCACTGCCGAGAATATCGGAAGGCATCAGGTCGGGGGTGAACTGGATGCGGCGGGTGTCAAGCCCGAGAACCTTGCCGAGCGTGTCGACCAGACGTGTTTTGGCGAGGCCCGGAACGCCGACAATCAGGCCGTGTCCGCCGGCCAGAAGGGTGATCAGACTGTTTTCGACCACGCTTTCCTGCCCGAATACCTGCTGCCCGATGGCCAGGCGCGCCTGTTCCAGATGCCCGATGATGGTTTCCACCTCGGCCATCAGGCTTTGGTCAGCGGGGGCGGGGTGTGACACACCGGATGCCATCTCGTTCATGGGCAGGCCTCTTGTTCAAGCTCGGACAGGGCAGGGCCGATCTTTCGGTCCTGCGAGCCGATTGTGTCCTGTCCCGGCAGATTGAACAATAGCGAAGGATTTGGAAATACGCTGATTGCGCGCCCAACCCGCAAAAATCGGGGATAAAATCGCCGGGGCTGATCGTGATGCCGTCAATCGGCGGAAGGCAGCCGCCGCATGGTGAATTCGATCTGGCCGTCGTCCAGCTCGCGCCACCACTCGATCTCGGTCATATAGGCGGCTTTGGGGAACCGTGAAAACCATTCGCGGGCTTTCTCGCGGGCCTCGGTTTTGGGCAAGGTAAAGGTTTCGCGCCGCCAGCGGTCCAGCACCCCGACGGTATCGCGTTGCGAGACATGGCTGTGCTCCCGACGCTTCGCCATACGGCGGGCGAGGTCGGCCGGTCGATAGTCGGTCGGACGACGATCAGGAGGACTCATGTGCTCATGCTCATCAACAGGAGGATTTTTCAGGAACCCGACCACACTACAGCCAAAATGACCCGAAGGGGAGTCGAATCAGTGGCCAGGGCCCATTCAATCCATGATGTGCTTAACGGCCCGCTCAAGCTGGCTGTTCAGGAGGGCCGGATCTGCGCTCACACCTTCGGCAATCCACAACCGTTCGGCCTCCAGCACGATCGCGCCGATTTCGGGGCCGGCTTTGAGGCCGCGGGCGAGCAGTTGCTGGCCTGAAAACGGGGATTTGGCAGGCACGGCTTCGATTTCGGCCATCGCCTCGTCCAGCCAGTGGCGGGGCAGACCCGTGCGGCTGGCCGCCAGCATCACAGCCGCCCGCGTGGCATGGTGACCGATCCTGAAAGCAGCGTGGCGGCGTCCGACCGGTTCGTCGGGCGGGCCCAGCATGGCGCTGGCTCGGTCGATCTGCTCCAACAGACCGGCTTGCTGGTTGGAGAGCCGCAACCCGTCGCGCAGGGCCTGCACAGCCGCGTGATCGGGGTTGGTCAGGGCGGAGAGCCGGGTCATTGCGTCGGCTTCGGGGGCCAGTTGCACCAACAGTGCGAAGGCGTCGGGATCGACGGGGCGGTTGAGGATCAACGGCAGGATGCCGCCTTGATCCATGGCGTGGACAACCTCGATTGCCCGCCGCGAGGTCAGGATCTTGACCAGTTCCGAACCGATCCGCTCGCGCGAGAGTTGGGCCAGACCGTCACGCATCGCCACGCAGGCCTCAAGGCCCGCCTGATCGATCTGGCCCTCGCCATAATCGGAGAAAAACCGGAAAAACCGTAAAATCCGGAGATAATCCTCAGTAATGCGGGTTCCGGCCTCGCCGATAAAGCGCACCTGTTTGCGCGCAACATCCTCGAGCCCCCCCGCATAATCATAGATGCGCCCGTCTGCATCGGCATAGAGCGCATTGATGGTAAAATCGCGCCGCATGGCATCATGGCTGAAATCGTGCCCGAACCTCACGGTGGCATGGCGGCCATGGGTTTCGATGTCCTCGCGCAAGGTTGTGACCTCGAACGAGCGTCCCTCGATCACCAATGTGACCGTGCCGTGGGCAAGACCCGTCGGCACGGACTTGATGCCTGTTTGGCGGGCTTTGTCCATGACCGTGTCGGGCCGATGGGTGGTGGCCATGTCGATGTCGGTCACGGGGCGTTGCATCAGGACATTGCGGACCACGCCTCCGACCAGCCGCACGCTGTTATTGGCGTCATCGAGCAGAGCGAAAATCCGCTGCAAGGCCGGATCCTCGAGCAAGACACGCAAAGCGGGCGGAACCTGATGGCTCATTGGAACCGGCCCGGCACCAGAACGCCGTTCTCGGTATGGGCGGGGACATAGACCCCTTGCTGGCGTTCCGACACCAGACCCTCATAGGCAAAGAACAGGCCCGCCAGCACGAGTCCGACCAGAAACAGCCTCAGCCCCTTGCCGTTCCAATGCACGCGGTGGCGTGGATCGCGCTTCTTGACCAGCAAATAGCCGATAAACAGCAGGCTGGGGGTCAAAAACAGCAAAAGCTCGATTAGGAATAATCTGATCATGACGCATAAAGCCTGTCGTAAAGGTTTTTGAGGATGCCCGCGGTCACCCCCCAGATATAATGTTCGCGATAGGTCATGGTATAGAAATGGCGGATCGTGCCTTTGAAATCCCGATGTCCTTTCACATGATTGGCCGGATCCATCAAAAAGGATAGCGGCACTTCAAACACATCGTCGACCTCGGACGGATCGGGTGTCACGGCAAAGCCGGGCTTGATGGTGGCCACAACCGGCAGGATGCGGAACCCCGTGCCCGACAGATAGGGGTCGAGATAGCCCATGGGGCTGATCCAGTCGGACGTCAGGCCGATTTCCTCGCGCGCCTCGCGCAAGGCGGCAGCCAGGGCGCTCTCGTCTTCGGGGTCGATCTTGCCGCCCGGCAGCGCGATCTGGCCGGAATGGGTGCGCAATTGTGCCGAACGGCGCGTCAACAGAACTGTCGGGCCGTCATCATGGGTCACAATACCGAGCAGGACAGCGGCAAGCTTGTGCTCGCGGCCGTCAGCCGGGGCCATCATCGGGGCCAGATTGTGGTCGCCGCGATCGGGCTGCCAGGCCGGATCATAGATAGCCTCCGGGGCCAGCAGGCTCAGACGCTCGCGCACCCGTTGCTCGAAGGTGCCGAGATCGGGGGCGGGGGCAGGGTTGATCGGTGCCACAAGGGTATGATCATGTTTGGTCAAGTGCGTCAGCCTCGATCATCGGAAAAAACGCGCCACGGGAGAACACGCCAAACCAGTCGGTTCCGTCAAGCCTCTTGATCTGCCCGCGCTCTGCCAGTTCGAAGCTGAGCGGACGCGACAGCCGCGCCCAGAGATTGTCGCGCACCAGCACCGCCGGCGCCAGACCGTCCCGATCGAGACGGTCAAACCGCAAGGGATGGGTGTCCGACACCTCGACCCATTCATCCAGCGTGGTGCAAAGCCGCAGGATCGGCTGGTCCGCCGGACCCGAAACCTCAAGCTGTCCGGCCAGAAAGGGCAGGTCCTCGACGCGAATGCCGACTTTCTCGACGGGTGTGACCAGATAATAGGAATCCCCCTCGCGCCGCAGCACCGAGGCAAACAGCTTGACCAAAGCAGGCCGCGCGATCACTGAGCCCTGATAGAACCAGCGGCCATCGCGGCGGATGTCCATGTCGATATCGCCGCAAAAAGGCGGGTTCCAGTCGGAGGGCTTGGAGCGCGGGTGACCAGCATCTCCCGCCGTTTCCGGCAGGTGCTGGCGCAAGGTCTCAAGTCCGGACAGGAATGCGGGGCTGCTCATCGGTCCACTATAGCGCAACCGACCGCCATTTGTAGCACTTTACGGCCAGCGCACCGTCGGTGGCATCGAGGACAGGATGGAGGCGACATTGCCACCGGTTTTGAGACCGAAAATGGTGCCGCGGTCATAGAGCAGGTTGAATTCCACATAGCGGCCGCGCCGGATCTGCTGTTCGATCCTGTCGGCCTCGGTCCATGGCGTGGACAGATTGGCGCGCACGATCTCCGGATAGATGGCGCGGAATGTTTCGCCGACATCGCGGGTATAGGCAAAATCCGCCTCCCAGTCGCCATTGTCGAGATAATCATAGAAAATCCCGCCGATGCCGCGCGGCTCGTTGCGGTGTTTCAAATGGAAATAGTCGTCGCACCAGCTTTTGAACCTGTCATAAGGGGCAATCGCCGCATGGCGGTTGCAGACGTCGCGCATCGCGTCATGGAAGGCGAGGGTATCGGGATCATCCTGTGTGCGGCGACGGTCGAGCACGGGGGTGAGATCGGCCCCGCCGCCGAACCATTGTTTGGTGGTCACCACATAGCGGGTGTTCATGTGCACGGTCGGCACATTCGGGTTCCATGGATGGGCAATCAGCGACAGGCCGGTCGCGAAAAAGCGCGGATCATCCTGCGCACCGGGGATCTGGCTGCGGAATTCCGGAGCAAATTCGCCGAACACAGCCGAGACATGTACGCCGACTTTTTCAAAGACCCGCCCGGCCATCATCGCCATGGTGCCGCCGCCGCCCGGTGCGCCCGAATGGTCGGTGCGTTGCCAAGGGGTTTTGACAAAACGGCCGGCTTGAGGCGCGGCTTCCGGGAAAAACGGCCCCTCTGCCTCGTCCTCAAGAGCCTCGAACACGTCGCAGATGCGGGTTTGCAAGGTGCTGAACCATGCGCTGGCGGTGCTTTTGCGGCGTTCGATTTCGACGGGATCGGGAAAAATGGGGGTATCGCTCACGTCAATCTCCTTGTGGTTCCGCCGGAAAGCCCGACGTCTGGCGCAATGCCTCGCCCAATAGCATGGAGGCGGCCACCGCGACATTGATCGAGCGCAAATGGCTTCGCATCGGAATCCTGATTCGGGCGTCTGCCGCCTCGTGCACAGAATCGGGCACGCCCGCACTTTCGCGCCCTGTCATGATGATGTCGCCGGGTAAAAATTGAAATTCTGTATAATTGTCTGCCGCTTTGGTGGTGGCGAGCACGAGGCGGCCGCGATCGGCCTGCCGCCATTCCTGAAACCGCATCCAGGAGATGTGGCGCTGCAGGCTGACGGCATCGAGATAATCCATGCCAGCCCTGCGAAAAGCGCGGTCGGACGAGGGAAATCCCGTCGGTTCGATCAGATGGGCATCAACCCCCAGACAGGCGCACAGACGCAATAAAGTGCCCGCATTCTGCGGAATATCGGGCTCGTACAGGGCCAGTCTGATCACGCTGGGTTTCAAGGGGTCCTCACAATCATCAGTGTAAATCCGGCAGAAAAGGCCGCATATTCGCAATCCGGACTATAGACAAGCCGCTTAACCCATGCGAAACACGCCGCCGCAAGTATTTTTTGATGGCCATCTGTTTGCATTATGTCGCAAATGGCTGTTAAAAGACGAAACAACCCATCGAAACTTTGCTTGGTGGCGCACCACAATGGTGCGGGTTCCGGGTCGAGAGCGCGAGGATGACTGACGTGGCGACAACCGCTGCTGAACACACAAGACGAGATTTTCTCTTCATTGCGACAGGCGCTGCTGGGAAGAGAAAATCTCGTCTTGTGTGTTCAGCAGC
>CANFLM010000039.1 GCA_947447895.1 Hyphomicrobiales bacterium
CGCCCGCTCGGACAAAATGGAGAGAATTTCACGGCCCACATTACCTGTGGCCCCGACAACAGCGACCTTGAAAGCCATGTCTTTGATCCTGATTTTAAACCGTCTCCCCCGATTTCGAGTTCACCGCTTTTGCGGTTTCACCCTACCCCCCGCCGGGGGAGTTCCGGAGAGAGAATGCGTCAGCGCGTCCCGCCGCGTTTGGCGGCTGGTTTGGTCGTGGGTTTATGAAAAGTGGCCACGGTCATGACGCGTCTTTCGTTTCCTGTTCCGGTGATGGTGTTGTGCAACACTGCCAACCCGATCCCTTACCCTGTCTCTCAATCATGAGCAGGCCCCAATGTCAATCAGGCGAAAGGGAGGGGATTGGATCCGCCTCCGCTTCGTCCGACCAAACAATCAACCAGCAATATGCTGGACTTCCTTGATGATCGCCGCGCCCATTTCCTGCGTGCTGACAGCATTTTGACCTGCAGCGGCAATGTCCTTGGTGCGCAACCCGCTGTTCAAGACGTTGGAAATGGCCTTTTCAACCATATCGGCGGCTTCACCCAGACCGAGCGAATAGCGCAGAGCCATGGCAAACGAGCCCATCATCGCAATCGGATTGGCCAAACCTTTGCCGGCAATATCAGGCGCCGAGCCGTGGACGGGCTCGTACATAGACTTGCGTTTGCCGGTCTTGGGATCGGCCACGCCCATCGACGCCGACGGCAGCATGCCGAGCGAGCCGGTCAGCATCGAGGCGACATCCGACAACATATCGCCGAACAGATTGTCGGTGACGATCACGTCGAATTGCTTGGGCCAGCGCACCAGCTGCATGCCCAGGGCATCGGCAAGCATATGCTCGAGCACCACATCGGAATATTCGCGCTTGTGCAGATCGGTGATCACCTGGTTCCACAACAGGCCGGAGCGCATCACATTGCGCTTTTCCGACGAGGTCACCTTGTTGCCGCGCTTGCGGGCCAGCTCGAACGCCACCCGACCGATCCGTTCGATTTCATGGGTGGTATAGACCTGGGTATCAACACCCCGCTTTTCGCCGTTTTCAAGCGTGACGATTTCCTTCGGCTCGCCGAAGTAGACGCCGCCGGTCAATTCGCGCACGATCATGATGTCGAGGCCTTCGACAATCTCGGGCTTCAGCGAGGAGGCCGAGGCCAGAGCGGGATAGCAGATGGCCGGACGCAGATTGGCAAACATTTCCAGATCTTTGCGCAGGCGCAACAGACCGGCTTCGGGGCGGGCGTCATAGGGCACGCTGTCCCATTGCGGGCCACCGACCGCGCCGAACAGCACGGCATCGGCGTCACCGGCCATTTTGACGGCCTGATCGGTAATCGAGACCTTGTGCGCATCATAGGCCGCACCGCCGACCAGATCGGCTTCGGTCTCGAATTTGGCCAGACCGGTCGAATTCATCCAATCCAGCAGTTTTTTGACCTCGGTCATCACTTCGGGGCCGATGCCGTCACCGGGCAGAAGCAACAGGTTAAACGATGCCATGCGAGTTCTCCGTCTTCTGGGCTGGCGCATGCCTTGGCACCGCTAACAGCCAAATTCACACTATCAAAGGATAACAACAGTGCACCGGATCAGAGCAAAACGCCGATCCGGTCCTTATTGGCCCGAGGCCGAGGGCCGTTCTTACAGCCAGGAACGCGACTGCGCGGCCTTGCTTTCGAAGGCATCGATTGCCTTGTCTTTTTCCATGGTCAGACCGATATCATCGAGACCGTTCAGCAGGCAATGCTTGCGGAAAGAGTCAATGTCGAAATGGACGACATGGCCATCCGAACCGTGGATTTCCTGGGCTTCGAGATCAACCGACAGGGTCGCATTGGCTCCGCGTCCGGCTTCATCCATCAGTTGGTCAAGTTCTTCTTGCGAGACCTTGATCGGCAGGATGCCGTTTTTGAAGCAGTTATTATAGAAAATATCGGCAAAACTGGTCGAAATCACACAGCGGATGCCGAAATCCAGCAAGGCCCAGGGGGCGTGTTCGCGCGAGGAACCGCAGCCGAAATTGTCGCCTGCCACCAGAATTTGAGCATTGCGATAGGCTGGCTGGTTGAGCACAAAATCCTTGTTCTCGCTGCCATCTTCGTTGAACCGCAATTCGGCAAACAAACCCACGGCCAGACCTGTGCGCTTAATCGTCTTGAGATATTGCTTGGGAATGATCATGTCGGTGTCGACATTGGTGATCTTCATTGGCGCGGCAACGCCGGTCAGGGTGGTAAAGGGTTGCATGGGAGTTTCCGTCAGCTGACATGATGCAAAAAGAGGCCCTCTCTATAGCAGAGACAGGCGCCGCCTGTCACGCCATCACTTGACCATGTTTGCGGCAGACAATGATCCCTTGACCAAAGGTTTCAGCCCTCTTTTCCGGAGTGCCCTTTACAGAGGAGGATCGGATGTCCATCACACCCAATGCCTACAAAAGCGGAACATTACTTGCCTTATGGCTTTGCGCCGGCCTCATCGGGATAACAGCCGTCATGACGCAGCCTGCCAGTGCCGATGATAACGGACGCGATAACAACAGACAGCGCCAGCATGTGGCCCCAAAAAAGCAGTACAATCGGGGCGGCAACCATTATGGCTGGCGCAACAACCAGCGTTATGAGCCCCGCTGCACCACCCGCGCCGAACGCACCTGGGATATGTTGTGGGGCGAATACCGCACCCATTATGTACGCCATTGCTGGTAAACCCCACACGATAAACAGCAAATGAACACAGGCTTCGGCCTGCGTTCAGCTTCATGATCCTATTCTGTCTCCGCATCAGCCGAAGGAGGCGACAATGACCGGATCCCTGACTCGTCCGAAGACTGCGATCACCCTTGTTTTATGGCTTTGTGCCAGCGTCGTCGGAGCCAATCTGGTCATTCTACAACCCGCCAAGGCCGATTATTACAATCATCACCGCAACGAACGCCACCATGCCAACCCCTACAGGGACAATGACGGTGATCGCTATCGCCACAACTGGCATCACCATCACCGCTACGAACCGCGCTGCGCCACACGGGCCGTGCCCTATTGGGATTCCTTTTGGGGGCAATGGCGCACCAATTATGTGCGCGAATGCTGGTAGACACAAAAAAACCCTGCCGGAGCAGGGTTTTTAAAGGTGTATGGAGCAATGGCTCAGTGCCAGTCGCGGACATCGACGAAATGTCCGGCAATGGCGGCTGCGGCAGCCATAACAGGCGAGACCAGATGCGTGCGGCCCTTGAAGCCCTGGCGGCCTTCGAAATTGCGGTTGGAAGTTGACGCGCAACGCTCGCCCGGTGCCAGCTTGTCGGCATTCATGGCCAGACACATCGAGCAGCCCGGCTCGCGCCAGTCAAAGCCTGCCGCCTTGAAGATTTTGTCGAGACCTTCTTCTTCGGCCTGCTGTTTCACAAGGCCCGATCCGGGAACAATCATCGCACTGACATTGCTGTTGATGGTCTTGCCGGCCACGAAGTGGGCCGCGGCGCGCAAATCTTCGATGCGGCCATTGGTGCAGGACCCGATGAATACGCGGTCAACTGCCAGATCGGTGATTTTTTCGCCGCCCTTCAGGCCCATATAGTCAAGCGCGCGGGCAATCGAGGCGCGTTTGGCCTCGGTTGTGGCGTCTTCGACACGCGGCACCGTGCCGGCAATGGTCACCACATCCTCGGGGCTGGTGCCCCAGGTGACGATGGGCGGCAGATTGGCGGCATCAAGGCGGATTTCACGGTCGAAATGGGCGCCTTCATCGGTCTTGAGGGTTTCCCAATAGCGCATCGCGGCATCCCACTGCGCGCCTTTGGGAGATTTAGGCCGGCCTTTGAGATAGGCATAGGTCTTTTCATCCGGCGCGATCAGACCCGCACGGGCGCCGCCCTCGATCGACATGTTGCAGACCGTCATCCGGCCTTCCATCGACAGGCTGCGAATGGCCTCACCGGCATATTCCATCACATGGCCGGTCCCGCCAGCGGTCCCGATTTCGCCGATAATGGAGAGAATGATGTCCTTTGCCGTCACGTGATGCGGCAATGTGCCGTCCACCGTGATCAGCATGTTTTTGGCTTTGGCCTGGATCAGGGTCTGGGTCGCCAGCACATGCTCGACTTCGGAGGTGCCGATCCCGTGCGCCAAAGCACCGAAAGCGCCATGGGTCGAGGTGTGGCTGTCACCGCAGACAATCGTGGTGCCGGGCAGGGTAAAGCCCTGTTCGGGTCCGATGATGTGGACAACGCCCTGACGCTTGTCGAGCTCGTTGAAATATTCGATGCCGAATTCACGCGCATTCTCGGCCAGCGCCGCCACCTGGGTGGCCGCTTCCGGATCGGTGATGCCATGCGACCGGTCGGAGGTCGGCACGTTGTGATCCACGACCGCCAAAGTCTTTTCAGGCGCGCGCACCTTGCGCTTGCTCATCCGCAGCCCTTCGAAAGCCTGCGGGCTTGTCACTTCATGGACGAGATGGCGGTCAATATACAGAAGGCATGTGCCATCCGGTTGCGTATCGACAACATGATCATCCCAGATTTTGTCATAAAGCGTGCGCGGAGCCATTCGTGATCTCACTGATTGTCTGAACAATAATGCAAGGTTTTGATTTAATCCTTTCCTTGCCAAAGGGAAAGAGCCCAATTCGATAATCTGAAACCAAATCGGACCAAAAAAAACGCGGCCATGCGGCCGCGTTTTCTTGTTCTGATTTCGTCCGGCGATTAGTCTTCGCTGTGGCTGTTTTCGGCGCGATTGGCGATATGGGCCGCCGTGCCGTGGCCGGTCTTGCGCTCGACGATACGGGCCGATTTACCGCGACGGTCGCGCAGGTAATACAGTTTCGCACGACGCACCTTGCCGCGACGCACAACCTTGATGGATTCGATCAGCGGGGAATAGACCGGAAACACACGTTCCACGCCTTCGCCATAGCTGATTTTACGGACGGTGAAGCTTTCATTGAGGCCGCCGCCATTGCGGGCAATGCAGACGCCTTCATAGGCCTGCACGCGGCTGCGTTCGCCTTCGATCACCTTCACGTTGACCTGAAGGGTATCGCCGGGCTGGAAGTCCGGGGTCGGACGCAAAGCGGCGAGTTTCTCGGCCTGCTCTTTTTCGAGCTGCTGAATAATATCCATTTTAATCTCCTGCCTTTTCGGATCCTCGCGCCCCCTCCTCGTGAGGGTTTGCTCGTCACCAGCGTTTGGCACCGCTGTTTTAAGTTGAAGCGAGCTATTACACGACCTGGCCGGAAATGTCGAGCCGGTCAGAGAGCCGGCGGTTAAAAATTATAGATCCGCCAGGCATAGGTCCAGGTTTCGGTGACCGGTTTTTGTCCAGCTTGCAGATAGGCCCGCACGGTTCCCACCTGATTCTCCTCGAACCGGACATCGATCATCGCCCTGAAACCCTTGCCCTTGGGGTTGGGAACCAGGAAAGTGCGGAACACTTTGGCATTGCGCGCGGATGCCACGACTTTCAGCAAAGACGGGTTTTTGAGATAGTAATCCATCTCCCCGCCGGTAAAATCCACCATGAACCGCCGCGTATTGGCCGATTGCTGCTCGTTGGAGCCCAGAGCGAATGCCGGAGCGGCAAAGGTATTGCCCACATAACCGAGCTTGTGCAGATCCAGCCCGTCATTCATTGAGCGGATGCGATAGGAGAAGGTGAAAGGCTTGCCCGGCTCCAGCGCATTGTCAGGCACAAAGGCCACCACAATATTGTCGGCGGTTTCGTCTCTGGTCGCCAGTTCGACCAGTTCGACCACGCCCGAACCCCAGTCTTCCTTGGGCTCGATCCAGTAGGAGGGACGATCCTCGTAAGCCAGTTCGATATCCTGGTAATGCTCGTAGCGGCGGTCGCGCTGCATCAGGCCGAAACCGCGGATATTGCGGGCATCGAAGCGTTGCACTTCCTGCACCAGCGGATTCTTCAAGGGCCGCCAGACCCATTCCTGATCGACGGTTCGCATCAGCAATCCGTCGGAATCATGCAATTCGGCACGGAATTCGTCATATTTGTTGCGGTCGTTCAGATGGCGGTCGTTTTCGCCCAGAAAATACATCGATGTCAGCGGCGCCATGCCCACCCTCGTCATGCGGCGGCGCGGATAGAGCGTCGCTGTCACATCCACGCTGGTTTCGGCCGAAGGATAGATATCGAACCGGTAGGCCCCGGCCACCGACGGACTGTCCAGCAGGGCATGGATCGAGATCATATCGGTTTTGGGGTCAGGCCGTTCGATCCAGAATTCCTTGAAAAACGGAAATTCCTCGCGATTGTCGAGATTGCCCGTGCCGATCGCCAAACCGCGCGCCGACAGGCCGTATTGCTGGTTGCTGCCCAGAAAACGGAAATAGGTCGCACCCAGAAACGAGATCAGTTCGTCCGAGGAAGTCGCACCACCCAACGGGTAATGGACACGGAAACCGGCATAGCCCAAATCGGCAGGCAACGGTTTCTGGAAACGGGTTTTGCCATAATCGAAGGAATCGGCCGAATAGGCATAGGGTTCGGAATAGCGGTCACGCACCAAATTCAACTGCACGGCACGCTGGAACAGATGCCCGGCATGAAAGGTCTGCAAATGGAACCGCTGGCGCGGATCGCCCAGCGGATCCTTGTCGCCACGGAAGCGGATTTCGCGCCAGGCGTCAAAATCCAGCGCCGCCAGCTCGGCGGGCAAGGGCGGCACGGTGGCGTCATACTCGGTCTCGGACAATTCGCGTGCCCGCCGCACCACGTCATCATAGGCAAATACCGTCCGCGGAGCCGCCGGCTTGCTGCGCGCCGCGTTCTGCGACTGGGTCTGGGCTGAAAGAGGACCCATTCCCGCCGACAGTGCTGTCGAGGCCAGAAGAGCCGATACAATATTGCGTCGGGTGAATGACTTCATCACGTTCAATTTTCTCGCAATGTTCTCGTTTTTGTCGCCGAAAGAGGCCAATCCGCGCCCTTTCGAGAGTGTTTAGCACATCCGGAAAAACTTTGCGTATTTTATGGCAGGATTTACGCAATTGAGGCTTCACCCGCAGCCTTATTCGGCGTTATGATTAACGCGGATTGGGCTGGACCCGTTCAATCGGCCTGCTGACAGGATACAAGATCATGATCATGAAACGCACACTCCGTCTGGCCGCTTTGGGCGTCCCCTTGTTGCTCGGCGCTTGCCAGCAATACCAATGGGTCAATCCCAACCGTCCCGCTGCCGACATGACCAACGACAGCGCCCAGTGCCATATCAGTGTCGAACGGATGTATCCTTACCAGCCCGTTGTGGTGCAGACCAGCGGTGCCTATGTCACATCCGGCTATCGCAGTTGCTACCGCACCTATTATGGCCGCTCCTGTGATTATGTCCCCGGCAGCTATGTGCCACCCACCTATGGGACGCAGGACATGAATGCCGTGCCGCGCCAGAATTCTTACAATGCCTGCCTCTCGGCCAAAGGCTGGCGTCTGGTGCCCGCCAAAACCTCGTAATCGGGTTTAACCCGGTCCGCCATCCGCGGCGATGCCGAACAGGCGTGGCCATAATTTGATGGCGATCGGCATACAAGTGCCGATGAACATGAACCGTACGATGTGGTGCGAGGCGACGAACACCGGATCGAGGTTAAGGGCCAGTGCGAGAATGCTCATGGCCTCGACCCCGCCCGGTGCAAAAGCCACAATCGCTTCCGATTGCGGAATATGAGACAGCGCGACGATCAATTCCGAAAAGGCAAAGGCCACAAGGGCTGTAACGGCAAATGACGCCACCATCGGACCCGTCAGGGCCAGGACATCACGCAGCCTGATCCCGCGGAAACGCTCGCCGATAAACCAGCCCACCAGCGAAAAGCTCATATTGGCGAGGAGTTGCGGCATCCGGCCATCCACCAGCGCCGAGCCCGTCAGGGCTCCCGCCGCAATCATCCCGCCCAACAGGAAATAGGTCGGCATGTTCAGGCGCGCCAGTACCCAGCTCAAAACCAGGGCACAGGCACAGACCAGCGCAAACTGGGAAGGTGACAGCAATGTCGTGTCGCCCAGCGCAACAGCGGACCCGCCAACCCCGGCCGCAATCACCGAAGGCAAGACAGCCATCAGCATAAACAGCCGGAACAGCTGGACAATTACCACATGCGAGACTTTGGCATTGTTTTCATAGGCGATGACCAGTGTGGTCGACAGGGCGCCGGGAGCGGACGCCAGCAAGGCATCCAGCTTGCGCCAGCCATACAGGCGCATCAACACGAAGGCCGAACCCCATGTGATGGAGATGACCGCCACACACATGATGCTCAAACTCAGCGGAATGGTCGCAAAGCGGGCCACTGTCTCGGGTGTCACGCTCAGACCGATCGACAGTCCGGACAGAAGCAGGGCAAAATCGCGCAAATCCGGCAGCATCGGATCGGCACGCCCTGTCGAGGACAGAAACGCCGCCATGCCCAACGCGCCACACAGCCACCCTGCCGGAAGACCCAGACCTCCGGCCACCGCCCCGCTGGCAAGACAAAGCGCCATGGGCACAAGCTGGCCGATGGCTATGCGTGTCGCCGAGCGCTGAGGGGTTGCAGGAGAAGAGAGGGTCATTCGGACAAAACCATACGCCATCCACATCAGCGACTTTGATAGATCTCTATCCCTTCAGTCATAAGGGAAAGCAGTCCTGTTGAGAAGGCGCAGTCACTGTTGGCACTGCCATGCAAAATTGCATGCAGGGATCTACATCGCATGCGGGCTGTCTAACCGAGCATTTTTTCCGCGAGGATCAGATCGACTTCATGGGTGAGATAGATTTTGATGCTGAGGCCGTGATGGGACGTATATTCCCAACTGTGGTTTTTGACCCGTGCTCCGACATCGGTGATCCGTTTCACGCAATCACGCGCCATTTTCTGGGCGACAATATCGGAAAAATCCATATCGGTGGTGCGGTAGCCATTGCTTTCCAACGTGTCGACCAGACGCGCCAATTCCTTTTTGAGAGCTTCGGGCGCAATCAAATGGGTAAAGCGTGCGATTTTCTGCACCGTTGTTCTCCAATCAATGATTAAAAAATTTATCCTGAAACAGCGGGGAACCCCCTATTTCTGGCCATTCAAAACAATCCGCAGCAAATCAGCGGTATTGCGTGCCCCGCATTTAGCAAGAATATGGGCCCGATGCACCTCGATTGTACGCGGGCTGAGTCCGAACCGCCGCGCCGCCATTTTGCTGGTTTCTCCGGCAATAATGGTCTCAAGCACCTCGTGCTCACGATCGGTCAAAGCCTGTGACCCCGAAAACATCCGGCGCAGCCGAGGTGACTCCCCGCCCGAAACATGATCGGAATGCTCATGCCCGCGATCGTCCTGCATATGCCCTCCTGCGGTCACTCCAATTCGACCACATCCCAGCATATCACTCCTTAAGGTTGCATTTAGCAATCAATTCTTGACGCCCGCCGCGCTGCGCCCTGCCTTTATCGTGACAGGACAGCCGCCAGACGGCGGGTGGCTTCGCGCATATCCTCGGGCTTGCGGGCAAAACACATCCGCAAATAATGCTCGGCACCGGACCCGAAGGCCGAGCCGGGTGCGAGTCCGACATTGGCGTCATCCACCAGTTGCATCGCCAGTTTCCGCGTATCCTCGATGCCTTCGACCTTGAAAAACAGGTAGAACGCACCGTCAATCGCCCCAAATGTCACGCGGCCTGTTTCGGCCAGCCCTTTGGACACGATGTCGCGGCCCTCTCTGGCGCGTGCGATCTGATGCTCGACAAAGCTCTCGCCCTGCTGCAAGGCGGCAATTCCAGCGCGTTGCAGGAAAGCAGCGACACCGGAGGAGGAGTACTGGATCAGGTTTTCAACCGTCGGCCCCAAGGCCACCGGACATTCCAGCCAGCCGATCCGCCAACCGGTCATCGCCCAGTTCTTGGAAAAGGTCTGGGCAAACATGATGCGGTCCTGATCGGTCATGATGTCATGGAAAGAGGGGGCGCGTTTGGAACCGTTATAGACGAAACGGCCATAAATCTCGTCGGAGATGATCCACAAACCATGCTTGCGCGATAGGTCCAGCACCTGCTGCAATTCATCCATGGTTGCCGTCCATCCGGTCGGATTGGAGGGGGAATTGATGACAATGGCCCGGGTTTTCGGGGTAATCGCATCGGCAATCCGGTCCATGTCCAGTGCCCAGACATGGTCATTGCCGCGCGGCACGAAGCTCATCGGCACATCGACGGGACGTGCGCCAGACAGGCCCGCCGCCCCGCGGAAATTCGGCCAGGCCGGCGTCGGAATGATCACCTCGTTATCGGTGCCCACCACCATCCGCAAAGCCAGCTGGATGGCGTGCATGCCGCCGATGGTCACATGGAAGCGTTCCATCGGAATGGTGCGGCCGTAAAGGCCTGACATATAGGCCGAAATCGCCTGTCGCAATTCGGGCAGACCACTCTGGTAGGTATAAAACGTCTCGCCCGCCGCCAAAGCGCGGGTGGCCGCCTCGGCAATGAAGGCGGGGGTCGCCATATCGCCCTCGCCGACCCAGAGCGGGATCAGGCCCTCGCGATTGCGGCCATAATCAAACACCTCGATAATGCCGCTGGCGGGAGCTTCAAGCGCTTCATGACGCAGGCTGGAATGGGGCACGGAACTGATCCTCGGTCATCGAAAGGGGACTGCCACCTAAGGGCCCGTGGCAGACAGGGGCGGACAGGCTCTTTTCTCACGATCTATCCAATCCGTCTTGCAAAAAATGGCGGGCGTGACAAGCCTATCGATGGTGTGGCCAGCCCTGAGCGTGAAAAAACTGTTTCCCACAGCCGCAATCAGTGCTTTACGGTCTCACTCAGCGCAGGGGGAACATCATCATGGTTGCAGGCTGGACCGTCATTCTTACGGCGCTTGTCTATCTGAGCCTGTTGTTTGCCATTGCCCATTTCGGAGACACGTGGGGCCGGACGCTGATCAAGGGCAAAGCACGGGCGACGATCTATGCCCTGGCCCTGGCGGTGTTCTGCTCGTCCTGGACCTTTTACGGCTCGGTCGGTGTTGCCTCGGTGGCAGGGCTGGATTTTCTGGCCATCTATATCGGCCCCATTCTGCTGTTCGTGTTCGGCGGCGGGTTTCTGAGGCGGATCATCCGCCTGTCGAAATCGCAAAACATCACGTCGATTGCCGATTTTGTTGCCTCTCGCTACGGCAAAAGCCAGCAAGTAGCAGTGCTTGTCTGCCTGATTGCGGTGGTCGGTACCATTCCCTATGTCGCCTTGCAGCTCAAGGCGATTGTCTCGTCTTTGACGGTTGTGTTCGATGCCCTCGAACACGGCGATCCGACCGAACCCAATCTGCTGTTCCAGAATATGTCGATTTTTACCGCGCTGCTGCTGGCCGGCTTTGCCGCGGCGTTCGGAACACGCCATGTGGAGACCACTGAACACCAGAATGGATTGATGCTGGCCGTTGCTGCCGAATCCATTGTCAAATTGTTGTGTTTTCTGGTGGTTGGCACCTATGTCACCTTTGTCATGTTCGACGGCCCTTCGGAAATTGTGTCCCGCATTGTCCAGCGCGAGAATCTGGTCCCGTTTTTCGACCGCGGCGGCAGCGGCCTGACCTTCATGACCAGTGCGATCCTGTCGAGTTTTGCCGTCATTCTGCTGCCACGCCAGTTCCATGTCTCGGTGGTTGAGAACCGCGACGAAAACGACATCAGCCTCGCCATCAAACTGTTCCCGATCTATCTCGTGACGATCAACCTGTTTGTCATTCCGCTCGCGCTGTCGGCCGATCTGATCCTGCCCCTCGGGGCCAATCGGGATATGGCGGTGCTGGAACTGCCGCTGTTGGGCCGCAATTCCCTGATTGTGCTGATGACATTCGTCGGCGGTCTTTCGGCGGCCACCGCCATGGTGATTGTCGAAGGCGTGGCCCTCGCCATCATGATTTCCAACGATCTGGTGATCCCCGTATTGCTGCGGCGCGACCGTTCCTCCCGCTACGATATGGGGACTGTTGTGCTGGTGATCCGGCGCGTGGCGATCCTGGCCATCATGCTGATGGGACATCTGTATTACCGCTATGCCAATGATACCGGTCTGGCCTCGATCGGCATGATCTCGTTTGCCGCGATTGCCCAGATCGGTCCGGTTTTTCTGGGCGGCATGATCTGGCGGCGCGGCACGGCTTTGGGGGCCACGGCCGGTCTTGGTCTTGGCCTGCTGGCATGGATGCTGACGCTGTTTTTGCCGAGCATCCTGACCCGTGAGAGCATCTATCTGGCCGAATTCAACCATGCCTTGCATGATATTCTGGTCCGGTTGGAAATTTTCGGCTCCAATCCCGACCGACTGGTCACCGGCACCGTGTTCAGCCTGGGCCTCAACACGCTGGCCTATGTGCTGTTCTCCCTCAAACGGCCGACCACGCCGATGGAGCGGCTGCAGGCCAATCTGTTTATTTCGAGTGATCGGCCGGCGATGGCACAGGCCTTCAGGCTGTGGCGGGTCTCGGTCACCATGGGCGAGTTGCACGCAACCGTCTCCCGCTATCTCGGACAGGAACGGACCAGCGAAACCTTCCAGAACTTCCTCACCCGGCGCGGGCAGTCCTTCAATGCCGGCCAGGAAGCCGATATCCACCTGATGCGCTTTGCCGAACACCAGCTCTCCTCGGCGATCGGGGCCTCCTCGTCACGGCTGGTGCTGTCCTTGCTGATGCGGCGGCGCGAGGTCAATAAAAAGACCGCCTTGCGCCTGCTCGATGATGCCTCCGCGGCCATCCAGTATAACCGCGACCTGTTGCAGCACGCGCTCGACCATGCGCGCCAGGGCATTACGGTGTTCGACCGCAACCTGCATCTGATGTGCTGGAACCGCGAATTCCAGAGCCTGTTCGAATTGAACGACGAGCAATGCTATTCGGGTGTCGGACTGGATGAAATCATCCGCCACAATGCGATGCGCGGGCTTTACGGCGACGGCACCCCCGACGACTATATCGCCGCGCGGCTGGAAAGCTTTGTCGGTGATTCCGAACCGGTGCGCGTCCGGCTGTTTCCCGCCGAAAAAGTGGTCGAAATCCGGACGGCCCACATGCCCGATGGCGGCATTGTGACCACCTATACCGACATTACCGAGACCGTGGAGGCCGAAGAAGCCCTGGAACGGGCCAATGAAAATCTCGAACGCCGCGTGACAGAGCGCACCGAAGAACTGACACGGCTCAATTCCGAACTGGTCCGCGCCAAGGCGGAAGCCGATGAAGCCAACACCTCCAAAACGCGCTTTCTGGCCGCAGCCAGCCACGATATCCTGCAACCTCTGAATGCCGCGCGTCTCTACACCACCACTCTGGTGGAGCGTGACCGCGCCTTTGCCAACCCCAAACTGGCCGAAAACATCGATGCGGCACTTGAGGCGGTCGAGGATATTCTGGGCGCTTTGCTCGATATTTCACGGCTTGATGCCGGCGCGATGAAGCCGGAATTCTCGACCTTCCGGATCGATGACATTCTGGGTCCCCTGTCGATGGAGTTCGAACCTCTGGCGCGCTCCAAAGGGTTGAAACTGCGCTTTGTCCCGTCCAGCCTGACCATCCGCTCCGATCGGCGGCTGTTGCGCCGCCTGCTGCAAAATCTGGTCTCCAACGCCATCAAATATACGCCCGAAGGCAAAACACCGGCGGGCATCATTCTGGTCGGATGCCGGCGACGCGGCAAAACCGTGGTGGCCGAGGTCTATGACACCGGCATAGGGATCCCGCTGTCAAAGCAGAAAATCATTTTCCACGAATTCCAGCGGCTCGATCAGGGGGCACGCGCCGCGCGCGGTCTCGGACTGGGCCTGTCGATCGTTGAACGGATCGCGCGGGTGCTCACCCACAAGATCGCCGTGCGCTCGACCGCCGGACGCGGCTCGATGTTCTCGGTCGAGATGCCAATGGGACCGGACAGGGTGCCCGCCGCCATGCAGGCCGCGCCGGTTCTCGAACCCGCCGCTGCTCCCCTCAAAGGCATGGTTTTGCTCTGCATCGACAATGAACCGGCGATTCTGGACGGGATGCGCATGTTGCTGAGCGGCTGGGGCTGCCAGGTCATCACCGCCCCCAGCCTGACCGGGGCCTTCGAAAGCCTCAAGCCAGCCGCCGATGCTCCGTTCAAACGTCCCCACATCATCATTGCCGATTACCACCTCGACCGGGGCACGGGGATCGAGGCGATTGTCGCGCTGCGCTGGAAACTCGGCCAGGATATTCCGGCCATTCTGTTGACTGCCGACCGCAGTCCGGGCGTGCGCGAAGAGGCAGGGGAAAAGCAGATCCATGTCATGAACAAGCCGCTCAAACCGGCGGCCTTGCGCTCGTTTCTGGCCCAGACCCGCGCTAGCCAGCCCTCTGCCTAGGAGATGCGTGAAAAAGTTTGTTGGAAAATAACCCTCCGACTGATAAGCCGACAGCATGACGACACACACATTCGACAATATCCGCAACTTCTCGATCGTGGCGCATATCGACCACGGCAAATCCACGCTTGCCGACCGGCTGATCCAATTCACCGGCGGGCTGACCAAACGCGAAATGGTCGAGCAGGTTCTGGATTCGATGGATATCGAGCGCGAGCGCGGCATCACCATCAAGGCGCAAACGGTCCGGCTGGATTATACCGCAAAGGACGGCAAGACCTATATCCTGAACCTCATGGATACTCCGGGCCATGTCGACTTTGCCTATGAGGTCAGCCGTTCGCTCGCCGCCTGCGAAGGCTCGCTGCTGGTCGTCGATGCCTCGCAAGGCGTGGAAGCGCAGACACTGGCCAATGTCTACCATGCGCTGGATGCCAATCACGAGATTGTGCCGGTGCTCAACAAGGCCGATCTGCCGGCTGCGGAGCCCGACCGCGTCAAGGAACAGATCGAGGAAGTGATCGGCCTCGACGCATCGCAGGCCGTGCTGATCTCGGCCAAAACCGGCCTGAATATCGAAGGCGTTCTGGAAGCGATTGTCACCCGCCTACCGCCGCCTTCGGGCGATGAAACCGCCCCGCTCAAGGCCTTGCTGGTCGACAGCTGGTATGACGCCTATCTCGGCGTGGTCGTGCTGGTGCGCGTGATCGATGGCGTGCTGAAAAAGGGTTCCGACATCACCATGATCGGCACCGATGCCCGTTATGTGGTTGACAAGATCGGCGTGTTCAAACCCAAAATGACCGATGTCGAGCTGCTCGGTCCGGGCGAGGTCGGCTTTATCACCGCACAGATCAAACAGGTCGCCGATACCCGCGTCGGGGATACCATCACCGAAACCAAGCGCAAGACCACGACGCCGCTGCCCGGCTTCAAACCCGCCCAGCCTGTGGTGTTTTGCGGATTGTTTCCGGTCGATGCCGCCCAATTCGAAGATCTGCGCGCTGCCATGGGCCGTTTGCGCCTCAACGATGCCAGTTTTTCCTATGAAATGGAAAGCTCGGCAGCGCTCGGCTTCGGTTTCCGCTGCGGCTTTCTGGGCCTCCTGCATCTCGAAATCATCCAGGAGCGGCTGGAGCGCGAATTCAATCTCGATCTGATCGCCACCGCACCCTCGGTGATCTACAAGCTGAAAATGCGCGACGGCACCGAAATCGAATTGCACAATCCCGCCGACATGCCGGATGTGATGAAGATCGAAGCGGTGCAGGAACCCTGGATCCGGGCGACAATCCTGACGCCGGACGAATATCTCGGCTCGGTTCTCAAACTCTGCCAGGACCGGCGCGGGTCGCAGATCGACCTCAATTACGTCGGCAAGCGCGCCATGGTGGTCTACGATCTGCCGCTCAACGAAGTCGTTTTCGATTTCTATGACCGGTTGAAATCCATCTCCAAGGGCTATGCCAGTTTCGATTACAACATCACGGATTACCGCGAAGGCGATCTGGTGAAAATGTCGCTGCTGGTCAATGCCGAACCGGTCGATGCGCTCTCGATGCTGGTACACAGGACCCGTGCCGAATATCGCGGACGTGCGATGTGCGAGAAGCTCAAGGAACTGATTCCGCAGCATCTCTTCCAGATCCCGATCCAGGCGGCCCTGGGCGGTAAAATCATCGCCCGCGAAACCATCAGCGCCTTGCGCAAGGATGTGACCGCCAAATGTTACGGCGGCGATATCAGCCGCAAGCGCAAGCTGCTGGACAAGCAGAAAGAGGGCAAAAAGCGGATGCGGCAATTCGGCCGCGTCGAAATCCCGCAAGAGGCGTTTATTGCTGCCTTGAAAATGGAAGACTGATCGATCAATGCCCGTTTCAAACGGGCATTTTTTTGGAGCCGGTCAATGATTGGCTTTGGCCTCGCCGGATAATTTGTCGCTCCAGGCCAGCAACAGGCCCGACAGCACAAACACCATGTGGACCACCACATACCAGATCAATTCGCGGTCACTGAGCGCGCGCAAATTCAGCATGGCCTTGAGAAGCTGGATACCGGACAGCACGACAATCGACGAAAGCAGCTTTAGTTTGAGGCCGGTAAAATCGATTTTGCTCATCCATTCCGGCCAATCCACCGCGTCGCCCGCCTTGATCGGTGCGACAAAATTCTCGTAGCCGGAAAAAATCACGATCACCACCAGAGAGCCGGTAAAGGTGAGATCGATCAGGGACAGGACCGCAAGAATCACTTCGGTTTCGGTCATCTGCGGCAAGGCAACGACATAATGGATGACCTCCTGCCCGCCTTTGAACAGCAGGAAAAACAGGCTGGCCGTCAAAGCCAGATAAAACGGCACCAGCAGCCAGCGGGAGGCAAACAGGATGGTTTCCAGCGCGCGTTTGAACATGGTCGGGCCTTTGTCGGTCGTTAAGCGGTCTGGCTAAAGCCTATCACGAACCGCGCCTGAGCATAAAGACCGCCTGTTCACCGAACAGGTTCCACACTGCCCAGGGCAAAGCCATCCGCATCGGCTGGCCGTTGCGGTCCAAAGCCACCGCTTTTTCAATGGTCGCATCCATCTCGTCGGTCAGCGCGACAAAATCGGCAATCGTGCAAAAATGGATGTTGGGCGTGTCATACCAGGCATAGGACAGGTTCTTTGTCACAGGCATACGGCCCTGAAAGGCAATTTGCGAGCGGATCCGCCAATGACCGAAATTGGGAAAGGACACGATCGCCCGCCGTCCGATCCGCAACAGATGCTCGATGACCTCGCGGGGGCGGCGGGTGGCCTGCAAGGTCTGCGACAGGATGACATAATCGAAGCCGTCATCGGGATAATCCGCCAGATCGGTATCGGCATCGCCTTGCACCACCGACAGCCCCTTGGTGACACACCCATTGACGCCTGCTTGTGACAATTCAATCCCGCGCCCGTCCACGTCCCGCGTCTTGATCAACAAATCCAGCAAGGTGCCGTCACCGCAGCCGACATCGAGCACGCGCGCGCCGCGCTCGATCATCTCGGCCACCAGAAGCAGATCGACACGGGCCGCGGCAGCCGTGAGATTGAGCGGTTCGACCATCAGTCCTGCTCCTTCAGACCACGCGCCCGCGCGGCGGCACCGATAAAACCGCGGCTGGTGGCAAACAGAACCGGCTCATCCAGCAAAAAGGCGTCATGGCCCTTGTCGGTCTCGATTTCGACGAAGGAGACAGAGGCTCCTGCGGCATTGAGCGCATGGACAATGGCGCGGGAATCGCTGGTCGGAAACAGCCAGTCGGATGTAAAGGAGGCGACACAGAAACGGGTTTTGGTTCCTTTGAAAGCTGAGGCGAGTGAACCGCCGAAATCATCGGCCAGATCGAAATAATCCATGGCGCGAGTCAGGTAGAGATAGGAATTGGCGTCGAACCGTTCGACAAAACTGCGGCCCTGATAGCGCAGATAGCTTTCGATCTCGAAATCGGCATCGAAAGAAAAAGTCGGGGCGGCGCGATCCTGCAGTTTGCGTCCAAATTTGCGGTGCAAGGCGGGTTCCGACAGATAGGTGATATGCGCCGCCATGCGGGCCACCGCCAGACCCTTTTCAGGCCGTGTGCCTTCAGCCAGATAGCGCCCGGCCCGCCAATCGGGATCGGCCATCACGGCCTGGCGCCCGACCTCGTGAAAGGCGATATTCTGGGCCGAATGTTTGGCCCCGGTGGCGAGGGGCATGGCGGCAAAAACCCGCTCGGGAAATGTGGCAGCCCATTGCAGCACCTGCATGCCACCCATCGAACCGCCGGCAACACAAAACAGCGTATCAATGCCCAGACGGTCAACCAAGCGGGCCTGCGCGCGCACGATGTCGCGGATTGTGACCACCGGAAAATCGACCGCATAGGCCTTGCCGGTCACAAGATCGTGATTGGCCGGGCCGGATGTGCCCATACAGCCCCCCAGCACATTGGCACAGATGATGAAGAAACGGTCTGTGTCGAAAGATTTTCCCGGACCGACCATGCTGGTCCACCAGCCGGGTTTGCCGGTCACCGGATTGTCGCTGGCGACATGCTGGTCACCCGTCAAAGCATGGCAGATCAGGATCGCATTGCTTTTGTCGGCATTGAGCGTGCCATAGGTCTGGTAGGCAATCTGCCAGGGCCCGAGCGACGCACCGGAATCCAGCAACAGGCTCTCGTCTGCAGCGAAATGCTGCACGGGACTGGTGGGATGGTCCGCCTCGTTTTGGGAGACGGCTGGTGGGGTTTTTGACCGCGGCATCGTTCCGCTCTCAGGTTCAACCGTTCGTCTTTCCGAACGTTTTCTCACTAGCGTCTTGTCGCCGGTCTCGCAAGGGGGTTTGATCCGCTGATGGGCGGGAGCAGATATTGTTTTGCCGATATTGTTTTGCCTTGCCGGACGTTTAAAATGATCGTTGCGTCCCTTTGACCAGCCTTTTTCGTTTCCTCCGGCCTGCGTCTATGACAAAGATGGAGTCCACGCAGCCAATCGATGATTTTTGACCATGCCAGATCATAGCCCAGACACGCCGCCTGCGACCGCCCAGCCGACACTGGCTGATTTGCGGCGCGAGATCGACCGCATCGATGAAACCATGCACCGTCTGCTGATGGAGCGCAGCGAGATCATCGAAACGCTGATCGGCGTCAAAAAGACCCAGGCCTCCGGCTCTGCCTTCCGCCCGGGCCGCGAAGCCGACCAGATGCGCCGTCTGGCCGAACGCCATCACGGCCTACTGCCGTTCGATACGGTCGAAAGCATCTGGCGGGTGATTGTCTCGACCTTCACCTATGTGCAGGCTCCTTACACGGTGCACGCCGATTGCTCGATCGGCGACGAGCGGATGCGCGACACCGCCCGCTTCCATTTCGGATTTACGGTGCCCTACCACACCCATCGCAATGCGCAGGAAGTGATCGATGCGGTAGCGGCGTCTGCGGGTGATCTGGGTATCTTTCCGGCGGATCCGGGCCGCTCGGGTGGCTCGTGGTGGATTCCGCTTTCAGGCCCCAACAGTCCCAAAATCATCGCCCGTCTGCCGTTTGTCGAGCGGCCAGACCATCCCGCCGGCACGCCGATCTATGTTGTCTCCAAACCGATTGCCGATGCCACCGTGCGCGAAGTCGTGCTCTATGCCCTCGGCATCGAGCGCTGGCGCGAGGGTTTGGGCAAGGCTCTCGAGCAGTATGATGCCCATATCGAAGCCTCGGCCGGTGACGAAAACGGCCTGACTTTGCTGGTTGCCGCCCCGGGTTCGGTCTCGACCGAAACGCTGACGGGTGCTATGGCGGGTCTGGGTGTCGGGCGGTTCGACTGGACCGAAATCGGCAGCCACGCCGCCCGCTTCAAACTGCCACAAGACTGAACAGCCAGATTGTCTCGATCCCAACCATACGGAATCACCCGATGAGTGCTTTGCCTGACCGTCCCCAACCCCGCGCCGGTGTGATGAGCATCGATCCCTATGTTCCGGGAAAAAGTGGCTCGAAAACGGCGGGCAAACTCTACAAGCTCTCCTCCAACGAGACCCCGCTGGGTGCCTCGCCGCAAGCCATTGCCGCCTATAAAAACGCGGCCGACCATCTCGAACTCTATCCCGATGGTGGCTCGACGGCCTTGCGCGATACCATTGCCCAGAAATACGGGCTTGATCCGAGCCGGATCATTTGCGGGTCCGGTTCGGATGAAATCCTGTCGCTGTTGACCTCGGCCTATGTCGGCCCCGGTGACGAGGGCATTTTCACCACCCATGGTTTTCTGGTCTATAAAATCGCCCTGCTGGCTGCCGGTGGCGTGCCTGTGGTGGCAGCCGAAACCGATTTCACTGCCAATGTCGATGCCATTCTGGCCAAGGTGACGGCCAAGACGAAAATTGTGTTTCTGGCCAATCCCAACAACCCGACCGGCACCTATCTGTCCTTCGACGAAGTAAAGCGTCTGCATGCGGGCCTGCCCAAACATGTGCTGCTGGTACTGGATGCCGCCTATGCCGAATATGTCCGGCGCAATGATTACGCAGCCGGCATCGAACTGGTCTCGACCAGCGAGAATGTCGTAATGACCCGCACTTTCTCCAAAATCTATGGTCTGGCCTTACTGCGTCTGGGCTGGTGCTATGCGCCTGCTGCAGTCGCCGATGCGCTGAACCGGATCAGGGGTCCGTTCAACGTGAATGGCGCAGCGCTGGCTGCCGGGATTGCCGCCTTGCATGACGATGCGCATCTGGCCAAAGCAATGGACCACAACGATCACTGGTTGCCTGTGCTGACCGGGGAAATCGAGGCTCTCGGCCTGACAGTGACCCCCAGCGTCGGCAATTTCCTGCTGATCCACTTCCCCAAAACCAAAGGCCATACAGCTGCGGAAGCCGATGCGTTCCTGTCGGAGCGCGGCTTGATCTTGCGCGCCGTCGGTGCCTACGGGCTGGGCGACTGCCTGCGCCTGACCATCGGCACCGAAGAAGCCAATCTGCATTTTATTGCCTCCATCAAGGAATTCATGTCTCGTGCCTGATCAGCTCGGAACGCCGCTGGCGACCCCTCTGTTCCATCATGTCGCGCTGGTCGGCCTCGGCCTGATCGGCTCCTCGCTGGCGCGCGGTATCCGCCGCAAGAATATTGCGGCAACCATCACCGCGATTGACCGTGATCCTGTCGTGATCGAACGGGTCAAGGCGCTGAGTCTGGCCGATCTGGCCACAACCGATGCGGTAGCCGGCATTGCCCGGGCCGATCTGGTGATCCTGTGCGTGCCGGTCGGGGCCTGCAGCATGGTGGCGGAAATCATCGGGCCCCATCTTGCCCGGGGCGCGATCCTGTCGGATGTCGGTTCGGTCAAGGCGGCCGTGGTGCAGGCGGTTTCGCCGCATCTGCCCGAGCATGTGCATTTTATCCCCGCCCATCCGGTCGCCGGAACGGAATATTCGGGGCCGGATGCCGGATTTTCCAGCCTGTTCAAGAACCGCTGGTGTATTCTGACCCCTCCCGATGATGCCGACGGCGAAGCGGTCAACCGGCTCAGCCTCTTTTGGGAGGCTCTGGGGGCCAATGTCGAGCTGATGTCACCGCAGCACCATGATCTGGTGCTGGCTGTGACCAGCCATCTGCCGCATCTGATCGCCTATAATATTGTCGGCACTGCTGCCGATCTGGAAACAGTCACCCAATCGGAAGTAATCAAGTTCTCGGCGGGCGGCTTCCGTGACTTTACCCGCATTGCCGCTTCCGATCCGACCATGTGGCGCGATGTGTTTTTGAACAATCGCGAGGCGGTGCTGGAAATGCTCGGACGCTTCACCGAGGATCTGGCCCTGTTGCAACGGGCCATCCGCTGGGGCGACGGGGACACCCTGTTCGACACCTTCACCCGCACCCGGGCCATCCGCCGCGGCATTATCGATCTGGGTCAGGAAACAGCGGCACCGGATTTCGGCCGCCGCGCCCCCGAGCAGGATCAGTAAAGCGGTGGCATTTTGCCCAATGGCAGCGGGCCGATAAAGGCCTGACCCGACAGGGTCCGCAGGTTGAAGTTCATTTCGCCCGATGCCGCCCGCTTGCCGCCGAGCAGATTCAGAATATCCGCCTTCTGCCCGCTGGCCCTGAGCAATTCATCCAGCCCTTTGACCTTGGTATCGAAGCGGAAATCCGGACGATGCTGGGCATCAAGACCCATTTCACCGCTCATCGCCAGATTGAACGGGCCGCGGGTCACCTGCAGCTGGCGCAATGTCGCCAACCCACCCTGACTGCGCCACAATTCCAATTGCTCGGGCAAAGGCTTTTTGGACGGTTCGGGATTGCGGGTGAGCATCATATCTATGGACAAGGACAGGGGATCATTGGTTCTGGAGATTTCAGCAAGCAGGAAATCGACCAGATTGGTGACCGTAAATGCCAAATCGAAAGCCCGCTCGGTCGCAAATTTTTCAGGATTGCGGCGCGCCTGCACATCGATCGCCTCAATCGTGGTCGAGACCCGCGGATTATTGGGCGCAAAGATCGAAATGGACTTCACCTCGAGCGCGGAACGCTCGGGCAAGTCCTTGAGATTGGCCAGGTCAAGCCGGACCGAACTGCGGGCCAGCTCCCATTTGACGGCCCAGGTCTCGCTGGCTTCATTGCTGATCAGCATCGGACCATCCGCTTCGATGATCATCAAAGCGGGATCATAGGCCTGGGCAACCGCGCGCACCGCGCCAAGTTTCGCCGTCAGTTTCAGGTCTTTGAGGGCGAGCGAGGTCGCACCGCAGACCAGTTCCACGCGAAAGGGAAAGCCGCCGATCTTGCGGTCCGCACAGGTCCAAAGCTTGCCCAGCGAGGCCTCGCGCTCGATCAACTGATCGAGTCTGGCCTCGAATTTGTTGATTTGCTGGAACCAGAAAGCCGACCAGCCCGCCGCCAGTAAAGCGACCAAAGCCAAGGGCATCACGACCAGCCGGATGTGGAAACTCTTTTGTGCCGACGAAGGCGCCAAAGCAGGACCATTTGGCATAGAGTCTGACATCTGCTGAGTTTCCTTTGTCTGTTGGCAAGAAGCTTTCTATAACAGTTCCGGACACTGATTTGCAGCCAATCACGGACAAATAATGCAAGAGCATGATCAGGATTTATGGATTTTCGGCTATGGCTCGCTGATGTGGCGGCCGGGCTTCGATTTCATCGAACAGCAGGTGGCCACCCTTTATGGCTACCACCGCTCGCTCTGTGTCTATTCGCATGTCCACCGCGGCACCCCCGAACGGCCAGGACTGGTGCTGGGGCTGGATTATGGCGGATCATGCCACGGCATGGCCTTCCGCGTGGCCGGACGCGATCATGACAAGGTGATGGACTATTTGCGGGCGCGCGAGCAGGCGACCATGGTTTATGTGGAAAGCAGCCATCCGGTCCGGTTGAAAGACGGCCGCAAAGTGCGGGCCGTGGCCTTTACGATCGACCGGACCCATCAACAATATGCAGGCAAACTATCGGAGCCGCGCCTGCTGGAACTGATCCGCTCCGGCGTCGGGCAATCAGGGGCAAATCCCGATTATGTGATTGCCACCCATGACCACCTGCACCAGTTGGGGCTCGAGGACAAATTGCTGAAAAAACTGGCGATAGCCCTTCAGGCTTAGGCCTTGCTGTCGAGCGGTTCGCCACGCAGCAATTTGGGCATTTGCGGATTGACCGCCGAGGCTTCGCGGATCAGCCGGTTCTTGAGACGGGGCATCCGGTCCACCAGACCCAGACCCAGACTGCGCAGCAAGCGCAGGGGCGTGATATCGTTGGAGAACAGGCGGTTGAGCGCATCGGTCAGTCCGGCCATCAACACCGTATCGAAGCGGCGTGCCTGTTCGTAATCCTCCAGCACGGTCGCGGAACCGCAATCCAGCCCGAGGCCGACCGCATCGCTGACCAGTTCCGACAAAGCAGCGACATCGCGCAGGCCCAGATTCAGCCCCTGTCCGGCAATCGGATGCACCTGATGCGCCGCATCACCGACCAGAGCCAGTCGCGGCCCGATGAAACGGCGGGCCATGCCGATCCGCAGCGGAAAAGCCTTCGGGCGATCCAGCAGGGTCAACTGCCCGCGTTTGAGACCGAAACGCTGTTCGATCTCCTCGATCAATTCCCCGTTCGACATCGACAGATAGGTTTTGACGCGCCCGGTCCGCTCGGTCCAGACAATCGAACAGCGATGGCCGGTCAGCGGCAACGTTGCAAAGGGGCCGGATGGCAGAAAATGCTCCTCGGCCACGCCGTCATGCGGACGCTCGTGCTGCAAGGTCATGACAATGCCGGACTGGTCATAGGTGCGGCCGATCATCGCAATGCCGGCCCGTTTGCGGATCGGCGAGTCTGCGCCATCGCAGGCAACCAGCAACTTGGCCTGCAAAACCGTGCCGTCATCCAGGGTCACCACCACCTGATGGGGTTGGGCTTGGTGATCGACCACGCCAGCCGGCAGCATCGTGACGCCGGTAGCCCGCGCCTTGCGCTCCAGGGCCTGCCACAGCGCGTCCTGTTCGACCATCGTGGCATAGGAGCCCTCTGTCACGCCTTGCGTGGCTTCGGGTTTATCAAAAGTCAGAAAAATCGGCCGCACCGGCTCGTTCAACCGGCTGTCGGTGATTACCATTTTAGTGATCGGCTGCACGTGTCCGGCCAGATCGGGCCAGATAGCGAGCGCATCGAGCATCTGGCACACGCCTGCCGCCAGCGCATAGGCGCGTCCGCTGGGCTTGAAAGCCTGTCCTAGCCGCGCATCGACCAGCGCGATCTTCAAATGTCCGGCATGGGCCTGCTTGAGAGCCACGGCCATGGTCAGACCCGCCAGACCCGCACCGACGATGACGGCGTCAAACCGCGTGTTTTGCAGTGCTGGAGAATGGGCCAAGGCAGGATTTCCGATCCAGAGGGTTTCGAGAAGCTCGGTTCAATCAGATCTTACCCCTTTACCATTGCTTGCTTCGGAATACCAAAAGAGAAGTGGGCAAAGACAAATTCCTGCGGGATTGCTAGAATTCACCGAATCTGCCGAAGCCCGCTCGTCTTTCGGGCATCAACTCCCGGGGAAATGATGACCAAAGCCGTTGATGAACTGCTGACCATTCTCGATCTCGAACAGCTCGAAACCAATCTCTATCGGGGCCTGAGCCCGCAGGTCGGCTGGCAACGGGTGTTTGGCGGGCAGGTGATCGGACAGGCGCTGGTGGCGGCCTGCCGCACCGTTGAAGGCCGGGCACCCCATTCTTTGCACGGTTATTTCGTGCTGCCGGGAGATCCCAAAATCCCGATCATCTACGAGGTCGAGCGCATCAGGGACGGACGCAGTTTTACCACACGCAGCGTCAAGGCCATCCAGCATGGGCGTGTCATTTTCATGCTTCTGGCCTCTTTTCAGGTGGCCGAGACCGGCCTGTCGCACCGCATCGCCATGCCCGATGTGCCGCATCCCGACCAGTTGCCGAACGAACAGGACATCAAGGACCGCGTGCTGCCGCGCATGCCCGATCCGGTGCGGCAATATTTCGAACGCGAAAGGCCCATCGAACTGCGTCCGGTCGAATTCGAACGCTATATGTCACGCAAACCGATGGAGCCGCGCTTCAATGTCTGGATCAGAGCGACAGCACCGCTGCCGGACGACCCCGCCATCCATCAATGCGTGCTGGCCTATGCCTCGGACATGACCCTGCTCGACACGACTCTGGTGCCGCATGGGCGCACCGTGTTCGAAAAAACCATTCAGGCCGCTAGCCTCGATCATGCCCTATGGCTGCACGAACCGTTCCGGGCCGATGAATGGCTGCTCTATTCGCAGGATACACCCTTTACCGGTGGCCATCGCGGCTTTGCCCGCGGCTCTATTTTTACGCAGGATGGCCGTCTGGTCGCTTCCGTTGCCCAAGAAGGACTCATCCGCGAGCGTGCGGAATGAGCAGCCCGGAACACATGACAGATTCACTGCACGAGTTGCATCATTTTTAATCACACTGGCGCGGTTTTGATCAGCCCGAAACGACTGCACTGGTTTTGTTATTGATTTTATTGGGTTTTTTGGCTTGGCATGACCCTTGATTAGACAAGACTCGGAACAACAGAAGCACGTCGCTTCCGTTGAGAATAAACCGAGGAACAGGCTCCATGAAAATCGTTATGGCGATCATCAAGCCGTTCAAGCTCGAGGAGGTCCGCGATGCGCTGACCACAATCGGCGTGCACGGCCTTACAGTCACTGAAGTCAAAGGATATGGCCG
>CANFLM010000040.1 GCA_947447895.1 Hyphomicrobiales bacterium
AATGGCGAATGGCGGTTCACGCTGGATCTGTTCGATGAAGGCCTGCGGCAAAAATGGTTTGCCCAGCCACCTGTGCCCGTAAGCGAATGGCGGGTTCCGCGTGATTATGATGAAAGCGACGCACAGACATTGTCGGTCCCCTCGGTCTGGTCGCTGGCCAAGCCGGAATGGACCTATTTCGAGGGGGGAGGTTGGTATTCCCGAACGATCCACCACAGCGGCAACACCCCCGACCAACGCATCTTCCTGCGCATCGGAGCCGCCAATTACGAAGCAAGGGTTTTTCTCAACGGCCAGTTTTTGGCCAGCCATCAGGGCGGGTCGACGCCGTTCTTTGTCGAACTGACACAACAACTTCAAGAAGGCGACAACCGCCTGCATCTGAATGTCGACAACCGCCGCCGGCCCGAGCGGGTGCCGATGCACCATTTCGACTGGTTCAACGATGGCGGCATCTATCGCGATATCGAACTCGTCGTTCTGCCGCGCATCTTCATCAGGGATTTCAGTCTCTCGCTGGCTCCCGATGGCACCTTTTCGACAGTCGATTGCACCGTGACCCTGTCCGACCCTGTCGACGGCACAGCGGTCCTGAGCATCCCCGAACTCTCCCTGACCCAAGAGATCGCTGTGACGCAGGGGCAGGGAGCCGTGCGTTTTTCTGCCCCCTTGCATCTCTGGTCCCCTGAAGATCCCTTTCTCTACGAATGCCGCATCGCCTTTGGCGCGGACACGGTGAGCGACCGCATCGGCTTTCGCGAGATCCGCCGCGACGACACAACGTTACTGCTCAATGGCAAGCCCCTCTATCTGCGCGGGGTCTGCGTGCATGAGGATGATGTCCAGCTCGGCAAGGTCTCGACCATCGAGGATGTCCGGCGCCGCTATCAGGATGCCAAGCGATTGGGGTGCAATGCCCTGCGTCTGGCCCATTACCCCCATCATGAACATGCCGCAAGGCTGGCCGATGAAATGGGGCTGATGCTATGGGAAGAAGTGCCGGTTTATTGGGCCATCCAGTTCGACAATGAAGCCACCTATCTGGATGCCCACAACCAGCTGGAAGAAATGATGACGCGGGACCGCAACCGCGCCAGCGTCATCATCTGGGGTGTCGGTAATGAAAATGCCGACACCGATGCACGCTATTCCTTCATGAGGCGGTTGGCCGATCATGCCAGGGCCTTTGATCCGACCCGTCTCGTCGGTGCCGCCTGCCTGATCAACCGCGAGCAGTTCCGGATCGAGGACCGCCTGGCTGGCCATCTCGACATCATCGGCCTGAATGAATATTTCGGCTGGTACGAAGAAGGCTTCGAGGGCTTGCGCCAATTGCTGGCCAATTCAAAACCCGACCGCCCCGTCCTGATCAGCGAAGTCGGTGCGGATGCACTGGCCGGTCATCACGGGCCGGAGAGTGAATTGTTTACGGAAGAGCGTCAGGCCTGGGTGTTCGAGAACCAGATCGAAGCCGTCCGCAAGGTTGACTGGATCTGCGGATTTTTCCCATGGCTTCTCTATGACTTTCGCTCCCCGCGCCGCCAAACCTCGATCCAGAACGGCATCAACCGCAAAGGCCTGATCGCCGAGGACAAGACAACCCAAAAACGGGCGTTTGAAGTCATTGCGCGGTTTTACAATCAGATGCGGGATCATACGCCCGCTTCAAAGCAGGGTTAATGATAGGCCGCAATTGCATCCTCAAATTACTGCCTTTGAAACCAGAGTTCCTCAACCGATCGGAAAATGGCAGGAGACCTGACGATACTGCGTGAGAGATGACGGGGAGGCCTTGAAATCCGGAATGCGGGTTTTGCAAATGTCCTGCACAAACGGGCAGCGCAAATGGAAATGGCATCCCGGTGGCGGGGCCAAAGGGGAGGGCAATTCGCCGTCAATGGCCTTGAAGACCACCAGTTCATCGCCGTCCGTCACCAGACGGGGGATCGAGTCCAGCAAGGCGCGGGTATAGGGGTGCCGGGGTGTCTCATAGACCTGCATGGTCGGCCCGTGTTCGACAATGCGACCGAGATACATCACGGCGATATTGTCGGTGATATGGCGGACCACGCCGAGGTCATGGCTGATAAACAGCATGGTCAGCTTCAATTCATGTTTCAGTTTGAGAAACAGATTGATGATCTGCGCCTGGATCGACACATCGAGCGAGGCGACAGGCTCGTCACAAATCAGCACATCGGGCTGCATGGCGAGGGCGCGCGCAATGGCCACGCGCTGGCGCTGGCCACCGGAAAATTGGTGCGGAAACCGGTCGGCGGCTTCTGCCGGCAAGCCGACGGTTTCAAGCCATTGCCTGACATAGGATTTGAGATTGGCCTGGTCGACAAGGCCATGGAACAAGGGCCCTTCGCCGATGGTTTCACCGATACGGACACGCGGATCAAGCGAGGCGAAGGGATCCTGAAACACCATCTGGATCCGGGTGGTGGTTTTGAGCGACTTGTTGCCCGCCCCCATCACCGGGACGCCATCAAGCTCGACACGTCCCCGGCTCGGCGGATAGATGCCGGCCATCATGCGTCCAAGCGTGGATTTGCCGCAGCCGGATTCCCCGACAAGCCCCAGCACCTCGCCGCGATGGAGCTCCAGTGATACGTGATCGACCGCATGGACGATGCGCCGGTCGACTTCCTGGCCCAGCCATGACGCAATATGATCGCCGAAGCTCAGGGATGGCGCAAACTGTTTGGATGCCTGGCTGACACGCAGCAAAACAGGGCCCGGACCCACGGTATCTGGACTTGCCGGCATCACGACCAATCTCCTGCAACAGGGTGGTGGCACCTGACCCGCCGTTCTCCCGAAGATTTCAGGGCGGGTGAGGCTTGGCAAAGACTATCGGAGCGCGTGCAACGGGATAAAAAAGCACATTCGGCGCCAAGTCCGATCAGCGAGGGCATCTGCCCCGGAATTTGTACCAGCGGTTGGCCGGGTCGGGCATGTTCGGGCAGCGAATTGAGCAGCCCCTGGGTGTAGGGATGGTTGGGCACCCGCAACAGATCGCGGACCGGACCGCTTTCGATCATGCGCCCCGCATACATCACCAGCAACTGGGAGGCGACCGAGGAGACGGTCGAGAGGTCGTGCGAAATCCAGATCATCGCCGTGCCGAAATCCTGAGCCAGAGTTTTCATCTGCAACAGGATTTGCGCCTGGATGGACACATCCAGCGCCGTTGTTGGCTCGTCGCAGATGATCAATTTGGGACGATTGAGCAAAGCAATGGCAATGGCGACGCGCTGTCGCATACCACCGGAAAACTGGTGCGGAAAAGAATCGAGCCGGCGGGCCGCATCGGGGATGCCGACCTTGTTCAGCACATCGATGCAACGTGCATCGGCCGCCTCGCGCGACACTTTTTCATGCGCGGCAAGAGCCAGACGCATTTGTGTGCCGATGGACAGCACGGGATTGAGGGTCGTGGAGGGATCCTGGAACACCATCGAGATCTCGCGTCCGCGCACCGTTCGCAGCTCCGGCTCCGACATGCCGATCAGGTCGCGTCCCTGCAGGCGGACAGACCCTGAAACAATTTTTCCCGGCGGATCGACCAGCCCAAGGATGGAAAAGCCTGTGACGCTTTTGCCCGAGCCGGATTCTCCGACAAGGCCGATAATCTCGCCTTCATGCAGGGTGAAGGAGACATCGTTGACCGCCTTCAAGACGCCGTTGCGGGTCATGAAATGGGTCGACAGGCCTTCGACTTCGAGGAGAATCCTGCTCATCGTTTCAACCTCGGATTCAGCTGGTCGCGCACCTGATCGCCGACAAGATTGATCGCCACGATCAGCACGATCAAGGCAATCCCCGGATAGATCGAAATCCAGTAGCGGCCGGACAGCATATATTGGAAGCCGTTGGCAATCAGCATGCCCAGAGACGGTTCGGTCACGGGCAAGCCCAGCCCGAGAAAGGACAGGGTTGCCTCCAATGCGATGGCATTGGCAATCTGCACTGTGGCCACCACGATCAATGGCGGCAGGCAGTTAGGCAGGATGTGGCGGAAGACCACTCTGGCCGCAGACAGCGGTGTCGACAGGGCCGCCTCGATATAGTCTTTCGAGCGTTCGGTGGCGGCTGCCCCATGGGTCGTGCGGGCGAAATAGGCATATTGCGCGGTCACCAGAGCGGTAATCAGCGGCCATTTGCCCTGACCCAGCAAGGCTGCCAGCACCAGGGCCAGCAGGATGGCGGGGAAGGAGAGCTGCAGATCGATGATCCGCATGATGAGGGTTTCGATGCGGCCGCCAAAATAGGCCGCCACCGCCCCCAGCGTCGCGCCGAGCGAAAAGGCAATGAAACCGGCCGTCAGGCTGATCTGGATCGAGACCCGCAAGCCGTAGAGAATGGCCGAGAGAATATCGCGGCCCTGGGCATCGGTGCCGAGCCAGTGGACAAATCCGCCTGAACCGACAAAACCGGGCGGTCGGCGTGCATCCATCAGCACCAGCTTTGACAATTCATAGGGGTCTTGCGGGGTGATCCACGGTGCCAGCACGGCCAGCGTGATGATAAGAATCACGGCAATCAGGGCACCCAGAGCAAGATGGCTGCTTTTGAATTCATTCCAGAAGAGGCGGAGGGGCGTATCGGCTTGGCGCGGATCTGACATGGCTAGCTCCTGCGGTGCCGCAATCGCGGATCCAGAAACACATAAACAATGTCGACGGTGAGATTGATCATGATGAACAAAAACGCCACCAGCATCAGATAGGCGACCATGACCGGCCGGTCGAGTGTTGCAATGGAATCGATGATCAGCTTGCCGACCCCCGGCCATGAAAAGATGGTTTCGGTGACCACCGCAAAGGCCAGTGTCGATCCCAGTTCCAGGCCGAACACCGTGACAATCGGGATCGAGATCAGCCTCAGGACATGGCGGGTCAGGATCGTGAATTCGCTTTCTCCCGAGGCGCGGGCAAATTTGACGGTGTCCGTCAGCATGGTCTCACGCGTGCCTGCCCGCGCAAGGCGGACCATCATGGCAAATTTGAACAGCGACAGGTTCAGTGCGGGCAGGAACAGATAGGCCAGTCCCTCGCCGGTCAGGAAGCTCCACTCGATACCCCACAGGGAGGCGGTCGGCCCTCTGTTGCCCGCAGGGAACCAGCCAAGGGTGACCGCGAAGGTGAAAATCAGCACCAGACCGATCCAGAATGTCGGCACCGAGAAACCGAAAATGGACAGGCCCATGATCAGTTTCGCCAACAGGCGATCGGGCCTGTAACCGGCATAGATGCCGAGCGGAACACCCAGAATTGTTGCACCCAGAACGGCCGTCAGCGTCAATTCGATTGTGGCGGGCAATCTGGAAAAAATCAGCTCGAGCACCGGCATGTTATAGACAAAGGACCGCCCGAAATCGCCGTGCAGCAGGCGGATAAGAAAATCGAGATATTGTTTCCACAAAGGCTGGTCTAGCCCGTAAGCCCTGATGGTCTGTTCGCGGATCAACTGGGTTGCGTCGGGCGAGATCAGCACATCGATCGGGTTGCCGACCGCATAGACACCGACAAACACCAGCACCGAAATGACCAGCATGACCACAACAGCCTGGATGATGCGTTGGATAACGAAACCGAGCATGCCAGCTGTTCCTCTCTCGCGCCGGTCAGGCCCAATCCTGCATAATCACGTGGCGTGTTTCTGCGACTGCCGTCTCCCAGATCGCCAGCATCTCCTCGTCGGAGCGCTGGTAGTAGCCGCCGTAATTGCCGTCTCCGAGCAATTTCTTTTTGGCAAGCGGATCGAGTTGCTGGAAACGGGCAATCGGCATCATCGGCTTTTGGTGGTCGGGCATGGTGATGCCGGGCAAACGCGTCCAGGGAAAGTTTTCCATCCACGAGGCGTGCGAGGCGACCGGATCAATTGTCTGCACATGCGCCATGGTCTGCGGCGCGCTCCACCAGTTATGCCATTTGACCTGCACGCCGTGATGGCGGTCGAGCCATTCCAGCACCGCGCCATGGGCCGGAGAATTGCCGCCATGGCCGTTGACAATGGTGATCTTCTTGAAGCCGGAGCGCACCATCCCATCCAGTACATCGGTGATGACAGCGCACAGGGTCGACAATTTCAGGGTGATCGAGCCCGGATATTCAACAAAGTTGGGTGTCAGCCCGTAATTGATCACCGGAAACACCGGGATCGATTGTCCCTCGCACGCCTCGACGGCCACGCGTTCCGAGAGGATGGCATCGACGCACAGGCTGAGATAGGCATGCTGCTCGGTCGAGCCGATCGGCAAAACAGCGCGATCGTCACGGGTGACATGCTCGGCCACCTGCATCCAGTTCATGTCCGAAATACGCATTTCAGGCTCCGTGTTTTACAAGGGCGGGATGGCGTTCGTGATCGCCTTCGCTGTCGTCTTTTGTGTCTTCGGCAAACATGGCGAGCATGACCTTCGCCATCAGCGCATTCAGCGTCTCCTGTTCGACCAGCGACAAGGGCGCGAGCATTTCCTGCTCGAACGCCACGAAGCGCGGCAAAGCCGCATCATAGATGGCCTGGCCGAACGGTGTCAGCGACAGATATTGCATCCGCCGGTCCATGGCTTGGGTGGAGCGGCCAATATAGCCGAGCTTTGCCAGCCGGTTCACGGCGCGGCTCAGGGTGTTTTTCGGAAAAGCGGTCGAGGAGGCGATTTCGCTGGCCGTGACGCCATCCATCAGTGCCAGCGAGTAGATGACGACAAATTCGACCCGCGACAGACCGAATTCCTGTTCGACCCAACTGTAGAGCGGCTGGTTGTAACGCAAGGCGAGATAGTTGAAGCGGGCCGCAAAGCCGCACGGGTTTTTCCAGAGGCGTGTATGGGTGAAGGCATCGAGCCTGTCCCGCGACAGTAATTCCGAACCTGTTCCAAATGGGATGATACCGGTATTTGCCGATCCATCTGCCATCGACGCGGCGACCGCGTGTTCTACCGGATAATTATCAGTCATAAGGCGCTCTTTTAATCAGGCCATTCCATGATCATGCGGCCTACTATAAAGCGAAAAATTAGTTCCACAAGGAATTGACTACCCTGAATTTAAGGATTTGAATACAAAACCTGCTCTGGTCCGTGGCGGATCAGACTGCTGTGATACGAGGGGGTTTACATGAGTTTGTTATCGCATCGCTTTGCCATCGGACTGGCACTGGCTGCCATCACGGTTACGCCCGCAACATTGCTGTCTCAATCCGCTTCGGCCCAGACGCTGACAATCGGTGTGCGCGGTGGTCCCGATTCCATCGACCCGCATTTCACGGCAACCGGCACCCATGCGGAATCCCTCAAACATATCTTCGACACGCTGGTTTGGTCCGGCGACGGGCTGGAAGTCGAACCGCGTCTGGCCGAAAGCTGGAAAGCCGTCAATGACACCACATGGGAATTCAAACTCCGCAAAGGGGTCAAATTCCATGACGGTTCGGATTTCACGGCCGAGGATGTGAAGTTCTCCATCGAGCGTATCCCGGTTGTCTCCGGCCCCAATCCCACAACCATCTATGTCCGCCGCGTCAAGGAAACCAAGATCATCGATGCCCACACCATCCATGTTGTTACCGATGGTCCTTCGCCGATCCTGCCCAATGATTTTATCCGCCTGTTCATTGTGTCCTCCAAAGCCGCCGCGGGTCTGACCAAGGAAACCGCCAACGAGGCCTTCAATTCCGGCAAGGCCGCGATTGGCACAGGGCCCTATAAATTCGTGTCATGGCAGCCCAAAGGCGATCTGGTGATGGATCGTTTCGATGGCTATTGGGGCCAGAAAGAGCCATGGGCCCGCCATGTGCGCAAAGAGATCCCGAACGACGCCGCCCGCGTGGCCCAGCTCAAAGCAGGCCAGCTCGATCTGATCACCCGCGTGCCGGCCACCGATGTCGCCAGTCTCAAAACAGATTCCAAGCTGACGGTAAAAACCATCGATACGGTTTATGTGTTCAACGTCGAAATCGACATGCGCGACAAGGCGTTGAATGTGACCGCCAAAGATGGTTCGGCACTCGAAAAGAACCCCTTCCTCGATCTGCGTGTCCGTCAGGCGATCGACATGGCGATCGACCGCAAGGCCCTGGCCGAAATCGCCATGGAAGGCCTTGGGCAACCGGTCAACCAGCTTGTGACCCCGTCGATCTTCGGTTTTAACAAGAGCCTGCCTCCGCGCCGTTATGATGTCGCGGCCGCCAAGAAACTGCTGGCCGATGCCGGTTATCCCAACGGCTTCAAATTGCAGTTTACATTTACGCAGGACCGCTTGCCCGGTGACCGTCAGGTCGGCACCTCGATTGCCCAAATGCTGGCTGCCATCGGCATCGATGCGCAGGCCAATGCCCAACCGGCTGCCGTGTTCTTTCCTGCCCGGACCCGCGGCGAATATTCGATCTCGATGTCAGGCTGGGGCACTCTGACGGGGGAAGCCCATTATACCCTGTCCTCGTTGGTCCACTCCAACGACAAGGACAAGAAAATGGGCGCATTCAATGTGCTGAATTACAAGAACGAAGAAGCTGACAAATTGCTGCAGCAAGCCGCCATCGAAATGAATGACGACAAGCGCCGCAAGCAGCTCGAGGATGTCAACGCCATCGTTGAGAAAGACATGCAGCGACTGCCGATTGTCGCTGTCGGTTCGGCCTGGGCCATGCAGAAGGACAAGGTCACCATCAAAGCACGTGTCGATGAGGATACGCTGGCGATGAACATCAAGCCGGCCCGCTGATCATGGCCGGTCTTGCTTTGGGCTTGCACGGGGGCTGCGGTACACTCGACCGCAGCCTGATGTCGGAGGCCGATTGGGCCGAAAGCCGCGACCACATCGCACAGGCCCTGCGTGCGGGCTGGGCGGTTCTCAAGGCGGATGGACGCGCAATCGATGCCGTGCAGGCGACCATCATGGTGCTCGAGGACAGCCCGCATTTCAATGCGGGCTATGGCGCAGCCCTGACAGAGAATTTCGATCACGAGCTTGACGCCTCTATCATGGATGGTGCCACGCTCAATGCCGGGGCCGTGACCTCCGTCAAGCGGGTCCGCAATCCCATTCAGGCGGCGCGTGCCGTGCTGGAGGGCGGCAAGGCCGTGTTGCTGACAGGTGCTGCGGCTGACCACTTCGCCGAGCAGGCCGGATTGGCCATGGTCCAGCCGGATTACTTCACCACCCAACGCCGCATCGATGCGGTCAAAAGCCTCAAGCAGCGTGCCTTGACAGGCACGATTGCCAAAGCCTCCGAGGCAGAAAAGCATGGCACGGTTGGTGCTGTGGCCCGCGACAGCCAGGGGCATCTGGCTGCCGGCACCTCAACCGGAGGTTTCAACAACAAGCCGCAAGGTCGGGTCGGCGACAGTCCGATCATCGGGGCCGGCACCTATGCGAGGGACGGGGTCTGCGCTGTGTCCTGCACCGGACAGGGCGAGGTCTTTATCCGGCGTGTTGCCGCCTATGATGTGGCGGCCCGCATGATCTACGGGCAGCAAAGCCTGCAACAGGCCTCCGATATCCTTGTCCATGAAACCCTGGCCAGTCACGGGATCGGGGCGGGCATGATTGTTCTGGGTGCCGAGGGCAATCCGCATGCTCCGTATAACACGCTGGGCATGTATCGCGGCTGGATCGATACGGATGGCCGCATGGCCGTGGCCACCCATCATGATCTGTATGAATTAGGAGACGCCTGATGTCCCATCCTTCCATTCTGGTCTGGGGCGCAGGCGCCATCGGCGGCACGCTTGGCGCCTATTGGGCGCGCGCCGGCCTGCCTGTCACCATGGTCGATCTTGACCAGGCCCATGCCGAGGCCTGTGCCACAACGGGTCTGCAGATTACCGGTCCGGTCGAGCATTTCCGTCAGGTCATTCCGACATTCACACCTGAGACCATCAAGGGACAATTCGATATCGTCGTGCTGGCTGTCAAAGCCCAGGCGACTGAAGCTGCACTGGGTCATCTGGTGAAGCATCTCTCCGCGGATGGCTATGTGCTCTCCGCCCAGAACGGGTTGAATGAAATCCTGATTGACCGCGTGCTGGGCCCTGGCCGAACCATGGGCTGCTTTGTCAATTTCGGTGCCGATTGGCAGGCTCCCGGCGAGGTCATGTTCGGCAATCGCGGTGCGGTGGTGGTGGGCGAAATTGACGGGACCATCAAACCGCGCACCCGGGCTATGTTTGATAGGCTCAAACTGTTCGAGCCCGACGCTGTCCTGACCGACAATATCTGGGGCTATCTGTGGGGCAAGCTCGCTTATGGCGCGATGCTGTTTGCCACCGCCCTTACAGCAGATTCGATGACCGACAATTTCAAGGACCCCCGCCGCTTTGTCGTGTTTGACCGGTTGGGACGGGAAGTCATGGCGGTTGCCCGAGCGCGCGGCGTCACGCCGATCGGCTTCAACGGGTTCGACCCTGCCTGTTTTTATGCCGGGGCATCCGAGAGCGCGGCCAAAGCCTCGATCGAACGGCTGGCCGAATTCAACAGCAAAACCGCCAAAACCCATTCCGGCATCTACCGGGATCTGGCCATCCGCAAGCGCAAGACCGAAGTGGATCCTCAGATCGGCATTATCAGTGAACTTGGCCAGCAGGCCGGCATCAAAACGCCGGCATTGCGGCATCTGGTGGCACTGATCCATGATCTGGAAGACGGACGCAAGCCGATGTCCTACGAGACTTTCGCCCTGCTGATCAAGACGTGCGAGGATGCAGCCCATGCCTTGCCGCTTTGATCAGCGCGTTGTTCTGGTCACCGGCTGTGCGCAGGGGATCGGACAGGCGATCGCGCTTGAATTCCATCAAGCGGGTGCGGTGGTTTTCGCGGCCGATCTCGATGAGCACCGCGTCAGCGAATTTGCCACCCGCCACGGCATGCATGCTCTGCATTTCAATGTCGGGGATCAAGCCCAGTGCCGGGGCGCCGTCGATGCGGTCAACCGGACGGCAGGCCGCCTCGATATCCTTGTGAATGCGGCGGGGGGTGTCAGAGGGCAGGTCGGCGGGCCGATAACGGAGGTCACTCCCTCGGCATGGCATGCGATTTTCGAGGCCAATGTGGATGGGGCTTTCTGGTTGGCGCAAGCCGCTTCCGGCCTGATGCAGGATCACGGGTTCGGCCGCATCGTCAATATCGCATCGGGGGCCGGATTGCGCCCCAGCCTGACGGGCATCCAGGCCTACACGGCCGCCAAACACGCGCTGGTCGGCCTGACCAAACAGCTGTCGCAAGACCTTGGGCCGCTCGGCATTACTTGCAATGCCGTCGCCCCGGGTTTTGTGCGCTCCAACCCCTCGACTGAAAAACAGTGGGACGCCTATGGTCCCGAGGGGCAGGCCCGCCTGGTCGCGGGCATTCATACCAGACGGTTGGGAACAGCACAGGATATCGCCCATGCGGTCCTGTTTTTTGCCAGTGAACAGTCCGGCTGGATTTCCGGACAAATTCTTTCGGTGGATGGGGGGCGCTCATGACGGTTCTGATCACAGGAGCAACGCGGGGGATTGGGCGGGCGCTTGCAACGCATGCTGCCGAACGCGGCGGGAAGGTTGTGGCGACCTATCGGGGCGCCTCTGCACCCGACATCAAGGCGATCGAATGGCATGGACTGGATGTGACAGATCCCCTGTCCCACCAGCACCTGTCTGAACGGTTGGCTGATCGGCCTTTGTCATTATTGGTCTGCAATGCCGGGATCTATCTTGAAAAAGGCCAGCAGCTCGAGCGCGATTATCCTGCCGAAGACTGGGCCGAAACCTTCGCCGTCAATGTCACCGGCGTGTTCCTGACCATCCAGTCCCTGTTGCCGCAGGTCAGGGCCGGCAAGGGCAAGATCGCCATCATCTCCTCGCAAATGGGCTCCGACACCAATGCGTCGGGCGGCAGCTATATCTATCGGGCCTCTAAAGCGGCAGTGCTGAATCTCGGCCGCAATCTGGCCGTCGACTTGCGCTCCGAGGGCATTCCTGTCGGCATCTACCATCCCGGTTGGGTGCAAACGGATATGGGCGGGCATTATGCCCAGATCACTCCGCAGGAGGCGGCGCAAGGCCTGTTGCAGCGTTTCTCTGTCCTGTCCCTGAAGACCAGCGGCTGCTTCGAATGTTGGGACGGGCGCGCCCATCCGTTTTGAGGCAACAAGGCCGCAGCAGGGTCATGATCCCTTGGGTCGCAGCAATTTGGCATGTTTGGTTTTGCGGCCCGAGACGCGCTTGCGCCAGGCTCTGAAACTGCCCGGTTTGAGATGGGTGCGCATCAGATCGATGGTGTCCGCTTCGGACAGGTCGAGCTTCTGTTTGATCTGCTCGAATGACTCATCATCCGCCCAGGCCATGCCAATCGCCTCGCTGATTAATGCCTCGGAATAGACCGCTTTTTTCATCTTCTGTCCGTTCGCTGCCATGCTTTCGCTGCCCGGGTGCATCTTCCGGCTTCGCAATCCCGATGTCCAGCCATGAGAGTTTGACAACCATGTCAGCATTCACTTGCACAAGTTCGTTGCCTCATCGTAGACTTTGCCATTCCATGATCAACCGGGGGTACCAATGTCCTTGAAACGTCTCATTCAAACCGCAGTCATCGGGCTGCTGCTGGCCACACCGGCCATGGCCCAGCAGACATTGAAGGTGGGCTCCACGCCGACCGGCATTCCGTTTACATTTCTCGATACCAAATCCAACACCATTCAAGGCGTGATGGTTGATATGGTGACAGAGGCCGGCAAGCGCGCCGGTTTCCAGGTCCAGATCGAACCGATGCAGTTCTCGACGCTGATTGCCGCGCTGACCACCAGCAAAATCGACCTGATTTCGGCGGCCATGTACATCACTCCTCCCCGCAAGGAACAGATCGACTTCTCCGATCCGATCTACACCTATGGCGAAGGGCTGATCGTGCCTAAAAAGGACACCAAGGCCTATACCTCCTTCGATGACATGAAGGGCTATGCTGTCGGCGCGCAGGTCGGGACTGCCTATGTCGAGCCGCTGAAAAAAGCATTCGGTGAAGTCAAGATCTACGACACGATCCCCGATATCTTACGGGATGTGAATGCAGGCCGCCTGCAGGCCGGTTTCGCCGATTATCCGATTGCCGCCTATAATATCCAGCAGGGCAATTTCCCCGAAGCGCGTGTGGTCAACAGCTACAAGGCGACGATGGCCGGTTCGATCGGCATCGGCGTGCGCAAGGGCGAAACCGAATTGCTGGGCAAGATCAATACAGCACTCGCCGCCATGCAGGCCGACGGGACGGTCAAGAAAATTCTGGCCAAATGGGGTCTTGAATAAGCCCGGTCCGGGCTTTCAGGCACATCGGTCAAGCACACCGACCCAAGACACCGTCCAAAGACACCGGCTCATAGCGGGCCGGTGTCTCTCTGATCTGCCAAGCGGGTGAATGGAATGCAGAAATTTCTTGCCGATGCCGCCGAGTTCATCCCGATCCTGTTTCAGGGGGTTGTGCTGACCATCGGCCTGACCATCGGCTCTCTGGTCATCTCGACGCTGCTCGGTCTGGTCTGGGCCTTGATGCGGGTGTCGGGGGTGTGGGTTCTGAACGGCACGGCCAAGCTGTTTGTCAATTTTATCCGCGGCATACCGATTATCGTGCAGCTGTTTTACATCTATTTCGTGCTGCCCGATCTCGGCATCACGCTGACGGCCATGCAGGCGGCCATCATCGGTTTGGGCATTGCCTATTCGGCCTATCATTCGGAAAATTTCAGGGCGGGGATCGAGGCGATCGACCACGGCCAGATCGAGGCCGCGCAGTCGATCGGCATGGGCTGGTGGATGGTGATGCGGCGGGTGATCCTGCCGCAGGCGATCCGCATCGTCCTGCCACCCTATGGCAATATCATGATCATGATGCTCAAGGATTCCTCGCAGGCCTCCACCATCACGGTCGCCGAGCTGGCGATGCAGGGCAAGCTGATTGCCTCCTCGACCTTCAAGAACACCTCGGTCTTTACGCTGGTTGCCTTGATGTATCTGTGCATGAGCCTGCCCTTGATGGCTCTGGTGACCTATCTTGAAAAACGTTTCTCCTCGGGACAGCGCTGATGATCCAACTGCAGGATGTGCATAAGAGCTTCGGCAGCAACCATGTGCTGCGCGGTTTTTCGATGGCGATCACCAAGGGGGAAATTGTCTGCATCATCGGCCCGTCGGGTTCGGGAAAATCCACCGTGCTGCGCTGCATCAACGGGCTGGAATCCTATGAGGGCGGGACCATCCATGTGAATGGCACGCTGGTTGACAACAAGGCCAAAAGCATTGTGGCGATCCGCCAGAATGTCTCGATGGTGTTCCAGCGTTTCAACCTGTTTCCCCATCGCAGCGTGCTCGACAATGTCACCGAGGGTCCGGTTTTCGTCAAAGGCGAGGATGTCGCCTCGGCCCAAAGGCGCGGGCGCGAACTGCTGGCCCGTGTCGGGCTGTCCGACAAGGAAAACGCTTTTCCGCGCGAGCTGTCTGGCGGGCAGCAGCAACGCGTCGCCATAGCGCGGGCGCTGGCGATGGAGCCGCAGGCCATCCTGTTTGACGAGCCGACCTCGGCGCTTGATCCCGAGCTGGTCGGGGAGGTGCTCGCGGTGATGCGCGATCTGGCCAAAGAAGGCATGACCATGATCATTGTCACCCATGAAATCGCTTTTGCCCGCGAAGTGGCCGACCGCGTGATTTTCATGGACCAGGGCGTCATCGTCGAACAGGGGCCGGCGCGTGCGACATTGGCGCATCCCTCCCATCCGCGCACGCAGGATTTTCTGCGCCGTGTCACCCATCCGATCGAATCCGAATAGAGCCTCCGTGCCGCTGCCTGAAACGAGAGAAGCCCCATGACCGCGCCTTTTCCGCTTGCACCATCGCTCTGGGCCGCCACCGCTGTGGCCGCCCCGCCAACCCCGGCTCTGGACGAGAGCATCGAGGCGGAGGTCTGTATCATCGGCGGGGGCTATGCCGGATTGTCGACGGCCTTGCATCTGGCCGAAACGGGGATCAAGCCCGTCGTGCTCGAGGCGCGCGAACCCGGCTGGGGCGCGTCGGGCCGCAATGGCGGGCAGGTGATCCCGGGCCTCAAATATGATCCGGACGAGATGATCGACATCTATGGCGAAGACAAGGGGCGCGCTTTGCTGCAATTTGCAGCGACTACCGCCGATTGCGCTTTCGACCTGATCGCCAAATACCGGATGAATGTGCCGCTGGCCCGCAACGGCTGGATCCAGGCGGCCCATTCCGCCGAAGGTCTGGCACTGGCACAGTCGCGGGTGCGCCAATGGCGCAAGCATGGCGTCGACGCGCAACTGATGAGCCGTGACGAAATGGTGCACCATCTGGGCACCCAGTCCTATCAGGGTGGCTGGATGGATCCGCGCGGCGGGGCGGTGCAGCCTCTGTCCTATGCGCGCGAGATCGCCCGCATCGCCCTCCAGCTTGGCGCGCGCATCCATGGCCAATCACCTGTGGTGTCCCTGAGCAAGTCAGGAGAGCGGTTCTGTGTCACCACCGCGAGCGGCCATCAGGTTCTGGCCCGCAAGGTCGTCATCTGCACCAATGGCTATTCCGATCACCTGATCCCCGCTTTGAAGCGGACCATCATCGACGTGAATTCGTTCCAGATCGCCACCGAGCCCTTGTCGGACAATGTCCGCAAAACCATTTTTCCGAATGGCCATGTCTCGTCCGATACCCGCAAATTGCTGCTGTATTTCCGGCTGGATCACGAGGGCCGTCTGTTGATGGGCGGACGTGGGCCGTTCCGCGAACCGGTCGGCGATGAGGATTGGGCGCATCTCGAGCGGGTGGTCGGCAAAATGTTCCCGCAGGTCAAAGGCGTGCCCTTCGCCTATCGCTGGGGCGGGCGCGTGGCGATCACACAGGATATGCTGCCGCATCTGCACGAACCCGAACCGGGCCTGCTGATCGATATCGGCTGTATGGGGCGGGGTGTGGGGATGCAGACCGCCATGGGCGCGAGACTGGCCGCCTATGTTCTTGACCGCAACGAGGCGGCATTGCCGTTCCCGCTCAGGCCGATCAAGCCGTTTCCGTTCCATGCCTTCCGCAGATTGGGCCTGGCCGCCGTGATCGCGCTTTATCGCTTACAGGATGGCGGCGTCAAACAAACCTGATGTTGTTTGCCTCCTTTTCCAGCTTCACTTAAACACAAGACGTTGGAAACAGGATGGAAGGTGCGGTTTAACCGATTGGATGGACCGGTCAGCTGACGGACAGACGCTCAGAGCAGGTTCGGACATCCAAACGGTCTGGACGAATAGAATGACGAACGGGAGGATAGACATGGCTGAAGCGTATATTTGTGATGCGGTGCGCACGCCGATCGGACGCTATGGCGGAGCGCTGTCCTCGATCCGTGCCGATGATCTGGCGGCACTGCCTCTCTCGGCTTTGATGCAGCGCAATCCCTCTGTCGATTGGAGCAGGGTCGATGATCTGATCTATGGCTGCGCCAACCAGGCGGGCGAAGACAACCGCAATGTCGGGCGCATGGCGATTTTGCTGTCGGGCCTGCCGGTCAGTGTGCCGGGCAATACGGTCAACCGCCTGTGCGGTTCGGGCATGGATGCGGTGGGGATGGCGGCTCGGGCCATCCGCTCGGGTGATTGCGACATGATGATTGCCGGCGGTGTGGAAAGCATGAGCCGCGCGCCTTTCGTGATGCCGAAGGCCGAAACGGCCTTTTCGCGCTCCAATGCGGTGTATGACACCACCATTGGGTGGCGGTTTACCAATCCGAAAATGAAGGGTCTGTACGGGGCCCATTCGATGCCCGAAACGGCGGACAATGTCGCAACCGATTACCATATCGGGCGCGCCGATCAGGATGCCTTTGCCGCCCGTTCGCAGGCCCGTTGGGCGGCCGCGCAGGCCGCAGGCCTGTTCAAGGATGAAATTGCGCCGGTGACCCTGCCCCAGAAAAAGGGTGATCCGCTTGTCATCGACACGGACGAGCATCCGCGCCCCGGTACAACTGTCGAACAGATGGCCAAATTGAAGGGCATCAACGGTCCCGATCTGACGGTGACGGCGGGCAATGCCTCGGGCGTCAATGACGGGGCGGCAGCTCTGCTGATCGCCTCGCAACAGATGGCCTATCAGCAGGGGTTAACCCCGCGCGCCCGGATCGTCGGCATGGCGGCTGCGGGGCTCGAGCCGCGCGTGATGGGTTTTGGTCCTGCCCCCGCCGTCCGCAAGGTGCTGGAGCGTACCGGGTTGCGTCTCGACCAGATGGATGTGATCGAATTGAACGAGGCCTTTGCCGCGCAGGCTTTGGCGGTGACACGCGATCTCGGCCTGCCCGATGATGCCCCCCATGTGAACCCCAATGGCGGGGCGATTGCCCTGGGTCATCCGCTTGGCATGAGCGGCGCGCGACTTGTGACAACGGCCATGTACCAGCTGCACCGGCAGCGCGGACGCTTTGCTTTGTGCACCATGTGCATTGGCGGGGGCCAAGGCATTGCGCTGATTATCGAACGCGTCTGATGTTTCCGCATAGGGCCTTACGCCGCTCACTCTGGACCTTAACATGACTGTCAGCCTGACCCGTCACGGTGCCATTGCCGTTGTGTGTGTCGACCATCCTCCCGTCAACGCACTGTCACAGTCTGTGCGGCAAGGTCTGTGGGATATGATCGGGACGCTGGACGCGTTGGACGATGTGCTGGCGGTGATCCTGATCTGTGCGGGCCGCACCTTTATGGCCGGGGCGGATGTGTCGGAATTTGGCAAGCCGCCGATGGAGCCGCATCTGCGAAATCTGGTGCAGCGGATTGAAGAAGCCCGCAAGCCGTGGATTGCTGCCATGCATGGTTCGGCACTGGGCGGCGGCTTCGAGATTGCTTTGGCCTGCCGCTATCGGGTCGCGCTGGCTACGGCTTCGGTCGGTCTGCCGGAGGTCAATCTGGGTATTATACCGGGGGCGGGCGGCACCGTGCGGACCCCCCGTTTTGCGGGCATCGAGGCCGCTGTCGAACTGGTCACCACCGGCAAGCCGGTGCGCGCGTCAAAAGCCAAGCAGATGGGTCTGATCGATGCGGTGATCGAGGGCGATCTGCTCGAAGGCAGTCTGGCTTTTGCGCAGGCCTGTGATCTGGCCAATGTGCCTGCGCTGGCGCAAGACCGCCCGATAGCGCCAGTAGGCCCTGAATTCTGGACCAATGCAGAAGCGGCCTTGGTCAAACGTGTGCGCAGCGAAGCAGCCCCCTTGCGGGCCTTGGCCTGCGTCAAAGTGGCGTCGGAGCGCAGCTTTACCGATGCTTTGGCTTTCGAGCGCGAGACCTTTCTGGAGTTGCGCGGTTCGCCGCAGGCCTCTGCAATGCGGCATGTATTTTTCTGCGAGCGGGCGGCTCCCCGCCCCAGTGAACTGAACGGCGTGACGCCCCGTCCCGTCCGCACGGTCGGTGTGATCGGCAGTGGTACCATGGGGGCCGGGATTGCGGCGGCGTGCCGCGAGGCCGGATTGCCGGTGATCCTGATCGAGCAGGACCAGTCCGCGCTTGGGCGTGGCCTTGCAAATCTGTTGCACATCAATGATGGCGCGGTCACGGCCGGTCGGATCAGCGCGCAACAGGCCGCCGACAAGGTCAACGGTGTAATCGGACAGACCGATCTGACGGCACTGGCCGAGGCCGATCTGGTGATCGAGGCAGTGTTCGAGGATCTGGCCGTCAAACGCGATGTGTTTGCCCGTCTGGCGACTCACTGCCGCTCGGATGCTATTCTGGTGACCAACACATCCTATGTTGATCCCCAGCAGATTTTCGAGGGTCTGTCACATCCCGAACGGTTTTTGGGACTGCATTTTTTCTCTCCGGCGCAAGTAATGAAATTGCTGGAAATCATACCGACAGCGCAAACCGATCCGACCGTCTTGTCAGCGGGTTTTGCGCTGGCGCGCGCCATGAACAAGATCCCCGTCCGCGCCGGCCTCTGTGATGGCTTTATCGGGAACCGGATGTTGAAGGTGTTGTGGGCACAGGCCGAGCGGGTGCTGCTCAGCGGTGCGACACCTGTGCAGGTGGATGCCGCGATGCGTGTGTTCGGCCAGCCGATGGGGCCATTCGAGGCGCAGGACCTGGGCGGTCTGGATAGTGCTGATTTCCAGCGCAAGACGGCGCGTGCGCGTGGTGATACGGTCTTCGCGCCGTTGGCTGAACGCTTGGTGGCCTTGGGACGGTTGGGTCAAAAGACCAAAGCGGGTTGGTATGATTACCCTGAAGGTTCGCGCCAGGGACAAGCATCCCTTGTGGTCACAAATGTCATCAAGGAGGCGGGAGAAGAGGCCTTGATACCCCAACGGACATGGTCCTCGTCGCAGATCGTTGATGCCCTGCTTTTGCCGGTCGTCAATGAGGGCGCACGTCTTTTGGCGGAAGGCATTGCCATGCGGGCCTCAGATATCGATCTGGTCAATATTCACGGCTGTGGTTTTCCACGCTGGCTTGGCGGCCCGATGCACTGGGCACAGGCCGGGGGCCTGTCAGGTGTTGTGGCGAGGCTTGATGCTCTGGCCCATGAGGGTCTTGCCGAGCCTCCCTGTGATGCTCTGCGCGAGCACAGTTTTACTGGCCGGGCATTTTAAAACGAAGATCAGACACATGCATAATCTCGGTGGCATGACTCTGCTGTGCCCGCTAGCATGAGGATCCATGGTCTTTTTCGGACATCAGTTGTCGCCAGCAGGGGCTATTTATGAGTCAGGCAGGGTTTCCGGTCTATCAGGATCTGTGCGGTTGGAATGCCATGCTGGCGCCCCGTCAGGCCAGACAGCGGGCGGTCGGCACCATCCGCGTCCGCTATGCGGTGGTGGGGGCAGGCTATACGGGGCTGGCAGCCGCCAGACGCCTGCACGAACTTGAACCCGATGCCTCCATCGCCGTGCTCGAAGCCACCACCATTGGCGAAGGGTCATCGGCCCGCAATTCCGGGTTTATGACACCCTCCGATTCCAAAATCGGCCTGTCACTGGGCGAAATGGATCGTGCCGAACAGCTCAATGCCTTTTCAAAGGAAGGGTTTACCTGTCTGACCGATCTGATGGCCGCGGGCGGTATTGATTGTGGCCTTGAGCGCAGCGGGCGGGTGACCGCAGCCGCGACCGACACCGGAGCGGATAAAATCCGCACGATGATTGCAGGCGCAAAGGTCCATGGTTTTGCCCATCAGGCCCTTGATCGCAAGGCTCTGGCCGGACTGATCGGCAGCCGTTACTACCAGTGCGGCTTGCGGATCGAGGAGGGCTATCTTGTGCAACCCGCCGCGCTGGTGCGCGGCTTGGCCGATACTCTGCCCGCACCGGTCAGGGTCTACGAGAATTCGCCGGTGCTCGACCTTCAAGACGGTGCGACATGGGTTTTGCGGACACCCGAGGCGGTGGTGACGGCCGATGTGGTGGTTCTGGCAACCAATGCCGCCATCAAACAATTCGGCTTCTGGCGTGACGGTCTGGTGACCATCTACACCTTTGCCGGAATCACACATGCGATGGATGCGTCGGATGCGGCCCGTTTGGGCGTCCGCACCTGGGGCCTGCTGCCGGCCCATCGGCTCGGCACAACCGTGCGGCGGGTCGGAGCAGACCGCTTGATGGTCCGCTCGTTGTATGCCTATGAGAAGCCGCTCGACCCCGCGCAGGTGCAGAAGGCACTGACCAGTTGTTTCCACCGCCGCTATCCGGATCTGTCGCATGTGCCGCTACAGTATATCTGGGGAGGAACCACCGCGCTGACCATGAACGGGTCTCCGCGCTGGGGCCGGATCAAGGACCGGCTCTACGGATCGGCAGGCTGCAACGGGTCGGGCATTGTCAAAGGCACGCTGCTGGGCAAGCGTCTGGCCGACATGATCGTGACGGGTGATCCGCAAGAGGCCCTGCAGGCGGTCTATGGCCGCGCCAACCGCATCGCGCCCGAGCCCTTCCGCACCATCGGTTTCCATGCTGTGTCAGCCTATCAACGGCGGAAGGCCGGCCAGGAAATGTAACAGGCCTTAGGCTGTATCCGGCCAGTACCATTGGCTCTTCGGGCTGCCTGTCAATGCCAAAAAGTGATCGTATGTCAGGTTTTCATCTGGTCTAACGGCCGATTGTCCACTAGTGTCATTGCATTGCTTTTGCTCAAGAAAATGTCTTGCTAAGACGGGGTTTGATATGACGGTGTACAAGGTTGCTATTGTCGGGTTGGGGATTGGCCGTGCGCATCTGGAAGAGGCTTACAGCAAGCTGGGCGACCGGTTCCAGGTGGTGGCTTTGTGCGATCTCAACACCGGGCGGCTGGCCGATACCGGACGCGATTTCGGCATCGAACGGCTGGTGACCTCGCTTGATGAGGTGCTGGCAATGGAGGATGTCGATATCGTCGATATCTGCACACCGCCCTCGCTGCATCTCGAACAGTGCTTGGCCGTTCTGGCTGCGGGCAAGCATGTGATTTGCGAAAAGCCTCTGGTCGGTTCGCTTGCCCAGATGGATGTGCTGGAGCAGGCCGAAGCCCGCTCGAAGGGCCGGATCTTGCCGATCTTCCAATACCGCTGGGGAACCGGTTTTCTCAAGGCGCGCGAGCTGGTGCGGCGCGGGCTGGTCGGCAAGCCCTATGTCGCCAGTTGCGAAACCCACTGGCAACGAGGCGCGGATTATTATGCGATTGCCTGGCGCGGCAAACTCGATATCGAGCTGGGCGGAATTCTGCTGTCGCAGGCGATCCACCTGCACGATATGATGTGCGAATTGATGGGGCCGGTCGAGCGCGTCTATGCGGAGGCGACCACACGGGTCAATCCGATCGAGGTCGAGGATTGCGTGGCCGCCAGCCTGAAAATGGTCAATGGGTCGCTGGTCTCGTTGTCATGCACCTTGGGCGCGAAGGCTGAAGTGAGCCGTCTCAAAGCCTGCTTCGAGCATGTGACCATTGAATCGGCCTATGAGCCCTATGCGCCGGGCAATGATCCATGGCAGTTCACCGTTGCGGAAGGCCCTGCCGGCGACAGGATCAAGGCCGTCCTCGCCGAGGTCGACGCTGTGCAATCGCGCTTCCATGGCCAGTTGATTTCCTATCACGGCGCCTTGTCCGGACAGGGCGAATGGCCGGTGACATTGGCGGATGCGCGCCGCTCGCTTGAGCTCATCACGGCACTCTATGATTCAGCCTCAAGACATGTGCCGGTCACACTCCCCATCAAGCCCGATCACGCGCTGTACGGGGACTGGCGCACCAGACTGGTGTAATCAAGCGTCGACCATCGATAGAACGGCGGTGACCGCCTTGTGCCATTGCTTCAATTTGCGCTGGCGGATGGCGCTGTCCATGGCCGGGGTGAAGCGTCGGTCACTTTGCCAGGTTTTCGCGAAGTCAGCGGGTTTGGGCAGCAGGCCTGCGGTATAGCCGGCCAGATAGGCGGCACCGAGGGCGGTGGTTTCCTGCAGACGTGGCCGATCGACCGGCGCATCCAGCAGATCGGCGAGCCGCTGCATGGTGAAATCGGATGCCGTCATGCCGCCATCCACCCGCAGGACGGTTTGGGTGCTGGCCGCCTGTGGCCAATCGGCCTGCATTGCCTGCATCAGATCGGCGGTCTGGTAGGCCACGGATTCCAGCACGGCCAGAGCCAGTTCTTTCGGACCGGTATTGCGTGTCAGACCGAACAGGCCGCCGCGCGCATCGGCATTCCACCACGGACTGCCAAGCCCGACAAAGGCCGGCACCAGAATGAGCTCTTGTGACGGATCGGCCAGGGCGGCCAGCCGTCCGCTGTCGCTGGCCTGTTCGATCAGTCCCAGACCATCCCTGAGCCATTGTACGGCGGCGCCGGCCACGAAAATCGATCCTTCCAGTGCATAGGTGCGTTGTCCGTGCAGCTGGTAGGCTATGGTGGTCAACAGTCGGTTCTGCGAGGTGACCGCCGTGGATCCGGTATTGAGCAGAGCGAAACAGCCGGTTCCATAGGTGGATTTCATCATGCCCGGCTCGAAGCAGGCCTGGCCGATGGTGGCGGCCTGCTGGTCGCCCACCATGCTGAGGATCGGCACGCTGTGGCCGAACAGAGCGGGGTCGGTGACCCCGAAGGTCGAGCCGCTGTCACAGATTTCGGGCAGCAGACTGCGCGGCACATCCAGCAGGGCCAGCAGATCGTCATCCCAGGCGCCGGTGTGGATGTTGCACAGCATGGTGCGCGAGGCATTGGTGGCGTCGGTCCTGTGTTCGCGGCCGCCGGTCAGATGCCAGAGCAAAAATGTATCGACCGTGCCGAAAGCCAGCTCGCCGCGCGCGGCGCGTGCGCGGGCATCGGGCACATGGTCCAGAAGCCAGGCGATTTTGGAACCGGAAAAATAGGGATCGAGCAACAAGCCGGTGCGCTCGCGCACCAGCGGTTCGTGGCCATCCTGTTTGAGCTTCTGGCACAGGGCAGCGGTGCGGCGGTCCTGCCAGACAATCGCGCGGTAGATCGGGGTGCCGGTTTTGCGGTCCCACAGCACCGTGGTTTCGCGCTGGTTGGTGATCCCGATGGCGGCGAGACCTTCGGCGGTGATGTCGTTGCGTGCCAACACGGTTTTGCAGACATCGAGCGTGGTCTGCAGCAAATCATCCGGTTCGTGTTCGACCCAGCCCGAGGCGGGATAATGCTGGGTGAAATCGCGCTGTGCGCTGTCGATCAGCTGCAAGGCGTGATCGAACAGCAGAGCCCGGGATGAACTGGTGCCTTGGTCGATTGCCAGAATAAAGGACATGGTGGCTTCCCCTTACACGCGGTCTTGCAAATAGCCGGTCAGCTGCAACAGCTGCTGGTCTGAAAAGTGTAATCCCAATTTGCTCCGCCGCCACACAATATCGTCGGCGGTCTGAGCCCATTCACGGGCCACCAGATAATCGACCTCGCGGGCGGTGAGATCGGCCCCGAAGCAGGGTCCAAGATCCTCCATCATGCGCGCCTCACCCAGAATGTCGAACAGGCAGGTTCCGTAATGGCGGGCCAGTCGGGTGATCAGTTGTTGCGGCAAAGCGGGATAGCGCGCCGAGGCTTTGGCAACCAAATCCATAAAACCGTCAACCGGAAAATCCCCACCCGGCAGCGGGGCCGTGGCGGTCCATGACGTGATGGCCGTGGCAGGCAGATCGTGTGCGATCAGCTCCATCACATCTTCCGCCAGCACGCGATAGGTGGTGATCTTGCCGCCAATCACGTTGACCAGCGGTGGCTGGCCAGCCCCGCCGCTTTTGACCAGATGATAGTCGCGGGTGGTTTCCTGCGCGGCATCCTGCCCGTCATCCATCAGGGGGCGGACGCCCGCATAGGACCAGACGATGTCATCGGGTGTGATGTGGTGGGCGCATTGGCGCGAGACGGCCTCGCACAGATAGGCGATCTCGTCCCCGCTGATGCGGACTTCGGCAGGGTCGCCCTGATAGTCGCAATCGGTGGTGCCGATCAGACAGAAATCCTGCTCGTAGGGGATCACGAACACGATGCGGCCATCGTCATTCTGCAGGATCAGGCAACGCGGATCATCATGCCATTTGCGCACCACAATATGGCTGCCTTTGACCAGCCGCAGGCGGTTGGCGGGTTGGGCCTTGTGGAACAATTGCTGATCGGCCCAGGGGCCGCTGGCATTGATGATCGCTTTGGCCTGAAAGCTCGTGTCCTGCCCGTTGTGGCGGGCCGCCAATTGCCAGTATCCGGTCTCTGCCGTGATGGCCGTCACCTGACAGCGGGTCATGATATCGGCCCCGCGGGCTTTGGCATCCATGGCATTGAGGATCACAAGGCGGGCATCGTCCACCCAAGCGTCGGAATATTCAAAACAGGCGGTGCCGCTTTGGGATAACAGGGCATGGGCAGGATCGGTTTTCGACAGCATCCAGCTTGCGGGCAACAGGCTGCGGCGCCCCAGATGGTCGTAGAGAAACAGGCCGAGCCGCAACATCCAGACAGGCCGCATCTGCGGGCGGTGGGGCAGGATGAAGCGCAAGGGCCAGATGATATGCGGAGCCATGGCCAGCAGGGTTTCGCGTTCGATCAGCGCCTTGCGCACCAGCGAGAATTCGTAATGCTCCAGATAGCGCAACCCGCCATGGATCAGCTTGGTCGAGGCCGAGGAGGTGGCTTGCGCCAGATCGCCCTGTTCCAGCAACAGCACCTTGTGGCCGCGCCCCGCCGCATCACGCGCAATCCCGCAACCATTGATGCCGCCGCCGATGATGGCGAGATCATAGAGGGGAGCAGCGGTTGCCATTTATTTCAATCCGGTCGAGGCAATGCCGGTAGTGATGTGGCGTTGCAGCAGCGTGAACACAATCACCACGGGGGCCAGCGTCATCATGGTCATGGCCAGCAGATAATGCCACTGGGTGTCCAACTCGCCCTGGAAGGTTGCCAGTCCCAGTTGCAGGGTAAAGCTCTCCTCGCGGCTCAACACAATCAGCGGCCAGAGAAAATCGTTCCAGCGCCACATCACCGAGAAAATCCCCAGCACCGCCAGAGCGGGCATGGCCAGCGGCATGATGATCCGCCAATAGACGCGCCATTCGGAAGCACCATCCATGCGGGCCGCGTCAATCAATTCATCGGGAATGGTCAGCATATATTGGCGCAGAAGGAAGACGCCGGTCGGCGTGGCAATCGGCGGCAGGATCACACCCCACAGCGAATTGGTCAGACCCAGCGAGGTGACCACCAGAAAGGCCGGGATCAGGATTACCGAGATCGGGACCATCAGCGTCGACAGGATAAACACGAACATCGCATCACGGCCGCGAAACGAATATTTTGACAGCGCGAAGGCGCACATCGAATTGACCAGCAGGGTCAGCACCGTCGAAACAATCGTGACAAACAGGCTGTTGCCCAGAAAGCGGTCGAAGCGGAAGCGGCGCAGCGGTTCGGCGTAATTGTCCCATGCCACGGTCAGTTCGCGCACGGGTTTGACCTCGTCCATCTTGGCGCGGACCGGATCGGCGTCGGGCTTGGCGGGATCGATGAACAGGCCGATCAGACCGATGCGGCGTTGCAGGGCG
>CANFLM010000041.1 GCA_947447895.1 Hyphomicrobiales bacterium
GGCACCAAAGAGGTCTGGGTCATGCCGGGTTGCGTGTTGACCTCGAGGCAGACCAGCCGTCCGGAACCATCCGGTTGCTCGTCAAATCTGAAATCAGCACGACTGACACCACGACACCCCAATGCCTTATGGGCCGTCAGAGCCAATTCTTGAACAGTTTGGTAAATAAAAGGTTTAAGATCTGTCGCATGAACGTGGATTGATCCACCTTTTGCATATTTCGCGTCAAAATCGTAAAAAAAGCCTGAAGATGGCCGGATGTCGATCACCCCGAGGGCCCGATCATCCATCACCGCGCAGGTCAATTCGCGCCCGGGAATGAACTCCTCCACCAGCACTGATTCGCCATAGGGCCAATCATCGCGCGACAATTCCTGCGGCGGATGGCTGCGGTCTTCCGTGACGATGATCACCCCGACCGACGACCCCTCGCTGACCGGTTTGACCACATAGGGTGCGGGCAGCACATGCTGTTTGGCGGCCTCGAACCGGCTGACCGTCACCCCGTGCGCGACCGGCACACCGGCTGCGGCCATCACGGCCTTGGCGCGGTCCTTCTGCATCGCCAGCGAAGACGCCAGAACGCCGGAATGGGTATAGGGGATCCGCTGCATTTCCAGCACGCCCTGCACGATCCCGTCCTCGCCGAACCGGCCATGCAGCGCGTTGAACACCACATCGGGGCGCAAACAGGCCAAGGCCTCGGCCAGATCATGTCCGACATCGATGCGGGACACCCGATAGCCCTCGCCCTCCAGCGCCGAGGCACAGGCCGCACCCGACCACAAGCTCACCGGACGCTCCGCCGACAAGCCACCCATCAGCACTGCCACATGTTTTGTCATCCGACCAACCCACTTTGTGTCACACGGGGATCGGCCATCCCGATCCGGCGAATTTCCCACTCGAGCGTGATCCCTGTCCGCTCCAGCACACGCTGGCGCACGGCTTCACCCAAAGCCTCGATATCGGTGGCGGTCGCTCCCGCATCGGCAACCAGAAAATTGCAATGCAGGGTGGAGACCTGCGCCCCGCCGCAGCGCAAGCCGCGACAGCCCGCCTGATCGACCAGTTCCCACGCTTTCGCCCCTTCGGGGTTCTTGAAGGTGGACCCGCCGGTGCGGGTATTGACCGGTTGGGTGGCCGCACGCTCGGAGGAAATCTCGTTCATCCGGGCCAGAATATCATCCTTGCGGCCGGCAACGCCGCGCAGGACCGCTTCGGTAAAAATCCAGTCCTGCGGGGCATGGCTATGGCGATAGCCGAAATCCATGATTCCAGGCGTGACCTGATGCAGGCGGCCGCGACGGTCAATCGCCCGTGCGGATTCAAAAACCTGCGCGATCTCGCCGCCATAGGCGCCGCCATTCATGCGCAAGGCACCCCCGATCGTGCCGGGAATCCCGCGCAAAAAGCTCAACCCGTCGATCGAATGGTCCGCCGCCAGCCGCGCGACTTTGACATCGACAGCCCCCGCGCCGACCCTGAGACGTTGGTTGCCAAGCACCTCGGTCTCCTGGAAGCCGCGTCCCAGCTGGATCACGACGCCCTCGACCCCGCCATCGCGCACCAGCAGATTGGATCCCAGGCCGATCACGCAGACCTTGATGTCTTCGGGCAGGCAGGACAGAAACAGCGCCAGATCGGCCTCGTCCTCGGGCGCAAACAGCACCTGCGCCGGGCCACCGGTGCGGAACCACGAAAAGCTGGCCAGAGGGGTGTTTGCCGTCATCGTACCGCGCAAATGCGGCATCAAAGCCTGCAACGAGGGCACAATATCGGCAAAACGCATCATGAAGGCCGATCCAGTGCGGCGAGTTCGGCGGGCAAGGCATAAGCCCATTGGGTGATCGTGCCCGCGCCGAGGAAAATGATGTAGTCATCGGGCTTGGCCTGGGCGTGGATCATTTTGGCCAGCGATTCCGGCTTGTCGAGGGCGACCACCTGGCGATGGCCATGCGCCTTGAGGCCGAGGACCAGACTGTCACGGTCGGCACCGGCAATCGGCTGCTCTCCGGCGGCATAGACATCGGACACGATCACGCTGTCGGCATCATTGAAACAGGTCGCAAACTGCTCGAACAGCGCCGACAGGCGCGAGTAGCGATGGGGCTGGACCACTGCAATCACGCGTCCGGTTGTCGAGGCCCGCGCGGCCCTGAGCACGGCGGCGATTTCCACCGGATGATGGCCGTAATCGTCAAAGATCACCGCGCCGTTCCATTCGCCCGTGCGGGTAAAGCGGCGCTTGACCCCGCCAAAGCCCTTCAAGGCCTCGCGGATGGCATCGGCAGGCATGCCGAGATGGAAGGCGACAGCAATGGCGGCTGTGGCATTGAGCGCATTGTGATGGCCCGGCATCGGCAGGCTCAAGCCGTCGATCACTGTCAATGTCCCGCTTTTGCGTTCACGGATCGTCACGGTGAAGCGCGAGCGGCCGCCGCTGAGATCGACCCCGGACAGACGCACATCGGCTTGCGGGTTTTCGCCATAGGTGATGACACGGCGATCCTCGATCTTGCCGACCAGCTCCTGCACGGTCGGATGGTCCAGACACATGACCGCAAAACCGTAAAACGGCAGATTTTCGACAAAGGACCGGAACGCATCCTTGATCGCATCGAAGGTTTTGAAATGGTCGAGATGCTCGGGATCGATATTGGTTATCACCGCGACATCGGCGGGCAGTTTCAGGAAAGTGCCGTCCGATTCATCGGCCTCCACCACCATCCATTCGCCAGCCCCCAAACGCGCATTGGTGCCATAGGCATTGATGATGCCGCCATTGATCACGGTCGGGTCGAACCGTCCGGCATCCAGCAAAGTGGCGACCAGCGAGGTCGTGGTGGTCTTGCCGTGGGTTCCGGCAATCGCCACACATTGCTTCAGGCGCATCAATTCCGCCAGCATTTCGGCGCGGCGGACCACCGGAATGCGGCGTTCGCGTGCGGCCATCAGTTCGGGATTGTCGCGACGGATGGCGGTCGACACCACCACCACCTCGGCCTTGCCGATATTGTCACCTGAATGGCCGACAAACACCGTCATGCCCAGATCGCGCAAGCGTTTGACATTGGCATTGTCGGAGGCATCCGAGCCTTGCACCAGATAGCCAAGATTATGCAGCACCTCGGCAATGCCGGACATGCCGATGCCGCCAATTCCGACAAAATGAATGGCACCCAGTTCACTCGGCAATTTCATTGCGATAACCCGCTTTCTGTTCCAGCACTCTCGAGCACCAGATCGGCGAACCGCTCCGCGCCGTCGGTGATGCCGCGCTTTTTTGCGCTTTGCGCTGAATCGGTCAAAGATTTTATGTCAGTCATATGGTGTTGCAGCCGTTGCGACAGCCATTGCGGGGTAAAGGCCGACTGGTTGATCACATCCGCAGCCCCCGCCTCGGCCAGAAAGGCCGCATTGGCGGCCTGATCATTGTCGAGCGAATGGGGCAGCGGCACCAGGATCGACGGCCTGCCGATGGCCGCCAGTTCGGCGACTGTCGAAGCTCCCGCCCGCCCGATCACCAGATGGGCTGCAGCAATCCGCTCCGGCAAATCCGTAAAAAAGGCCGCAACCTCGGCATCAACGCCGGACGCGGCATAGCTGGCGCGCACCCGTTCGACATCCTCGGGACGTGCCTGCTGGACGATATGCAGGCGCTGGCGTAGGGCTTCGGGCAACAGGGCCACGGCTTCGGGCACGCAGTCGCTCATCACGCGCGCGCCCTGCGAGCCGCCTGTGACCAGGAGTTCAAACACATCCTGCCCGGTGAGGGCCGGAAAGGGGCGGATCGCCCGCATCACGGCCGGACGCAAGGGATTGCCGACAAACCGCACCTTGGCAGCCAATGCGCCTTCAAGCCCCTTGACCCGCTCAAGCCCCGTGCCGATGGCGCGGACTTTCGGGGCCAGAAAGCGGTTGGCGCGGCCCAACACGCCGTTCTGTTCGTGCAGCACAGTCGGCACACCCAACAGCCAAGCCGCCAGTAAGGGCGGCACGGTCGGATAACCGCCAAAGCCCACCACTGCCGCAGGCCGCACCTGCCTGATCACCCGCACCGCCTTGACAAATCCCGAGACCAGCCGGAAGCCGGAGGCCAGCAACGCCAGGGGATGGCGGGATTTGAAGGTGGCTGACGGGATCATGAACACATGGTCGGGTGCGAATTGAGTGCTGTGCTGCAGAACCCGCTCGTCGGTCGCCAGCACCACATCACAGCCGCGCGCCGCCAGCACCGCGGCCAATGCCTCGGCGGGGAACAGATGTCCTCCGGTGCCGCCTGCCGCCAGCATGACCGGTACCTTTGCCCTCATGCCCGCACTCCGGAGTTCATCGCGCTGTCATCCAGCACCTCGCGATGGATGAAAGCACGCGGCGGCGCATATTCGGAGCGCGGTCGCTTGCGCGTCACGGCCAGCAGAAAACCCATGCCCAGAGCCAGCGAAATCAGCGACGACCCGCCATAGGAGATAAACGGCAGGGTCATGCCCTTGGCGGGCATCAACTGCACGTTCACCGCCATATTGATGCAGGACTGGATACCGAAAAGCATCACCAGACCAGCCGCAGCCAGACGGCAGAACGGCTCGTCACTGCGCCGCGCCATCACCAGCCCGCGCAACACGACCGCCATGAACAGCAACAGGATCAACAGGCAGACCACAATGCCGAATTCCTCGGCCGTGACCGCAAAGATAAAATCGGTATGGCTGTCGGGCAGGATCCGTTTGACGGTGCCCTCGCCCGGCCCCTTGCCGAGCCAACCGCCCTGCATGAAACTTTCCATTGCATTATCGACCTGGAACGTATCGCCCGATTGCTTGTCCATGAAGCGGCCGATACGCGCCTTCACATGCGGCAGCAGATGATAGGCCGCCGTCATGCCTCCCACGCCGATCCCTGTCAGGCCGACCACCCAGAAAATATGCAGGCCCGACAGAAACACCAGACCACCCCAGACCATCGCCATCAGGCCCGTCTGGCCGATGTCGGGTTGCAGGATCACCGGAACCAGCGTGGCGATCAGCAGGACAAAGCCGATGATATTGCCGGGCACATCCTTGCGCCGCCCGCCTTCCGAGAAGGCCCAGGCCACCAGCACCACAAAGGCCGGCTTGAGAAATTCGGACGGCTGGATGCTCATCCCCGCCAGATTGACCCAGCGGCGCGCGCCCTTGACCTCGACACCCCACACCAAGGCTGCAAATACCAGCGCCATGCTGCCGAGATAGACCAGCAACGCCACACGGCGCACATAGCGCGGGGTCAGAAAGCTGACCAACAGCATCACACAGGCGGCAGGGATCATGAAAAAGATCTGCCGCTTGACGAAATGGAATTGCGGCAGGCCCAAACGGTCTGCCACCGGCGGAGAGCCCGCCAGACACAGGATAATACCGGCCAGCATCAGGGCGAAGACCAGTCCCAGCATCACCCGGTCAACCGTCCACCACCAATCGATAAACGGCGAGCGCTCTACCCGTGACGGCATGTCAGGCGTCCTTTTCCATGTGTCTGAAACCCGTCATGGCTTCGGCCATGTCCTTGAAACGTGCGCCGCGCACCTCGAAATTGGGGAACTGGTCATAGGAGGCGCAAGCAGGGGATAGCAGAACCACCGGTTCGGGATGGTCCGAGGCATTGGCGCGGGCCACTGCAGCCGCAAACGCCTGTTCCAGCGTTCCGCTCTCACTGAAAGGCACCGCATCCCCCAATTGTTGGGCAAAGACGGGGGTGGATTTGCCGATCAGATAGGCATGGGCAATCCGGTTGAAAAACGGCTGCAACCCGGCAATCCCGCCCTCTTTGGCAACGCCTCCGATGATCCAGTGGATACCGCCTGCAAAACTCGCCAGCGCCTTCTCGGTCGCCTCGGCATTGGTGGCCTTGGAGTCATTGACGATCAGGGCGCGGCCGATATGGCCGAGCGGCTGCATCCGGTGCGCCAAACCGGGGAAGGAGCGCAAACCGCGCCGGATGGCATCCCCGTCCACGCCCAAGGCCCGCACAGCGGCAATGGCCGCCGCCGCATTCTGGGCATTATGCACCCCGCGCAACGAGGGGATGCCGGCCAGATCGGCCAGCACAGTCGCCCCGTCGGGCCCGACGCGCACAAGGCGCGTCCCGTCGCGGCCGATCCCGTCCTGCACGGGATGGTCCATCGCCAGACGCACCAGCGGATGGCCCTGCGCTGCCAACCGATCGGCAATGCCCAGGCAATAGGGATCATCCACACCGATCACCGCCAGACCCGAAACGGCCACCAGCCGTTGTTTGATGGCCGCATACAGCGCCATCGTCCCGTGGCGGTCGAGATGGTCGGGTGTGAGATTGGTCAGAATTCCGATGCTTGGCACCAGCGAGGGCGCCAGATCGATCTGGAAGGTCGAACATTCGATCACATGCACCCGGGCTTTGTCGGGCGGCGGGAGCGCCAGAATGGCTGTGCCGATATTGCCGCCCATTGCCACGTCGCGCCCTGCTTCCTGCAACAGATGGGCGATCAGCGCCGTGGTGGTGGATTTGCCATTGGTGCCGGTGATCGCCACACAGGGCGCATCGGGCGCGACCAGGGCTCTCTGGCGGAAAAACAATTCGATGTCGCCGATGATCTCGACACCGGCATCCCGCGCTGCCAGCACAACCGGATGCGGGGCGGGATGGGTCAGCGGCACACCGGGCGACAGGACCAGCGCATCCTGACCGTCCAACCCGCCCGCGACAGGATCGGCAATGATGAAACCGGCCTGTGCGGCCGTGTCACGGGCGGCCTGCTTGTCGTCCCAGGCGAACACATGTGCCCCGCCAGCCCGCAAGGCTTCGGCCGTCACAAGGCCCGAGCCGCCAAGCCCGAACACGGTGACCGTCTTGCCGGAAAAGCAGGTGACTGGGGTCATGCTTACCTCAGCTTCAATGTCGCAAGGCCGGCCAGAGCGAGCACCACCGCGATGATCCAGAAGCGGACCACGACTTGCGGTTCCGACCAGCCCAATTGCTCGAAATGATGGTGGATCGGGGCCATGCGGAACACCCGCTTGCCTGTCAGTTTGAAGGAGGCCACCTGGATGATCACCGACAGGGCTTCGACCACGAACAGCCCGCCGACAATCGCCAGCACGATTTCATGCTTGGTGGCCACTGCGATCGTGCCCAGCATACCGCCCAGCGCCAGCGAGCCGGTATCGCCCATGAAAATCTGCGCCGGCGGGGCATTGAACCATAAAAAGCCCAGACCGGCCCCGAGCACCGCGCCGCATATCACCGCCAGCTCGCCGGTCCCGGGTGTGAAATGGATCTGCAGATAATTGGCAAAGACCGCATTGCCGGAGAGATAGGCAATCAGCCCGAAAGTGGCCGAGGCCACCATCACCGGCACAATCGCCAGCCCGTCCAGCCCGTCGGTCAGGTTGACAGAATTGCCGGCCGCCACAATCACAAAACCGCCGAAGGCAAAGAAAAACAGGCCGAGATCGACCACCACTTCCTTGAAGAACGGAAATGTCAGACCAGTCGCCAGACGGGTCGAACCGACCAGCGACATGGCAAAGCAGGCCGCAACCGCAATGGTGAATTCCAGCGCCAGCCGCGCCCGTCCCGAAAAGCCGTTATGGCTTTGCTTGGTGACTTTCAGATAGTCGTCATAAAAACCGATCGCCCCGAAACCGAGCGTTACCGCCATCACCACCCACACATGCGGGTTGAACGGATTGGCCCATAACAGCGTGGCGACGACAATGCCCGACAGGATCATCAGGCCGCCCATGGTCGGCGTGCCGCGCTTGGCCAGATGCGACTGCGGCCCGTCCGAACGGATCGGCTGCCCCTTGCCCTGCCTCACCCGCAACGTGGCGATGATGCGCGGCCCGAACAGAAACACGAACAGCAGGGCGGTAATGGTCGCGCCCCCTGTTCTGAACGTGATGTAGCGGAACACATTCAGGCCTCCGAACAGGCCGGAATAGTCCGCAAGCATACTGAGCATCGGCTCACCCTTTTTCTTTAATACAGGTGCATTATCGCTTAAATCCGATAACGAGCCTTTAACGCGGCAATAATTTTTGCCATGCGGCTTCCATTCGAGCCTTTGACCATCACAATGTCATGGTCACGCAATTGTGGCAGCAATAATGCCGCCATCGCCTCGGCATCCGCGGTCCAGCCGCCCTGCTGGGTTTCGGGCAGGCCGTCAAACAGATGTTTCATCAAGGGGCCGGAGGCAAAGACGCGGTCAATACCCGACCCGGCAATATCTGCCACCAGCCCGGCATGCAGCTGCGGCCCTTGCGGTCCCAGCTCCAGCATATCGCCCATCACGGCCAGACGGCGTCCGCCTGCGGGACAAGGCGTCTGCGCCAACAGCGCCAAAGCCGCCCGCATCGACGCCGGATTGGCGTTGTAGCTTTCATCCAGCAGGGTCAGCACGCCGTGCTCGCCGTGCAATTGCAAGCGTTGGCCGCGCCCCGAAGGCGGCAGGACTTCCTGCATCGCTTCGGCAATGGCCTCCAGATCACAATCGAGGGCTGCAGCCACCGCCATCACGCCCAGCGAATTGATGGCCAGATGCCGTCCGGGACTGGCAAAGCGGTAACGGATCACCCGCCCGAGCACATCGGCCGTCACCACCGAATGATCTGGCTGCAAATCGACGTCGATCAACCGCACATCCGCCCCTTCACTCTGTCCGAAACGGATCACCCGTGCGGCTTGCGAGGCTGCGGCGCGTTCGACCAGGAGGGCAGCATGGGCATTGTCATGCGGGATCACCGCAACACCGCCCGCGCGCAAGCCGGAAAACAATGCGGCCTTTTCCTCGGCGATCGCCGCCACCGAGCCGAAATGCTCGAGATGCACCGCCTCGACCGTGGTGATCAGCGCGACATGCGGACGGATCTGATCGACCAGCGGCGCGATCTCGCCCGCATGGTTCATCCCCACTTCGAACACGCCGTAATCGGTCTGAAGCGGCATCCGCGCCAAAGTCAGCGGCACGCCGAAATGGTTGTTGTAGGAGGCGACTGACGCATGGGTGCGGCCCTGATGCGACAAAACCAGCCGCAACGCCTCTTTGGTGCCGGTCTTGCCGACCGATCCGCTGACCGCGACAATTTTGCCGTGAACCTGCGCACGGCGCGCTCTGCCTAGCAATTCAAGGGCCGCCAAGGGATCTTCGACCGACAAAACGGGCCCGAACGGGGCCAGTCGGGCCGCATGGTCATGGCCCACCAAAGCCACCCCCGCACCTTTGGCAAAGGCATCGGCGACAAAATCATGGCCGTCACGCTCGCCCGACAGAGCGACAAACAGATCATGCGGTTGCAGGCTGCGCGTATCGATCGACACGCCATGCAGCGGCGCGAAAGCATGACTGGCCGTGACCGCCAAAGCCTGTTGCAGACTGTCCTGCGTCCAGAGCGCGTCCATCATGGCCTCCCCTCAAGCCTCAGGCGGACCAGCGCACCGGCGATCGCCTCGTGATCGGAAAACGGGCGCACCTGCGTGCCGATAATCTGGCCGGTTTCATGCCCCTTGCCTGCCACAACCAGTACATCACCCGGCTGCAAAAGCCCGACGGCGTGATCAATGGCACGCTGGCGGTCGGCAATTTCAAGGGCCTGCGGCGCAGCCTCCAGAATAGCGGCACGGATGCTGGCGGGATCCTCGCTGCGCGGATTGTCATCGGTCACGATCACCAGATCGGCGAGCCGCGCGGCAATCGCGCCCATTTCCGGCCGCTTTGCGCGGTCACGATCGCCCCCGCATCCGAAGACACAGATCAAACGTCCCCGACATGCCGGACGCAGGGTCTCCAGCACTGCCTTCAAGCCGTCCGGCTTATGGGCATAATCGACGACGATCAGGCTATCGGGTGGCGAGACAACCCGTTCGAGCCGCCCGGGCACGCCGGCCAGATGCGGCAAAGCCGCCATCACGCGGTCGGGCTGTTCCCCCGACACCAGAGCCAGCCCCGCTGCAACCAGGGCATTATCGGCCTGGAAAGCCCCCGCCAAAGGCAGGCGCACCGTGTAGTCACAGCCAAAACAGGACACAGCCAGCACCTGCTCGAACCCGTCGATCACGCGGGAGCGAAGGGCCAGATCATCGGCAGGCCCGCCCACGGTGGTGACCTTCAATCGATGCCCGCGCGCTGCCTCGATCACCCGCGCGCTATAGGGTGAGCCGGTATGGACCACCGCATCGGCCCCTTCAGGGAGGACTTCGGTAAACAGGCGCAATTTGGCCAAAAAATAATCTTCGAGATCGTGATGGTAATCGAGATGGTCGTGCCCGAGATTGGTGAAGGCTCCGGCCGTCAGGCGCACCCCGTCCATGCGGTATTGGGACAGACCGTGCGAGGAGGCCTCCATCGCCAGATGGGTCACACCGTCCCGGGCCAAAGCATCCAGACTGCGGTGCAGGCTGAGCGGATCGGGAGTTGTCAGCGTCCCGTAGCTGGCATGGCCCGCGCGGATCACCCCCAAGGTGCCCAGACTGGCCGCATCATGCCCGCAAGCCTCGAAAATCTGGCGGGTAAATTCGGCCACCGAGGATTTGCCGCTGGTCCCGGTGACCGCCAACACATGCCGAGGCATCGCAGGATAGGCCCGGACCGCAGCCTTCGCCAAAGCCAGCCGGACATTGGTAACCGCGAGATAGGCCACGTGGTCGGGGAGATCGCGGGGCCTGTCGCCTTCGCCGATCACCGCCACAGCCCCCGAGGCAACCGCCGACGCAATGAAGGTTTTGCCATCAACCAGCGTGCCCGCCAGCGCGACAAAAGCCATGCCGGGTGTGATCTGGCGGCTATCGGCGCTCAGGCCTTCCACTTCGATGGCGGCGACAGGTTCCGGCGCTTGTGGAAACAGAAGACCAAGTTTCATTTGGTCCCCCATGCACCCAATTTCACCATGGTGGGGAACGGATTGGCCGGAGGATCGAAGCGGGGTGTCTGGCCCAGCATCGGTGCGGTCCGCTCGATAACCGAACCGGTCACCGGACCGGCATTCCAGCCTGCCGTCTTGAAGCCCATGGTTTCGGGAATGGCCTGCGGCTCATCCATCACCACAAGATAGAGATAACGCGGCTTGTCGGCCGGCGTGACGGCCATGAAGGTCGTAAACAGCTTGTCGCCCTGATAATGGCCGTGAATGGATTTATCAGCCGTGCCGGTCTTGCCCCCGACGAAATAACCTGGAACCGCGGCGCGCGAGGCCGAACCCTTGGTGGCATTGAGGCGCATCACATAGCGCAAGGCCTCGCTGGTTTCGGGTTTGAGCACAGGCCGCGCCACCTCCCGAACCTTCTCGGGGCTGCGCGGCAAAAAGGTCGGCGGGATAAGCAACCCGCCATTCACGGTTGCCGCTGTCGCCATCACCGCCTGAATGGGAGCCACCGCCACGCCATGCCCGTAGGCAATGGTCACTGTGCTCAACTCGCTCCAGTTTTTCGGCACCAGAGGCTCGGCACTTTCGGGCAATTCGGTGCGCAAGCGGTCCAGCACGCCCATTTTGCGTAAAAACGCCTGATGCGCCGGCACCCCGACCGCCAGCGCGATCCGCGCACTGCCGATATTGGAAGAGTGGATAAACACTTCCGGCACGGTCAGCATCCGGTGCTGGGCATGGTAATCGCCAATCGAAAATTTGCCGTAGCGCAGGGACGAACGGGCATCCAGTGTCGAATTGATGTTGAATTTGCCGGAATCCAGCCCCATAGCCGTGGTCAGGGCCTTGAAGGTTGACCCCATTTCATAGACCCCGACCGTCATCCGGTTCATGCGGTTGGGATCAAGGGCCTGGGACGGCACATTGGGATCGAAATCGGGCAATGAGGCCAGAGCGGCAATTTCACCCGTTTCGACATCGATGATCATGCCGGCTGCCGCTTTGGCCTTGTATTTGGTCATGCCCTTGAACAACTCGTCGCGCAAAGCATGCTGGACCGCCAGATCAATCGACAGGCTGACGGGTTTCAAATCCTCGGCCTGCACCGAAAAGCCTGCTCCGCTCAGATCGGCGAGCCCGAGGCTATCGACATATTTCTCGATGCCGGCAATGCCGACATTGTCGATGTTGACCGCCCCCAGAATATGCGCCGCGGCCGAGCCGTTGGGATAGATGCGTTTATGTTCGGCCATGAAGCCGATGCCGGGCAGGCCCAGACTGTGGATCTCGGCCTGTTGCTTGGGGGTGATTTCGCGTTTGATCCAGACAAATCCGCGGCGCCCGCTGAATTTTTCGCGCAATTCGCGGGGATTAATCTCGGGAAAGATCGCGGTGATCATCTCGACCGCCTCGTCCTTGTCGATCAGGCGGCGCGGTTCGGCAAACAGGGAGGTGATCTTGATGTCGGTGGCCAGCACCGCACCGTTGCGGTCGACAATATCGGGACGCGCCGCCGCGATGGCTTCGCCCGAGGCGCGCCGTAAACTCTGCGAGGTCTCGGTATGGCTGGCATAATGGACAAGTCGGCTGGCAATCGCGCCATAGATGCCGATAAAAATCAGCGCGACGCCGACGAGCCGCTGGCCACTTTTGTCCATCCGCATACGAAACAGTTGCTTGAACCAGCCGGCCTGGTCCGGTTGCAAGACCGTGTCCGACGGCGCAACAGGGTCTGCCTGCTGCCCGCTGAAATCATGGCGGGTCCTGTCCAGCATTACGGCTCAACCTTCTGCCGGCGCAGGTGCTGCGTGGCAGGCTTTTTGGGGGTGGCCAGCGACGAGGTCACATCGGAGAGGCCGAGCATATCGAGTTTCTGGCCGATTTTATCGTCGCTGTCCTTGCGCACCGGCACATCACCCCAACGGACGATTTGCTGGATCTGCAAGGATTGCAAATCGCTGTGCTGTTCAACCAAAGCCTGTATCCGGTCAGGACGGTTCAAAAACTGCCATTCCGCCTTCAGCAGGACAATCGACTCTTTTTCGCGGGTGATCTTGAGCTTGTGTTTGGCGATCTGTTCGGCCAGCACGATGGTTTCATACTTGACGCTATAGGCGTAGACCGCCGAGCCCATCAGCACGAGGATGGCGATAAAGGCGCTCAGGCGTCCCATAACTGCGCCCTCCCGCCATGGCTGCCCAATTTGGCGATGGCCCGCAATTTGGCCGAACGCGCGCGCGGATTACGGAAAATCTCGCTATCCCCCGCCACCACAGGCTTGCGCGTCACGGCATGGTAACGCGCTATCTGCCGATCCAGCGCCGGCGCGTGGCGCGACGGCAAGGCAGTACGACCGGCTTTGTCGGCCATGAATTGTTTGACGATCCGGTCCTCGAGCGAATGGAAGGTCACGACAACCAGCTTGCCGCCTTCACCCAGCACGGCATCGGCGGCCTCCAGCGCGCGTTCCAGCTCGCCCAATTCGTCATTGACGGCAATGCGCAGGGCCTGGAATGTCCGGGTCGCAGGATGGATGTCATCGGGCTTGTGATAGACCACCGAGGCGATGAGCCCGGCCAGTTGCAGCGTGGTTTCAATGCGCGCCTCGCGACGCGCCGCCACGATGGCCTTGGCCACCAGACGCGATTTGCGCTCCTCGCCATAGCGATAGATGAGATCGGCCAATTCGCCTTCAGGCAGATGGTTGACCAGATCGGCGGCCGTTTGTCCCGTTTGCGCCATGCGCATGTCGAGCGGCCCGTCAAAGCGGAAGGAAAAACCCCGTTCGGGCGTATCGATCTGCATCGAGGAGACGCCGATATCCAGCACGATACCGTCAAGCGGCACCGCTTGACGGGCTTGGGCAATGGCTGCCAGATCACCGAAACAACCCTCAACCAGTTGCAGTCGGCCTTGATAGGCCTGGACCAGCTCCTGTCCGGCCAGCAAGGCTTGAGGATCGCGGTCGATGGCCACAACCGACGTGCCCGCGGCCGCATCGAGAATGGCGCGTGTATAGCCTCCGGCCCCGAAAGTCCCGTCGAGATAGCGGCCCTCGGGCTGCGGATCGAGCGCGGCAAGCACCTCGGCCAGCAGGACCGGCACATGCGGTGCGCCTGTATCGTGGGGAACGGTCCGGCTGTTCACGCCTGCTCTCCCCTGTCCGACAGTCCACAAGCCATCACCATACAGCCGGCCATCCCAACACGGCCTGTCCCCACGGGCGCATGCTTGTAGCCCCCGGCATCCGGCACAGTGAGGACATATGAGGCAAGCAGGTTCATCGCGATCAATTGTCCCACACTTTACTGTCTACAGCCCCGGACCACGCATCCGGATCACCCGACTGTGCCGCATCTGCGGGCATTTCTGCCCAAGCATTTCTGCCCAAGACACGACTCGCTTTCACCAAGCCATAGGTCGCGTTAATATTCCGTTGCCAAATCGCCAAAAATCCACTGAACCGGCAAGAGATTTTGATGCAAAAGAGGGATGGTTTATGCAGCTGCCACGGCGGATGGACTGTGGGGAGATGAAGTGTCAGTCGGCCTGTAAGCCGGGTTCTGTATGGCCACCGCACCGGAATGCGGTGACGTGACGGCCATTCCTCTGGGACGGTTGTTGCCAACCGCCTCTTGCAACCAACCCGGACGATCGGGCTGAAGTGGCCCAGGGCGGCAAGCCGCCCGCGTCGTCCCTATTCGGTTTTGCTCCCGGTGGGGTTTACCATGCCATGCCCGTTGCCGGACATGCGGTGCGCTCTTACCGCACCTTTTCACCCTGACCGCGGCCCGAAGGCCCCGGCGGTTTCCTTTTCTGTGGCACTTTCCCTAAGGTCACCCTCGCCGGATGTTATCCGGCACCGTATCTCCATGGAGCCCGGACTTTCCTCGCCCGAAGGCGCGGCCGTCCGGCCGACTGACCGGACCAGACTTAATGCGCCTCTTGGATCGAGACAAGGGGCAAAGCCGCCTTTAACCGGGGCTGCGGGCAGGCTGGACGCCCGAAGCCCCTAACGCGGGCTCATCCTTGGTGTCGTCGTCTTTGGCCACCTCACCCTTGAAAGCCTTGGCGCAATAGGTGTTGTCTGTCGAGGTGGCAGGATTGCCACTCCGGTAGATCGCGATGGTGCGGCAGGCATCACCTTTTGTCGCTTGATAGATCCGCCCGAGATAGCGCATCCCGAACCGCAGGTTGGTATTGGCATCCAGCAAACCATCGGCCGTGCCCTGATAGCCGACCGTCTGGGCGGCTTGGAGCTTGATCTGCATCAAGCCTTGCGCCCCAGCATTGGTGACATTGGGATTGAAACCGCTTTCGGACCGGACAATCGCATGGGCCAGCGCCAGAGGCACGCCCTCGGCCAGCGCATGTTTCTGGATCACCGATTGCAAACTAGCGAGGGCATAAAAGGGATGGTCAATCGCCACCACTTCTTTCACGACACCCGATTTCAAGGAACCGGTCACCAGCATGTCATCGTTGCGGACAAGAACCTCGTCTTTGGCCGAGAACCCCTTGGGGCGGTTCGATGCCAGTTGCACATCGGACATCACAGCCGCAGGAGCCTCGTAAAAAGTCATTTGCTCGATGCGCGCGCGCAAGGCACGGTCAGCCTCTAGCCTGGCAAGCTCCGACAAACGGGCTTTCTCTTTGTTCTGGACCAATTCAGCGGCTTCGGCCTTGCGCTTGGCGGCCTGCGCTGAAAAGGAATTCGGACTGTTGATCAACTCCTGCGACAGAAATTGCGCAAGAATGGTCGCTATCAAAAACAGTGCGAACATTTTGATGCGTGCGATATGCAACCTGACCCCAATCGTTTTAGGGATGACAGTCTTGAACCATGACTGCCCGAACCCAATAAAACACGAGAACGAAACAACGCTTTCACACAACGTGGGGGGATGCGAGAATCATTCTGGCAACCCTTCTCTATCTTTTAATTAAATCCCCAAAATAAGGCAATAGAATGGCAAAAATACTAGGAAATCCCTAGCATTTCGGATGCATTACTAATGGTATTAACAGCGGAAAAATAAGTTATACACATAATACAAATATCAAATCTTAAATGACTGGAATTACAATAAAAATTTGTGCAATGCAGCATAAGAAGGCCTGATGGATCAATCGGCGGTTCGGTGGTAGAGCCCGCAGGCTGACACGATGACACAACAAGGATGAGGGCCATGGCCGAACTGACACCGGATAGTCCGCTTGCCACCAAAGTGGTGCCATCACCCAATCACGGCCCGCGCAAATCCGGGGCAGACCATCCTCCGCGCCCGTCGATGATCATCCTCCATTATACCGGAATGGATTCCGGGGTCGCGGCCATGCAACTGCTGACCAATCCTCTGTCGGAAGTCTCCTGCCACTATCTCGTGTGGGAGGACGGGCGGATTTTCCAGCTCGTGCCGGAAGCCGCACGCGCCTGGCATGCGGGCAAAAGCGTGTGGAAGGGCGAAACCGACATCAATTCCCATTCCATCGGCATCGAAATCGTCAATGGCGGCCACCGTTTCAGTCTGCCTGCCTATCCTGCTGTCCAGATCGAGGCCGTCAAAGCCCTGTGCCTCGATCTCATGCAACGCCACGGCATATCAGCGGCCAATGTGCTGGCCCACTCCGATATCGCACCCGAGCGCAAGGAAGATCCCGGCGAACATTTCCCCTGGGCCGACTTCGCCGCCAGCGGCATCGGGGTTTGCCCCGACCCTGCGCCCATCGTCGACGGTCCGCGCTATCAAGCGGGTGACGAGGGCCAACCGGTGCGCGCCTTGCAGGCCCTGCTGGCCATGCTCGGTTTCGGGCTGGAGCTGACAGGCGTCTACGATGCCCGCATGGTGAGTGTTGTCACGGCCTTCCAGCGCCACTACCGGCCGCAACAGATCGACGGCATCGCCGATCTGTCGACCATGATGACCCTCAAAGCCGTCCTGCAGGCTGCAAAAGGCTAATCCTTCAGCCCGCAGCCACAGGCTTCGGTTCGTAATTGAGGATCGGCGCGAGCCAGCGTTCGACCTCGGCCACCGACATGCCCTTGCGGCTGGCATAGTCTTCCACCTGATCGCGCTCGACCTTGGCGACCCCGAAATAATGGGCGTCGGAATGGGAGAAATACAGACCCGACACCGATGACCCCGGCCACATGGCAAAATTTTCGGTCAGCGAGACGCCGATCCGTTGTTCGGCCTGCAACAAATCGAACAGGGTGGCCTTTTCGGAATGGTCGGGCTGTGCCGGATAACCCGGAGCCGGCCTGATGCCCTGATAGGGCTCATTGACCAATTCCTCGATGGTGAGGTTCTCGTCAGGCGCATAGGCCCAGAATTCACGCCGCACGCGCTCGTGCATCCGTTCGGCAAAGGCTTCGGCAATCCGGTCGGCGAGGGCTTTGACCATGATCGAGCCATAATCATCATTGGCCTGGGCAAAGCGTTTGGCGATCTTTTCTTCGGCCATGCCTGCAGTGACCACAAAGGCACCGATATAGTCGGCTGGCCCGCCGTGTGGGGCGACGAAATCAGACAGCGCATAATTGAACTGCCCCTCGCGCTTGGCCCGTTGCTGCCGCAAGGTGTGCAAGGTGGCCAAAGTCTCTGTCCGGCTCTCGCCCTGATAGAGACGGATATCGTCGCCAACAGACTGGGCCGGCCAGAAGCCGATCACCGCTTTGGGCGTAAACCAACGTTCCTTGACGATGCGGTCGAGCATCGCCTGTGCATCGGCAAAGGTCTGGCGCGCGGCCTCGCCCTGTTCGGCATCCTCGAGAATGGCCGGATAGCGGCCTTTCATGTCCCATGTCTGGAAAAATGGCGTCCAGTCGATATAAGGCACCAATTCGCCGACGTCATAGGAGGAAAACACCCGCGTCCCCGTAAAGACCGGCTTGGGCGGCGCATAGCCGGCCCAATCATGTTTGGGCGCATTGGCGCGCGCCTCCGATAGAGGCAGGCGCTTTTTGTCCCATTCGGCTTTGGCATGGGCTTCGGCCACATGCTCGTATTCGGCCCGCAAGGCGGCAATGGTGGCATCCTTGCCCTCGGGCGAGAGCAGCGATGACACCACACCCACCGCGCGGCTGGCATCGACCACATAGACCGCCTGCCCCGCCTGATAATGCGGATTGATCTTGACCGCCGTATGCACGCGGCTGGTGGTCGCCCCGCCGATCAGCAAGGGAATATCGAAGCCCTGCCGCTGCATTTCGGCGGCCACGTGGCACATTTCCTCGAGGGACGGCGTGATCAGGCCGGACAGGCCGATCACATCGACCTTTTCGCGTCTGGCGGTCTCCAGAATGGTCTGGGCCGGCACCATCACGCCCAGATCGATCACCTCGTAATTGTTGCATTGAAGCACAACGCCGACGATGTTCTTGCCGATGTCATGCACATCGCCTTTCACCGTGGCCATCAGGACTTTGCCGGCAAAGGAGGACACCGAGGCATCCGCACCCGCCGCCGCCCGCTCGGCCTCCATATAGGGCATCAGGCAGGCCACCGCCTGCTTCATCACACGCGCCGATTTGACCACCTGCGGCAGGAACATTTTGCCTGCCCCGAACAGGTCGCCCACCACATTCATCCCCGCCATCAGCGGTCCTTCGATGACATCAAGCGGACGGCTGGCCGCCTGGCGGGCTTCCTCGACATCCTCGTTGACGAAGTCGGTCATGCCGTTGACCAGCGCATGTTCCAGCCGCTTGGCCACCGGCAGGCTGCGCCAGGCCAGATCGACCTCGCGCGCGGCCTTGCCTGCCCCGCCGTGATAGCGTTCCGCCAGAGCCAGCAAGCGGTCGGTGGCATCCGCACGGCGGTTCAGCACCACATCCTCGCAGGCCTCGCGCAATTCCGCATCGATGGTCTCGTATACCGCCAGCTGGCCTGCATTGACGATGCCCATATCCATGCCCGCGGCAATGGCATGGAACAGGAACACCGAGTGCATGGCCTCGCGCACGGGTTCGTTGCCGCGGAACGAGAAGGACAGGTTGGACACCCCGCCCGAAATATGGGCATGCGGCAGTGTCTGCCGGATCACCCGGGTCGCCTCGATAAAATCGACGCCGTAATTGTTGTGTTCGTCGATGCCGGTGGCGACCGCGAAGACATTGGGATCGAAAATGATATCTTCGGGCGGAAAGCCGATCTCGTTGACCAGCAGATGATAGGCGCGGCTGCAGATCTCGACCTTGCGGGCCTGGGTATCGGCCTGGCCCTGCTCGTCAAAAGCCATCACGACCACGGCCGCACCATAATCGCGTACCAGACGCGCTTGCGCCAGAAATGCCGCCTCGCCCTCTTTCATCGAGATGGAATTGACCACCGGCTTGCCCTGAACGCATTTCAGACCCGCCTCGATTACCGAGAATTTGGAGGAATCGATCATCACCGGCACCCGCGCAATATCGGGTTCGGCAGCAATCAGATTCAGGAATGTCACCATCGCCACTTCGCTGTCGAGCAGACCTTCATCCATATTGATGTCAATGATCTGCGCGCCATTGGCCACCTGATCACGCGCCACCTCGATGGCGGCGGGATAATCGCCGGCCGTCACCAGTTTTCTGAACCGCGCCGAGCCGGTCACATTGGTGCGCTCGCCGACATTCACAAAGGCAATGTCGGGGGTCAGGGTAAAGGGCTCGAGCCCCGACAGCCGCATCTGCGGCACAAGGCTCGGGATCTTGCGCGGCGGCAGGCCTTTGACCGCATCGGCAATCGCCTTGATATGGGCCGGCGTGGTGCCGCAACAGCCGCCGACGATGTTGACCAGACCGGAAGAGGCGAATTCTCCGACCAGAGCCGCCGTCGCTTCGGGGCTTTCATCATAAAGACCGAATTCATTGGGCAGACCCGCATTGGGATAGGCCATGACCAGCGTATCGGCGACCTTGCCCAATTCGACGATATGGGCACGCATTTCGCGCGCCCCCAAAGCGCAGTTCAGCCCGATCGACAGAGGCTCGGCATGGCGCAAGGCATGCCAGAAGGCCGTTGGTGTCTGGCCAGACAGGGTGCGGCCCGACAGATCGGTAATGGTGCCCGAAATCATCAAAGGCAGGTTGATGCCCTTGGTTTCAAATACCCGGCGCGCGGCAAACACCGCCGCTTTGGCGTTCAGCGTATCGAAAATCGTCTCGATCAGGATCAGATCGCAACCACCATCCACCAGACCCTCGATCTGCTCGCCATAGGCCAGGGCCAGATCGTCGAACGTCACGGCTCGAAAACCGGGATTGTTGACATCGGGCGAGATCGAGGCGGTGCGGTTGGTCGGGCCGACGGCTCCCGCGACAAAACGGGGGCGGCCATCAAGCTGTTCGGCCTGCACAGCAGCTGCGCGGGCCAGTCGCGCGCCTTCCAGATTCAGCTCGTAGGCCAGTGCCTCCAGTCCGTAATCGGCTTGGGCGATACGGGTCGAGGAGAAGGTATTGGTTTCGACAATGTCGGCGCCCGCTTCGAAATAACGCAGATGGATGGCCTGCACGGCCTCGGGCTGCGTCAGGATCAGCAGGTCGTTATTGCCCTTCTGGTCATGGTTATGCCCGATAAAACGCTGGCCGCGAAAGGCCGCTTCATCCAGTTTGAGGTTCTGGATTTCGGTCCCCATGGCGCCGTCCAGCACCAGAATACGGTTGGCGGCGGCCTCGTGCAAAGCCTTCAGCGCGGCAACTCGGTCATACTGGCTCATGATGCGGTCTCAACAGTTGGGGCGGGACGGAGCCCGATCAGATGGCAGATCGCATAGACCAGATCGGCCTTGTTCATGGTGTAGAAATGGAACTGCTCGACGCCCTGATCGAGCAGGTCGATCACCTGTTCGGCCGCCACAGCCGCGGCAATCAGGCGGCGGGTTTGCAGGTCATTGTCGAGCCCGTCGAAACGGTCGGCCAGCCATTGCGGCACGGTCGTGCCACAGCGTTGGGCAAAATTGCGTGTCTGCTTGAAATTCTGCACCGGCACGATCCCCGGCACGATCGGGATCGAGATCCCGCGGGCCAGCACACGGTCCATGTAACGGAAATAGACATCGTTATCGAAGAAAAACTGGGTGATCGCGCGGGTTGCTCCGGCATCGATCTTGGCCTGCAACACGTCGATATCGGCGTCGAGGCTGGCGCTTTCGGGGTGCTTTTCGGGATAGGCGGAAACCGACACCTCGAAATCCCCGATTTCGCGGGCGGCCTTGACCAGCTCTGCCGTGGTCTTGAACCCGTCGGGATGGGGCTCGTAGGCTTTGCCCAAGCCGGCCGGCGGATCACCGCGCAGGGCCACGATATGGTTGACCCCGACCTCGAGATAGGAATGCAGCACCTCCTTGATGTCATCACGGCTGGCCCCGACACAGGTCAGATGCGCCGCAGGGTTGAGGGCCGTGTCCTTCGCCAGTCTGGCCACCGTCGCATGGGTGCGCTCGCGCGTGGTGCCGCCCGCCCCGTAGGTTACGGATACGAATGAGGGATTGAGCGGCTGCAACCGCGCCACGCAATCCCACAGCCCTTCTTCCATCTCGGCATTTTTGGGCGGAAAGAATTCGAACGAGATTGTCAGGTCACGTTGGCCCTGACGGCGGGAATGGCGAATGGGGCCAAGCATATCAAAGTCTCTCCTGCTTGTGGGCGAGCCAGAGTGTCACCGTCAACTCGTCGCCGCCCTGATGGGGCGGAGCAAGATGCGTGATGCGGTCGCAATCAAGCCCCGCATCCGACAGCCATTGCCGCAAATCGGCATCGGCAAAACCCAAACGGCGATGGGCATATTGCTCGCGAAGAAATTCCAGATCATGCGGAGCGAAATCAACGACCAGCAACTGGCCATTGGGGGCCAAGGTCAGCGCGGCCTCGCGGATCGCACGCGCCGGATCATCGAGAAAATGCAGCACCTGATGCAGGATCACCAGATCGAATGCCTGCCGGTCAACCGGCAGCGCATAGAGATCGGCCTGCCGCAGCTCGGCCCTCGACAAGCCCGCCTCCGACAGATTGGCGCGGGCCACCGCCAGCATCGAGGTATTGGCGTCCACCCCCACCAGACGGTCAGCCTGCGGGGCGACCAGTTTCAGCATCTCGCCCGTGCCGGTGCCCAGATCCAGCACGGCCTTGAAACGACCGGCACCCAGCGCATCGCGGATCGCATCCTCGACGCGATTATCGGAGGCATGGAGCGAGCGGATCCGGTCCCATTCGGCGGCATGACGGGCGAAATAGGCCTGCGCCGCCTCACCGCGCGCCGCTCGCACCGCTAGCAAACGCTGGCCGTCGCTGGCCATCACCGGATCGGCGCGGTCCAGCTGTCCGGCCAGCCATTGGCCCAGCACCGCGCCCTCGCCCGTCTGCGCCAAGCGGAAAAACGCCCAGGCCCCCTCGCGGTGGCGGCTGACCAATCCGGCATCGACCATCAGCTTGAGATGGCGCGAGATGCGCGGTTGCGACTGGCCCAGAATGTCAGTCAGATCGGAGACAGTCAGGTCGCCCTCGCTCAACAGCGCCAGAAGCCGCAGACGCGTATCCTCTCCCGCAGCCCGCAGACCGGCAAGAACGGCATTCAGCCTCAAAGCGGAGTGTGGTGTTGGCGACATCGGGACTTTCGGAGAGGGAAATACGGATCAAAATCTAGTCACATAAAGATATGTTTATATGATTAAGTCAATTCTTTTTCTGCATCGCCTCGGATAAAACCGCTTTTTCCACGCGCATACGGCGGCCCAACAGCACCAATCCCACCACCGCCAGGGCCACCAGCCAGGTCGTCAGGCCGACACTTTCCGCATTGATCAGGGCGGCGAAAGCCAATGTCACAAAGGTCTGGAGCAACTGCACCTGCGACACCTTGGCCACACCGCCCAGTGCCAGGCCGGCGTTCCAGAAGAAAAATCCGAAATATTGGCTAAACAGCCCCAGATACAGAAACGCCCCCCAATGCAAAGGCGAAATCGCCAGAGGATCGGCAGGGGATGACCAGAGCGCGACAGGCAGAGTGATGGGCAGAGCCAGCACGACAATCCATGAAATCACCTCCCAGCCCGACAGTCTGGTCGACACATCGGCGGCCAGAGAATAGCCGATCGCCGCACTCAGCACCGAACCGAGCAACAGCAGGTCACCGGGACTGACCGCCCCGCCGCTGGCCTGCAGCGAAAAGCCGACAACCAGAGCCGCACCCAGCACAGCCGTGATCCAGAACCCGCGCGAGGGCCGTTGATCGCCGATCAGTGATCCGGCGACAGCGGTGGCCAGCGGGATAATCCCCAGCACCACCCCGCCATGCGAGGCATCGACATGCTGCATGGCATAGCCGGTAAAGCCGGGAAAGCCTGCGCACAGGCAAATCGCCGCCAGCATCAGCGAGACACGGTCGCGATAGACGGGAAACGACTTCCTGCTGGCCAGCAACACCACACAGGCCACCAGCCCCGCCAAGGCGGCGCGGCCTGTGGTGACAAACAGAGGATCCAGCACTTCGACAGCCAGCCTCGTCATCGGCAGGGTGATCCCGAAGATCACCACACCGACAAAACCGAGCAGCAATCCGGCTGTTTCCAGACTGACGGCTTTGGAGCCGCCCGCCATCAGCGGGTCAGCTTTTTATATTTGATGCGCTTGGGAATGGTGGAATCAATGCCCAGACGACGCTTCTTGTCTTCCTCGTAGTCCTGGAAATTGCCTTCGAACCATTCCACATGGCTGTCGCCCTCGAAGGCCAGCATATGGGTGGCGATACGGTCGAGGAAGAAGCGATCATGCGAGATGATCACGGCGCAA
>CANFLM010000042.1 GCA_947447895.1 Hyphomicrobiales bacterium
CCGACCCATGCCCTGCGGCCCGATCGCGCCGTCAGCTGCTTCCTCTATGGAGACGCATCATGACTCTGCTGGAGGTCAAGGGGCTCAAGAAATATTTCCCGATCCGCAAAGGCCTGCTGCGCAAGGTTGTCGGCCATGTGAAGGCGGTCGACGATGTCAGCTTTTCGGTCAAACGCGGCGAGACATTGGCTTTGGTGGGCGAAAGCGGCTGCGGCAAGACCACGGTGTCGCGCTGCATCATGCGCGCGCTTGACCCCAGCGCGGGCGAGGTCAATTTTTCGCTCGACGGACAGACCACCGATCTGGCAACCCTCGATGGCAAGGGACTGAAGCCGTTCCGCCGCCATTTGCAGATGGTGTTCCAGGATCCGTTCTCCTCGCTCAATCCCCGCATGATGGTGGGGGACCTGATCGGCGAACCCTTGCTGATCAACGGCATGAGTGATCCGGCCGAGCGGCGCAAGAGGGTGCGCGAATTGCTCGATGTCGTGCAACTGCCTGTCGAATATATGAACCGCTTTCCCCATGCTTTCAGCGGCGGTCAACGCCAGCGCATCGGCATTGCCCGCGCGCTCGCGCTCAATCCCAGCCTGATTGTCGCCGACGAGCCGGTATCCGCACTCGATGTATCGGTGCAGGCGCAGATCATCAATCTGTTGCTGGATTTGCAGGACCAACTCGGCCTGACCTATCTGTTCGTCGCCCATGATCTCAGCGTGGTCAAACATGTGTCGGACCGCGTGGCGGTGATGTATGTCGGCCAGCTGGTCGAAATCGCCTCGACGGAAGACCTGTTCCATCGCCCCAAACATCCCTATACCGAAGCCCTGCTGTCGGCGGTGCCCAAGCCCGACCCGCGCGCCAAGACCGAACGCATCATCCTGCAGCGCGAAGTGGCCGATGCCGCCAACCCGCCGTCAGGCTGCGCCTTCCACCCGCGCTGCGCCCATGCCACCGACCTGTGCAAGCAGCAACGCCCCGCCCTCGCCGATCTCGGCAACGGCCATCAGGTCCGTTGCCACCACGCGCATGTGCTGGACCTGAAAGGGGTTGGCGCGCCGGTGTGACGGTTTTTTTCGGGAGAGGAACCTGACACTCTCCCCCCTGTCATGCCCGCCCTTGTGGCGGGTATCCACGTCTTTCCGGCCCAACCACCGCGCAAGTCGTGGATGGCCGGAATAAATCCGGCCATGACAGTTCAGACAAGAAAAAATTGCTTTGTCCCGCCCCGAAAATCAGGACTTCACAACTCAAGAATACCGAATAGACTCATTAAGGATTTGTTAATGATTCGGAGGTGGTTCTATGATGATCAACTTGCCGCATGCTGCAGAAATCCCCGCCATCAACGGGTTCGACTTGTCGGACTCCAGTATCGCGCTGTTGGCCGATATGGTGTTTGATGAAATCATTGCCTCCCCGCAGTTTCCCTCCCTCAGCCATTCGCGCGAGGCCCTGATCCGGCAGGCATCGATCCTTGTCAGCCAGAAACTGGCCAGCCTTGCCGATGAGGAGAACGAGGACAATGACGAGATCGCCTTCGGGCGCTCCGACTGCGAATTCATTTTCAGGGACTGACCTCCGAAACCACCTGATAACCCCTTGCAATCCGCGCATCAGGCCTGCCTGTTTGTGCGGCTTGTGCCATGGGTCAAAGCCTCTGACCCGAGAGGCAAAACGGACGCACGCCCTGATTGCACAATAAAAATGCACAACTGTTATTTTGCTGCTTTTTTAGCGCCCTTTGCCTTATTTTTGCACTGCAGCAAAAATCAAAAATCTAAAAAATCGTTACCATTCAAGGGATTGCCAGGTTGGCATGGTCGTTGCCTTACCATTATCGGTGCAACACTGGTCCGGAGATGGCCCCCTATGAAACCGATGAAAACTCTTTTTGCAGCTGCCCTTGCAGGTGGTCTGGCTATCAGCTCTTTTGCCGCACAGGCACAGAATACAATCAAGGTCGGCGTCCTCCATTCGCTGTCCGGAACGATGGCGATCAGCGAAACCACGTTGAAAGACGTGATGCTGATGCTGATCGAGGAACAGAACAAAAAAGGCGGCGTGCTGGGCAAGAAGCTCGAAGCCGTGGTGGTCGATCCTGCCTCCAACTGGCCTTTGTTTGCCGAAAAAGCCCGCGAATTGCTGACCAAGGACAAAGTGGCCGCCACCTTCGGCTGCTGGACCTCGGTGTCGCGCAAGTCCGTGCTGCCGGTTTTCGAGGAATTGAACGGCGTGCTGTTCTACCCCGTCCAGTATGAAGGCGAAGAATCCTCCAAGAACATTTTCTACACCGGTGCGGCTCCCAACCAGCAGGCCATACCTGCGGTTGATTACCTGATGGAAAACGAGAAGGTCCAGCGTTGGGTTCTTGCCGGCACGGATTATGTCTATCCGCGCACCACCAACAAGATTCTCGAAGCCTATCTGAAGGCCAAGGGCGTCAAGTCCGAAGACATCATGATCAACTACACCCCGTTCGGCCATTCCGATTGGCAGACCATTGTCTCGGATGTGAAGAAATTCGGTTCGACCGGCAAAAAGACTGCGGTGGTTTCCACCATCAACGGCGATGCCAACGTGCCTTTCTATAAGGAACTCGGCAACCAGGGTATCAAGGCCACCGATATTCCGGTTGTCGCCTTCTCGGTCGGTGAAGAAGAACTGGCCGGTATCGATACCAAGCCTCTGGTCGGCCACCTGGCCGCATGGAACTATTTCCAGTCGGTTGAAAATGCCGACAACAAGGCCTTCATCGAAAAGTGGAAGACCTATACCAAGAACCCGAAGCGCGTGACCAATGATCCGATGGAAGCCCATGTGATCGGCTTCAACATGTGGGTCAAGGCTGTCGAAAAGGCCGGCACCACCGATCCGTCTGCCGTGATCGATGCTCTGGTCGGCGTATCGGTTCCCAACCTGACCGGTGGCTATTCCACCATGATGCCGAACCACCACATCACCAAGCCGGTGCTGATCGGTGAAATCAAGGCTGACGGCCAGTTCTCGATCGTCTCCCAAACCGCCGGTCTGGTGGTCGGCGACGAATGGTCCGATTTCCTCGAAGGCTCCAAGGATCTGATCTCCGATTGGCGCGCTCCGATGTCTTGCGGCAATTTCAACGTCAAGACCGGCAAGTGCGGCGGCGCAGGCAAGTAAGCCACGCCTAGACCTGACAACACCGGACGGGTCAACCCCGTCCGGATGCCCATAATAAGACGATCTTGTACACACCAAGACAACAGGACACGATCATGCCGTCCAGAATTTTACTCCCGCTTGTAGCGATGCTGGCCCTCCTGGCCTCCGCCATCGGGATGCCCGCTTCAGCCAGCCCCGCAGACGATGCCTTTGCCAAATTGGCCAGCGACCAGTTCGCCCAGATCGAACAGGGCATTGTCGACCTCTCCGCCATCGGCACGCCCGAAGCCGCCACTGTGCTGGAAGCGCTGAGCGAGACAAAACTGTTTTACGCCCCCGACAAAAGCCTCGTGATCAGGAAAAGCGAGAGCCAGCTTGTCAGCCCCTCCGGCGCGCTTCTTCGTGAGGCTCCCGCCGGATTGAAGCAGGTACGCATCAACAACCGCGTGCGCCGCGCGCTGGAATCGGCGCTGGGTTCGCTGACCCTGATCTCGCCCGATCCCGCCAAGCGCAAAGCCGCAGCCGAAGCCGTCTTCAAGGCCCGTGATCCGCTGGCCCTGCCGTTGATTACCCAGGCCCTGTCGCGTGAAAGCGATGCGGGGGTCAAGGATACCATGGTGAGGGCGCGCGCGGCCATCGTGCTAGCCTCCTCCGAATCCGCCAATCTCGACCGCATCAATGCCATCGAACTATTGGCCGAGAAGGGCGATCAGGATGTGCTGGCGCTGTTCAGCACGGTCAAAGCCACGGCTCCGGCCACCGTCAAACAGGCGATCGACACCGCCATCAATGCCATCGAGCGGCGGCTGGCCTTGCTGTCATCCGTGCAGAATGCGCTTTATGGCCTGTCGCTCGGCTCCGTGCTGCTGCTGGCCGCCATCGGGCTGGCCATCACCTTCGGGGTGATGGGCATCATCAATATGGCGCATGGCGAAATGGTGATGATCGGCGCCTATACCACCTTCATGGTGCAGGAGGTGATCCGCGCCAGATATCCGGCTTTGTTCGACTGGTCCTTGCTGATCGCCTTGCCTTTGGCCTTTCTGACGGCCGGAGCCGTCGGGCTGGTGCTGGAACGCTCGATCATCCGCTTCCTCTATGGCCGCCCGCTCGAAACCCTGCTGGCGACATGGGGCGTCTCGCTGATGCTGCAACAGGCGGTGCGCTCGATGTTCGGGCCCACCAACCGGGAGGTCGGGGCTCCCGCCTTCATGTCGGGTTCGGTCGATCTGTTCGGCCTCACCATCACCTCCGGACGGTTGTGGATCATCGTGTTCTCGCTGGTGGTGTTCGTAGTGCTGTCTCTGGTGCTGCGGGCCACCTCGTTCGGCTTGAAAATGCGCGCTGTCACACAGAACCGTCGCATGGCCGCAGCCATGGGTATCCGCACCCCGTGGATTGACTCGCTGACCTTCGCGCTCGGCTCCGGCATTGCCGGCATTGCCGGCGTTGCCCTGTCGCAGATCGACAATGTCTCCCCCAATCTCGGCCAGGGCTATATCATCGACAGTTTCATGGTGGTGGTGTTTGGCGGGGTCGGCAATTTGTGGGGCACGCTGGTGGCCGCGCTGACCTTGGGGGTCGCCAACAAATTCCTTGAACCGCTGGCCGGTGCCGTTCTCGGCAAGATTGTCGTGCTGGTGTTCATCATCCTGTTTATTCAGAAAAGACCCCGGGGCCTGTTTGCCCTCAAGGGTCGGGCGGTGGAGGCATGATGTCGCGCGCGCTGTATCTTCGTCACGACAGGCTGGGCCTCGGCTTCCTCATGGTCCTGTGCGCTCTGGGCGTGCTGGTGCCGGTTCTCAATCTGGCCCTGCCGGTCACCTCGAGCTGGCATGTACCGACCTATGCCATGTCTTTGATGGGCAAATATGTCTGCTATGCCCTGCTGGCTGTCGCGCTCGATCTGGTCTGGGGCTTTTGCGGAATCCTCTCGCTCGGCCATGGGGCGTTTTTCGCGCTCGGCGGTTATGCGATGGGCATGTATCTGATGCGGCAGATCGGCACGCGCGGGGTCTACGGCAATCCGCTGCTGCCCGATTTCATGGTGTTCCTGAACTGGAAGGAATTGCCTCTGACATGGTTCGGCTTTTCCTCCTTCGGCTATGCCATGCTGATGGTGGTCCTCGTGCCCGGCGCGCTGGCCTTTGTGTTCGGCTGGTTTGCCTTCCGCTCGCGCGTCACCGGCGTCTATCTGTCGATCATCACGCAGGCGATGACCTATGCGATGATGCTGGCTTTTTTCCGCAACGATATGGGATTTGGCGGGAATAACGGCCTGACCGACTTCAAGGATATTCTCGGCTTCAACATCCAGGCCCAGGGTACCCGCGCCGGTCTGTTCATCGCCTCGGTTGTTGCGCTGGCAGGCTGTTACCTGCTGGCCCGTTTCATGGTCCATTCGGCCTATGGCAAGGTGCTGATTGCCATCCGCGATGCCGAAAGCCGCTCGCGTTTTCTCGGCTATCGGGTCGAAAATTTCAAACTGCTGGCTTTTACCGTCTCGGCCTCGATGGCGGGGCTGGCCGGCGCGCTCTATGTGCCGCAGATCGGCATTATCAACCCGTCCGAATTCGCGCCGGGCAATTCGATCGAAGCGGTGATCTGGGTGGCTGTCGGCGGGCGAGGCACACTGGTCGGCGCGGCGTTGGGTGCGGTGCTGGTCAACTTCTCCAAGACATGGCTGACCGGCGCGATGCCCGAAATCTGGCTGTTCGCTCTGGGGGCGCTGTTTATCGTGGTCACCCTGTTCCTGCCCAAAGGGCTGGTCGGCACCGCGAGCCATTCTCTCAAGCAATGGCGAGAGAGGCAGACCGCCCGGCCCAAAGACCACACAATCGGGGAGGCCCGCTGATGACCTCGGCCCATTCCAGCGAATTGACCAGTTCCCTGCTCTATCTTGACGGCGTGTCGGTGTCGTTTGACGGCTTCCGCGCGCTCAACAATCTCTCGCTGACGATTGGCGCGGGCGAGATGCGGGCGATCATCGGCCCCAATGGGGCAGGCAAGACCACCATGATGGATGTGATGACCGGCAAGACCAAGCCCGATGCGGGCGACGTGCTCTATGACGGCCGCATCGATCTGACCAAGCTCGACGAGGCGGCGATTGCCGAATTGGGCATCGGCCGCAAATTCCAGAAACCGACCGTGTTCGAAAGCCAGTCGGTCGAGGACAATATCGTCTTGTCCTTGCGCGGCGCGCGCGGGGCTTTTGCTAGCCTCTGGGGCTGGCGCAACCGTGTGCCGCAATCCGACATCGAGCAGATACTGGAAACCGTAGGCCTCGCCGGCCACCGCAAGCGCATGGCCGCCGACCTGTCGCACGGGCAGAAGCAATGGCTCGAAATCGGCATGCTGCTGGCACAAGACCCGAAAGTGCTGCTGGTCGACGAGCCTGTGGCAGGCATGACCGATCACGAGACCGAACAGACCGCACGGCTGCTAAAGGACATCGCCAAGGACCACGCGGTGATCGTGGTCGAGCATGACATGAGCTTTGTGCGTGCGCTGGGCTGCCGCGTCATCTGCCTGCACGAGGGCTCGGTGCTGGCCGAAGGGCATATCGATGCGGTGTCGAAAGACGACCGTGTCATTGAAGTCTATCTGGGACGCTGATCATGAGCACATTGACCGTCAATTCGATCGATCTCTATTACGGCGCGGCCCAGGCCCTGCGCGGGGTCTCGCTGGTGGCAGAACCGGGCAAGGTCACCAGCGTGCTCGGCCGCAACGGGGTCGGCAAAACCTCGCTGATGCGGGCGATTGTCGGGCAGGCACCGATCAAGGCCGGCTCGATGACGCTGGGCGATGTGGCCATCGACCAGCTGGCCTCCTATGACCGCGCAAGGCGCGGCATCAGCTTTGTGCCGCAGGGCCGCGAGATTTTCCCGCTGCTGACCGTGCGCGAAAATCTGGAAACCGGCTTTTCGCCGTTGCCGCGCTCCGAACATTATATCCCCGAAGATGTGTTCGATCTGTTTCCGGTGCTCAAATCCATGCTGCACCGGCGCGGCGGGGATCTGTCGGGCGGCCAGCAACAGCAATTGGCGATCGGCCGCGCTTTGGTCATGCGTCCGAAAGTGCTGGTGCTGGATGAACCGACCGAGGGCATCCAGCCCTCCATCATCAAGGATATCGGCCGCGCCATCGATTTTCTGCGGCACCGGGGTGGCATGGCGATCATTTTGGTGGAACAATATTTTGAATTCGCCCGCGACCTATGCGACACCTATGCTGTGTTGGACCGGGGACAGGTCGTGTTGTCAGGATTGAAAACGGAGATGAACGAGGCCGATGTTAGACGTCATCTCTCCGTCTGACCCGCTGCCCCTGAAAAGCCAACTTCCCGCTTATATCAGGGCCCGCGGTCTCATTGCCGCCCGTTTGCAGGACAGCGGGCGCGGTACCCGTGTTTTCGATCTGTCGGAAGCCGGCGGCTACCGGCTCAAATTCCCCCATGCGAACCCCTGCGAAGCCATGATCGTCAACACCGGCGGCGGCATGGCCGGCGGCGACCATCTCGTGCTGTCACTCTCGCTCGGCCCGCAGGCTGTGGCGGTGTGCAGCACCCAGTCAGCCGAAAAAATCTATCGGGCCGAACGCGACCGTGCGGAAATCGCTGTGACCCTCACGTTGGACGATGCGGCGGATCTGGCATGGCTGCCACAAGAAACCATTCTGTTCGATGGCGCGCAACTGCACCGCCAACTCAGCGTCGACATGGCGGCCAATGCCACCTTCATGGCCTGCGAGACAGTGGTATTTGGCCGCTCGGCGATGGGTGAAACCATCCGCGAGGCCCATCTGAGCGACCATTGGGACATCCGCCGCAATGGCCGGCTGGTCTTTGCCGAACGCTTGCGCCTATCAGGCGATATGCAGGCCTTGCTGGACCGGCGCACAGTGGGTGCGGGCGCGCGCGCCATCGCCACCATGCTCTATGTCGCCCCCGATGCCGAAGCGCGGCTGGACGAGGCCCGCACTGTGTTGGCGGTGGATGACAGTGCCCCCGTCGAATGGGGCGCCAGCGCATGGAATGGTCTTTTGTGCATCCGCGGCATCTCGCCGGAGGCCAGCGCGCTGCGCCGCCAGACCGCACAATTTCTGAACCGCTTCCGTTCCTCTCCATTGCCGCGTGTCTGGCAATGCTGACCCAGTCATTTTCCAACCAGCAGGATCACCTCCCATGCAATTAACCCCCCGCGAAAAGGACAAGCTGCTGATCGCCATGGCGGCTATTGTGGCACGCAAGCGGCTGGAGCGCGGCGTCAAGCTCAACTATCCCGAAGCCATCGCGCTGATCACCGATTTTGTAGTGGAAGGCGCACGCGACGGCCGCACGGTCGCCGATCTGATGCAGGCGGGCGCAAAGGTGCTGACCGCCGATCAGGTGATGCCGGGCATTGCCGAAATGATCCATGATGTGCAGGTCGAAGCCACTTTTCCCGACGGCACCAAACTGGTGACGGTACACGAGCCGATCCGTGGCTCCTCGGGCGCGGTCCAGCCCGGGGCCATCGAGACCGAACCGGGCGACATCATCATCAATGAAGGGCGCGAGGTCACCACCATCACGGTCTCCAATACCGGCGACCGGCCGATCCAGGTGGGCAGCCACTACCACTTTGCCGAAACCAATGCGGGCCTCGATTTCGACCGCGCCAAAGCCCACGGCATGCGTCTCGACATCGCATCGGGCACCGCTGTGCGGTTCGAGCCGGGCCAGACGCGCGAGGTCAATCTGATCCCGCTGGCGGGCAAGCGCGAGGTCTACGGGTTCCAGCAGAAAATCATGGGCAAGCTGTAAGCGAGCGTTCGGGGAGAACACCAAAATGGCTACAACACTGACGCGCCGCGCCTATGCCGACATGTTCGGCCCGACCACCGGAGACCGCGTGCATCTGGCCGACACTTCTCTGGTGATCGAAATCGAGAAGGACTTCACCACCTATGGCGAGGAGGTCAAATTCGGCGGCGGCAAAGTGATCCGCGACGGCATGGGCCAATCGCAGATCACCAATGCCCAAGGGGCTGTCGACACGGTCATCACCAATGTGGTGATTGTCGACCATTGGGGCATTGTCAAAGCCGATGTCGGATTGAAAAACGGCCATATCCATGCCATCGGCAAGGCCGGCAATCCCGATATCCAGTCAGGCGTCACCATCATCATCGGACCCGGCACCGAGGTGATTGCGGGGGAAGGCAAAATCCTCACGGCCGGCGGCTTCGATACCCATATCCATTTCATCTGTCCGCAACAGATTGAAGAAGCCCTGATGTCCGGCGTCACCTCCTTGCTGGGCGGCGGCACGGGTCCGGCGGCGGGCACCAATGCCACAACCTGCACCCCCGGTCCGTGGCATCTGGGCCGCATGATGCAGGCGGCCGATGCCTTTCCGGTCAATCTCGGTTTTTCGGGCAAGGGCAATGCCTCGCGGCCCGAAGGTCTGGTCGAGATGGTCGAAGCAGGCGCCTGCGCGCTCAAGCTGCACGAGGATTGGGGCACCACGCCCGCGGCCATCGACAACTGCCTGTCGGTTGCCGACGATCACGATGTGCAGGTGATGATCCATACCGACACGCTCAATGAATCCGGCTTTGTCGAAGACACCATCGCCGCCTTCAAGGGCCGCACCATCCATGCTTTCCACACCGAGGGTGCAGGCGGCGGCCATGCCCCCGACATCATCAAGGTGGCCGGGCTCAAGAATGTGTTGCCCTCCTCCACCAATCCGACCCGCCCCTTCACGGTCAACACGCTCGACGAGCATCTCGACATGCTGATGGTGTGCCACCATCTCGACAGTTCGATCCCCGAGGATCTGGCCTTTGCCGAAAGCCGCATCCGGCGCGAGACCATTGCCGCCGAAGACATCCTGCACGACATGGGTGCGCTTTCGATGATGTCCTCCGATTCACAGGCGATGGGCCGCTTGGGCGAAGTCATCATGCGGACATGGCAGACGGCGGACAAAATGAAAAAGCAGCGCGGCTCGCTCAAGGGCGACGGGCGCGCCGACAACACCCGCGTCAAACGCTATATTGCCAAATACACCATCAATCCGGCGATTGCCCATGGCGTATCCAGATATATCGGTTCGGTCGAGACAGGCAAGCTCGCCGATCTCGTTCTGTGGTCGCCCGCCTTTTTCGGTGTCAAACCCGATATGATCATCAAAGCCGGCTCGATCATTGCCGCGCCGATGGGTGATCCCAATGCTTCGATCCCGACCCCGCAGCCTGTGCATTACCGCCCGATGTTTGCCGCCTTCGGCAAAGCGCTGACGGCATCCTCGCTGGTGTTTGTATCGCATGCCGCCATCGACAACGGCTTGCGCGAGCGGCTCGGGGTGGAAAAACAATTCGTCGCCGTCGAAAATGTGCGCGGCGGCATCTCGAAATCCTCGATGATCCACAATGATGCCCAGCCCGACATCCATGTCGATCCCGAAACCTATGCCGTCCATGCCGATGGTGAATTGCTGGTGTGTGAACCTGCCAGCGAATTGCCGATGGCCCAACGCTATTTCATGTTCTGATCCGGCCCTCACGATGATCCATCCCGCATCCCTGCCTTTGCTGGTCTGGCTGTCCCCCTCTTTTCCGGTGGGGGCATTCGCCTTTTCGCACGGGCTGGAATGGGCCGTCGAAGCGGGCGATATCCATGACGCAGAAACAGCAAGGCTCTGGTTGTCGGACCTGTTGCAGCATGGATCCGGCTACAGCGATTGCTGCACCGTGGCGCTGGCGTGGCAGGCTGCCACGGATCACGATCCGGAACGGCTGCGCGCCCTTGCCGAACTGACCTGCGCCATGCAGCCAACCTCCGAGCGGCGGCTGGAAGCCACCATGCAGGGTCAGGCTTTCATGCTTGCGGCCCTATCGGCCTGGTCACGCCCGGCTCTCGAGACCTTGAAACCGGCCCTTGCGGACGGGGTGACCTATCCGGTTGCCCTGGGCCTTGTGGCGGCCAGCCACGAGATCCCCCTCGAACAAACCGTCTCGGCTTTCGCCTTGTCCTTTGTCAGCAATCTGGTTTCGGCGCTTGTGCGGCTTGGGCCATTGGGACAAACCGACGGGCAGCGGGTGATTGCGGCCCTATTGCCGCTGATCGAGACCGTCAGCCATGAGGCAACCAGGGCAACACTTGCCGATCTCGGCAGTTGCGCCTTCCGCTCCGACATCGCTTCCATGCGCCATGAAACCCAATATACGAGGCTGTTCCGATCATGACCCAATCTTCCCACGGCCCTTTGCGCGTTGGCATCGGCGGACCGGTCGGCTCCGGCAAAACCGCCCTGATGGAGGCCTTATGCAAGGCGATGGCCCACCGCATCAAACTGTGCGCCATTACCAATGACATTTACACCAAGGAAGATGCGCGCCTGCTGACCGTGTCGGGCGCCCTGCCCGAAGAGCGGATCATGGGGGTCGAAACCGGCGGTTGTCCGCACACCGCGATCCGAGAGGATTGCTCGATCAACCTGGCAGCGATTGCCACCATGAACGAGCGGTTTCCCGATCTCGAGCTGATTCTGATCGAATCGGGTGGCGACAATCTGGCGGCGACCTTTTCGCCCGAACTGGCCGACCTCACCGTCTATGTGATCGACGTGGCCGGCGGCGAGAAAATCCCGCGCAAGGGCGGGCCGGGCATTACCCGTTCCGATCTGCTGGTCATCAACAAGATCGATCTTGCTCCGCATGTCGGGGCCAGTCTCGAGGTGATGGATCACGACACAAAACTCATGCGTCGGGGCCGTCCCTATGTTTTTTCCAACATGCGGACTGGCGAAGGCGTCCAGACTGTGATCGACTTCATCGAACAGGCGGGCGGGCTTGCCAGTCCCTGATACCAATCCGTTATTCTCTTTTCCAAGAAAGGTAATTCCCATGCGCTCCTTCAGAATTGTGACCCTGTCGGGCCTGTTGCTGGCTTGCTCACTGCCTGCTTTTGCCCATAGCGGAACAGGCTGGCACGAGCATGATCTTGTTGCAGGATTGGCCCACCCGTTCGGCGGGATAGACCATGTGCTGGCCATGCTGGCTGTCGGCTTCTGGGCAGCCCTGGCTGGCCGGCAAGCCCGCCTGGTCTGGCCACTGGGCTTTGTGTCCTGTGTGGCGGCGGGGGCCTTGTTGGGCGTCATGGGCCTCAGCCTGCCCGTGACGGAAGTGGTGATTGCCGCATCGGTCGCCGGATTGGGACTGGTGGTGGCCCTGGGCTGGCAGGCTTCGGTTCTGGCCGGACTGTCCCTCTGCGCGCTGTTCGGTTTGGCCCATGGCATGGCCCACGGTGCCGAGATGCCTGCCGATGCCAACGGGCTGGCCTATGCGCTCGGCTTTCTGGTGGCCACCGGCCTGCTGCATGCCAGCGGATTGGTGCTGGGTCTAAAAGCCACACCCCGTCTCGGCAAAGTCGCGGGTCTGAGCCTTGCCATGGCCGGGGCAGGCTTGCTGGTCGGCGCATTCTGAGGTTGTTGGGAGCCCGATTTTTGCTGCCCAATAAAAAGGCTCGTGTGATCGAGGTGATGAATTATTGATCAATTTCCCCGCGAGTGATGGCACGCAAACCGGCTATCGCTTGCGGGAGAAAAAGAGACCGAAATCAGAAGAATATTCAAAGAAAACAACGTTTTTTCCTGATTTCGGAATTGGATTTTCAAAGAATTTTCTATTTTTCCGGCTTTGGCAGGCTTCTTGCCTTACCCCCTCGGACCATAGGAGGGTACACGATGAACAAGTTGAAATTAGCCGGCTGTCTCACCGCCATGATGATGCTGGCCTCGACCACAGCCAGCTGGGCACAAGGCACATTGCGGATCGGTATGACCGCATCCGATATTCCGCTGACCACCGGCCAGACCGACAATGGCGGCGAAGGCCAACGCTTCCTCGGCTTCACCGCCTACGACGCTCTGGTCAACTGGGATCTGACGAGTGCGACCAAGCCGTCCGATCTGGTGCCCGGCCTTGCGGTCTCGTGGGGGGTGGATGCCACCGACAAGACCAAGTGGATTTTCAAACTGCGCGATGGCGTGAAATTCCATGACGGCAGCCTGCTGACCGCCGATGCGATTGTCTGGAACCTCGACAAGCTGCTTGTCAAAGAATCTCCGCAATTCGATCCGCGCCAGTCCGCACAGGGCCGCTCGCGTATTCCTGCGGTGGCGAGCTATCGCGCCATTGATGCGCTGACCCTTGAAATCACGACGAAAACCCCCGATGCGACTTTGCCCTACCAGCTCGCTTGGATCATGATTTCCTCACCTGCCAACTGGGAGAAGCAGGGCAAGAGCTGGGATGCGGTCGCCAAAAGCCCGTCGGGAACCGGCCCGTGGAAGATCACCAATTTTGTTCCGCGCGAGCGCGTCGAAATGGTCCCCAATGCCGATTACTGGGAAAAGGCCCGCGTGCCCAAACTCGACAAGATGGTGCTGATTCCGCTGCCTGAAGCCAATGCCCGCGTTGCCGCATTGCGTTCGGGTCAGGTGGACTGGATCGAGTCCCCCACCCCCGATGCCATTCCCTCGCTCAAGCAGGCGGGGTTCGACATTGTCACCAATGCCTATCCGCACAACTGGACATGGCATCTGTCGCGCATCGAGGGCTCGCCCTGGAATGACATCCGCGTCCGCAAAGCCGCCAATCTGGCAATCGACCGCGAGGGTTTGAAAGAATTGCTGAGCGGCATGATGATCCCCGCCCAGGGCTTCTTCCCGCCCGGCCACCAGTGGTTCGGCACTCCGAAATTCAAACTCAGCCACAATGTTGCCGAGGCCAAAAAGCTGATGGCTGAAGCGGGCTATGGCCCCGGCAAGCCGCTCAAGACCAAGATCCTGATCTCGGCGTCGGGTTCGGGCCAGATGCAGCCTTTGCCGATGAACGAGTTCGTCCAGCAAAATCTGGCAGAAATCGGAATCATGATCGATTTCGAAGTGGTGGAATGGAACACGCTGATCAATATCTGGCGTGCCGGTGCCAAGCATGAAAGCGCGCGCGGGGCGACTGGGATGAACTATACCTATTTCATCCAGGATCCCTTCACAGGCTTCATCCGCCATCTGCAATGCGATTTGGCTCCGCCAGCCGGCACCAATTGGGGCTATTATTGCGACCCCGACATGGACAAGCTGTTCAGCCAGGTCCGCAACACCTTCGACAAGGCCGGACAGACAGCCATTCTTGAGAAAATCCACGAGAAATATGTCGATGATGCCCTGTTCCTGATGGTCACGCATGATGTCAATCCGCGTGCCATGAGCAAGAAGGTCAAAGGCTTCGTGCAGGCGCAGAACTGGTTCCAGGACTTCTCCTCGATCTCGATGGACAAATAAGCCCACCACGGCCTTTCAAAACAAGGCCTTTCACAAGAGAGCCCCCGCCGCACCGGTGGCGGGGGCAGACCACCCCAGTTCGATCATCAGAAATCGTTCCAAAAAATGTCGGGTGCACCCATGCTGTTTTATACCCTGAAACGTTTCTTCCTGACCGTGCCTGTGGCCATCGGCGTCAGCCTTGTCTGTTTCATGCTGGTCCACCTGGCCCCCGGCGATCCGCTGACCGCCGTGCTCCCCACCGATGCCTCTGCCGAATTGCAGGCCCAGATGCGCACCTTGTACGGCTTCGACAAGCCGCTTCCCGTGCAATACGGATTATGGATCTGGCGTGTCCTGCATGGCGATCTCGGCCAATCGATTGCCACAGGCCGACCCGTGGTCAGCGAAGTGTTCAATGCCGTGACCAATTCACTGGTGATTGCCGCAGCCGCCACGTTGATCGGCTTTGTGCTCGGCAGTCTGCTCGGCATCGTGGCCGGCTATTATCAGGGCACGTGGATCGATCGCGGTGCCTCGCTGATCTCAAGCCTCGGTGTCTCGGTTCCCCATTACTGGCTCGGCATGGTGCTGGTGATTGTGTTTTCGGTCCAGCTCGGCTGGCTGCCTGCAACGGGCGGCGGGCCCGACGGATCGGGCACACGCTCATTCGACTGGAATTATCTGCGCTTTCTCGTCTTGCCAGCAGTCACCATGTCGGTGATCCCGATGGGGATTATCGCGCGCAGTGTGCGGGCATTGGTGGGAGAAATACTGACGCAGGATTTTGTGCAGGCCCTTGCTGCCAAGGGCCTGACAGAACGCGGTGTGTTCCGCCATGTCCTAAAAAACGCCGCGCCGACGGCTTTTGCCGTGATGGGCTTGCAACTGGGATATCTGCTGGGTGGCTCGATCCTGATCGAAACCGTGTTCTCATGGCCCGGCACCGGCTTTTTGCTGAATGCCGCCATTTTCCAGCGCGACCTGCCTTTGCTGCAGGGAACCATTCTGGTTTTGGCTTTGTTTTTTGTGTTCTTGAATCTCGCCGTCGATGTCGTGCAATCAGCCATCGATCCGCGCGTCCAGCGGGCTTGAGGGGAGAACATTCCATGTCTGCCTTGCAAATTTCGACAACAGCCGTCTTGCCGCCGATAGCCCGCTCGCCGGGCTATTGGAGTGGCGTGGTGCGGCGTGTCTCGCGTGATCCTGTGGCGATGACGGCCCTCTTGGTGATTGTCTCGCTGATCCTGATGGCGGTCTTTGCCTCCTATATTGCCCCCGCCGATCCATTCAAAAGCTCGATGCTGCGCCGTCTGAAGCCGATCGGCACGCCGGGCTTCCCGCTAGGGGCTGACGAGTTGGGACGCGACATGCTCTCGCGCTTGATTTACGGGGCGCGGCTGTCTTTGCTGATGGGCCTGACACCGGTGCCGATTGCCTTTGTGATCGGGTCGGCTCTAGGGATCAGTGCGGGCTATGCCGGCGGTCTCACCAATACGCTGATCATGCGGACCATTGACGTGTTTTATGCCTTTCCCTCCGTGTTGCTCGCCGTTGCCTTGTCGGGCGCCTTGGGCGCGGGGCTGACCAATGCACTGGTCTCGATCACTCTGGTGTTCATCCCGCCGATTGCCCGTGTTGCCGAAAGCGTCACCACGCAGGTGCGCTCGCTCGATTATATCGATGCGGCGCGTGCATCGGGTGCCCAAGCCTGGACCATCATCCGCGTGCATGTGTTGGGCAATGTGCTGGGACCGATTTTCGTCTATGCGACAGGGCTGGTTTCGGTGTCGATGATTTTGGCCTCCGGCCTGTCCTTTCTCGGTCTGGGCGTGCGGCCGCCGGAGCCGGAATGGGGCCTGATGCTGAACACCTTGCGCACGGCCATTTACAACCAGCCGCTGGTCGCCGCCCTGCCGGGCGCGATGATTTTCATTACCTCGATTGCCTTCAACATGCTGGCCGACGGCTTGCGCTCGGCCATGGATGTCAAATCATGATCACCGCACACGATAGCCTTGTGAATGATCCGCGCGACAGGGGTGGTCCGGCCCAAAGCCTGTTGAGTGTCAACGGATTGATCAAGCATTTTCCGGTCAAGGGCAGCGGCTTCTTCGGACGCGGCGGCGTGATCCGTGCGGTTGACGGCGTCAGCTTCGACATCCGCAAGGGCGAGACCCTCGGCGTGGTCGGGGAAAGCGGTTGCGGCAAATCCACCACCGCACGTCTGCTGATGCACCTGATCCAGCCGGATCGGGGCGAGATCATTTTCGATGGCGAGAAGGTCGGGATCGATCTGCCGCTTGCCGAGTATCGCCGCCAGGTCCAGATGGTGTTCCAGGACAGCTATGCCTCGCTGAACCCCCGTTTGACCATCGAGGATTCAATCACCTTCGGGCCCCGTATCCATGGCATGGGGGAATTGGCCGCACGCACCAAAGCGCATGATCTGCTGTCACGTGTCGGGCTTGATCCATCCCGCTTTGCCGGACGCTATCCGCACGAATTGTCGGGTGGCCAACGCCAGCGTGTCAATATTGCGCGGGCTCTGGCGCTTGATCCGCGCCTGTTGATTCTGGATGAGGCCGTCTCCGCGCTCGACAAGTCGGTCGAAGCGCAAGTGCTGAACCTGTTGCAGGATCTCAAAGCCGATTTCGGCCTGACCTATATGTTCATTTCGCATGATCTGAATGTGGTGCGGTTCATGGTGGACCGGGTGATGGTGATGTATCTCGGCACCGTTGCCGAACTCGGAGACGGAGAAGCGGTGTTTGCAGCCCCCTCGCATCCCTATACTGCCGCGCTTTTGGCCTCGATGCCGAAAATGGACCCTTCCGAGCGCACCATGAAAGCCCCGTTGACAGGCGATCCGCCCAATCCGATCAACCCGCCGTCGGGCTGCCGTTTCCATCCGCGCTGCATCATGGCCGAGCCGGTCTGCCAGACCATCCTGCCGCCATTGACAGCCAGCGCCGCGGGGTCGAGCCAAGCCGCCTGTCTGGCGCTTGTGCCGCAATCGGGACATTCACTGGCAGCAGGTCTGTCCATGCCGGAGGGGAACGCATGAGCAATCTCGTCTCCATTGAAGGGCTGACCGTGACATTCACCGGACGCGGCAAACCCGTGCGGGCCGTCGACCATGTCTCGCTCGAACTGGAAAAAGGCTCTGTGCTGGTCCTGCTCGGCGAATCGGGATCAGGCAAAAGCGTGACCCTGCGCTCGCTGCTCCGCCTGCATCCCGAGAAGACCGCCAAGGTCGAAGGCCGGATCATGGTGGACGGGCACGACATCATGGGCCTGTCGAAGGACGAGATCGGCGCCGTGCGCGGGCGTACGGTTTCGATGATTTTCCAGGAACCGATGCTGGCCCTCGATCCTGTCTACACGCTGGGCCAGCAAATCACCGAGGCGATATTGCGGCACGAGGATGTCACACCGGAGCAGGCGCAGGCACGTGCGCTCGAACTGTTCGAGAAGGTGCAAATCCCCTCCCCCGAACGCCGCCTCAATGCCTATCCGCATGAAATGTCGGGCGGGATGCGCCAGCGGGCGATGATCGCGCTGGCTCTGGCTTGCCGTCCCAAAGTGCTGCTGGCCGACGAGCCGACCACCGCGCTGGATGCGACCGTGCAAATCCAGATCCTTCTGTTGCTGCGGGCCTTGCAGCGCGAGCTGGGTCTGTCGATTGTGTTTGTCACCCATGACATCGGTGTCGCGGTGGAAATCGCCGACAGGATTGCCGTCATGTATGCCGGACGGATCGTGGAAAGCGGTTCGGTGGCCGATATTCTGAATTCACCGCGCCACCCCTATACGCGCGGTCTGCTGGCTTCGCGCGTCGAACGGGCCAAAAAAGGCGACAGGCTGAAAACCATTCCCGGATCGCCACCGGATTTGACCGCCCTGCCACCCGGTTGTGCATTCGCGCCACGTTGCGAATTGGCAACCGACGCCTGTCGCCAACAGGTGCCGGCTCTTGTCCGGGGTGCCTATGATTCGGCTGTGGCCTGCATCCATGCGTAACGCTCCATGAAGCGGATTGTCCTTATCAATCCCAACACCAATGCGGCCACGACAGCCAGCATGCTGGCGATTGCACGTGAGGCCGCGCCTGACTGGCTCCGGATCGACGCCCTCACCGCGCCCGAAGGTGTGCCGATGATTACCGAACCCCTGGCTTTGCAACAGGCCGGCGCGGTGCTGGCGCGGATGATCCCCGACCTGCAGGCGCAGCAATGGGACGGCGTGATCACAGCCGCCTATGGGGACCCCGGCCTTGACGCCTTGCGGGCAGGTCTTGATTGTCCTGTCACCGGGATCGGCGAAGCCAGCATGCTGGCGGCGGCAGGGATCGGGGCTTTTGCGGTTGTGACCACCACGCCCGAACTGGCCTCATCGATCACCGCGATGGCGGAACGGTCGGGCTTTGGCAAGCTATTTCAGGGCGTCTTTCTGACACGCGGCGATGCCATGGCCGTGACCAACGATCCGGCTTTATTGGTGGAAAGGCTGGAACAGGCCTGCCATGAGGCTCTGGGCAAGTCCGGGATCACACCGGCCTCGCTGATCATCGGCGGCGGGCCGCTGGCTCTGGCCGCGCGCGCGCTGGCGGATCGTGTGCCGGTCAGGTTGATCGAGCCCGTTCCGGCAGCCATCAGGCGCATCGGCCTGATGGTGCACAAAAGAGCAGACTGATCAGGCTGCGTTGTCCTTGGCAAAGCGGGCGACATCCGCATGGGTGGCAAACCACACATCGCCCTTGGCCTTGGCCATGCGGATCAATTCCTCGATGATCCAGATGCGCGAACGATAGCCGATGATATGGGGGTGGGTGGTGAGCTGGAAGATGCCGCCCTCCTCATAGGCCGCCTCGAATTCGCGCCGGAAAATATCCAGCACCGAGGCGGGCGGCGTATGCGGACGCAAGGACTGGAAACGGTGCATCATGAAATAGACCGCGTCATCACGCACCCATTCAACCGGCAGTTCGACCACACCCGACGGCGTGCCATCGAGCAGCAATTCGTAGCAGTCCTCGTCGGCCATCAGCGAGGAATCATAGAGCAGGCCCATATCGCGCTCGATCTTGAGCGTGTTGGGGCTGAAATCCCATGACGGAGTGCGCAGGCCCACGGCCCTGACACCGGTGATCTTTTCCAGCTCGTCGGCAGAGCGCATCATCAGATCGCGCTCGACCTCGTAGGGCAGAACAGAATTCAATTCGTGGATCCAGCCATGGATGCCGATTTCATGGCCTTCGGCAATCACCTGCCGCTGTTCCTCGGGATGCAGCATCGCAGCCACGGCAGGAACGTAGAAAGTGGCAGGCACATCATATTTCTTGAGCAGTTTGAGGATGCGCGGCACACCGACGCGCGTGCCATATTCCCCCCACGCCATCCGGCCGATCGATTTTCCGCCATCCCGCAATTCATTGGTTTCGTGATCGGCATCGAAGGACAGAGCAAAAGCGCAACGCGCGCCGTTCTTCCAGCCATCAGGACGGTAGGACCGGCCAGCACGCACCTGGTTCACCAGCTTGCGCCAATGGGGTTCCGGCCACTGCCAAGGTTCCATTGCTGTTGTGGTCATGTCGGGTTCTCCTTGAAAAATCTCATCCGGTTAAAGCGGCGATCCTGTCACCGGCAGGGTCTGTCCGGTGATGAACGAGGCGCGGTCGGAGGCCAGAAACAGTGTGGCATCCGCAATATCTTCCGGCTGGCCCATCCGGCGCACCGCAATGGTTTTGGTGAAATTGGCGCGGGTGTCTTCCGAATAGCTGTTCCATTGCCGGACATAGTCGGGGCTGGTGGCCATAAAGCCCGGCGCCACCGCATTCACCGTAATGCCGAACTGCCCAAGCTCTTGAGCCAGCTGTTTGACCAGCCCGACCTGCGCATGTTTGGCGGCCGCATAGCTCTGGATCCCTGTCAGGCTCGGAGCCAGACCGGCACGGCTGGCAATCACCACAATCCGTCCCTTGCCTGCCTGTTTCATGACCGGCACCACCGATTGCGCGGCCAGAAAAGCTCCTGTCAGATTGGCGTCGACGATCGCGGCAAAGTCTCCGGCCGCAACCTCCTCGATCGGTTTGGGCGACTGGCCACGCACCCCTCCCGCCACATAGACCAGACAATCAAGCCGCCCCTGTTGCCGGACAATATCGGCCACACAGGCCGAGAGGCTGGCCTTGTCGGTCACATCGAGTGCCAAGGCCTCGATATGACCCTGACCGGAGGATGTCGGGGCCTGGTTGAAGGCCTCGGCATAGTGGCGCACATCATCAGCCAACAGGTCGGCGGCAAACACCGTCCCGCCGTCGCGGGCAAAAGCCTCAGCTATGGCTTTGCCAATGCCTCTGGCTGCACCCGCGACAAGAATGGTTTGCCCGTCGAACCTGATCTGCATGGCTTATTTCAGTTCCGTGAAGGCTGTTTCCTTCAGGCCCCAGATCACCACGGTCGAAATCACCGCCGAACCCATCAGATAATAGCTATGGGCCACCGGAGAATCGAAGGTGGTGATCAACCAGACCGCGATGAACGGAGCAAAGCCGCCAAAGATCGCGACAGCCAGCGCATAGCCCGATGTCATCCATGTCGAGCGGCTGCGCGTCGGGAATATTTCCGAAATCGCCGCAGGACCCGCACCCGAGAACATCGAGATCATCAAGGCAAACACCACCTGTACGGCGATCAGCTCCATATAGGAGACCGAACCCGACATCAGGAAGTTGAACACCGGCAACGGCACCACGACGAAACAGGCACAGCAGGCCAACAGCAAGGGCTTGCGGCCGAACTTATCCGACAGATGCCCCATCAGCGGAATGGCCACCACCAGCACCAGAAGGCCGATCGTATTGGCCCACAGGGCCTGTGCAGCTGTCAGTTTCAGATATTTCTGGGTCCATGTCGGCATATAATTCAGCAGCACATAGAAACAGACGGTCCAGACGATGGTGAACCCGAAGGCGCGGACTGCGAGCGCCAGGCCCGAGGGCTGGTCGGCTTCGGGAGCCGCTTCGATGGCAGCGACATAAGCCGGGGTCTCTTCCATCTCGCGGCGCATATAGAGGCCGATCGGGCCGAGGATACCACCGATCAGGAACGGCACGCGCCAGCCCCAGCCCTGCATATCCTCCGCTGTCAGGACCGTATTCATCAGGGCAGCAATGCCCGAACCCAACAGCAGGCCTGCGACCACGCTCATTTGCTGGAAGCTGCCATAATAGCCGCGCTGGTTGCTCGGCGCCCATTCGACCAGATAGGCGGTCGAGGTGCCCCATTCGCCACCCGCCGAGAAGCCCTGCATCAGACGCGCGGCAACCAGCAACAAGGGGGCGTAAAAGCCGATTTGCTCATAGGTCGGCAGCAGGCCGATCATCACCGTCCCGCCTGCCATCATGAAAATGGTCAGCAGCAAGGCCGCCTTGCGGCCCTTGGTGTCGCCGAAGCGGCCAATGATAATGCCGCCGAGCGGACGGGCGACAAACCCCAGACCATAAGCCAGAAAGGCCGACAACAGCGCGGCAACCTCATCCTGACCGGGAAAGAAATTCTTGGCGATGATGCTGGCGACATAGGCATAGACAGCAAAATCGTACCATTCCATCACATTGCCGACGACAGCTGCGACAGCCGCCTTCTTGTGTTTTGAACCCGTAACCATAGGATTAATCCCCCTGAAAGACGTCCATACTGACTCATTGGTCAAAGGGAGCATGACCGATAGATCCGTCCTTGGCAAGTGGTTGAAATTGATCCCGAAAAGTGGAATTTTTGCTCGGCCGGCGCTCCCGTCAAGATCACACTACAGGCTATGGTTGAGCAATATCCGCTTCCAGGCAGAGGGTTCAACCTCCGGATGCATCTGCCATGCGCAGCGCAAAAAAAAGGCCGCCATTGCTGGCGGCCCAAGTCTAGGGAGGAAACGCCCAAGGAGGGCATGATGGAGGAATGAACCTCGACATCACTCTTTCCTTATATTGATGCACCGCACAAAAGGCAAGCCATATTGACCTATTTTTTTCATTAATTTTATAAAAATAATCGAGAAATCCTGTTGCGAAATTTTGAAAACCATCAAAATCAATCATTTTTCACTCTTTTGTCATTATTGCGCCGCAATATATTGCTATCAACGGCCTGTTCAAGAGTGAACCCTTATTGCTGATGGAGCGTTTCAATGTTGCTGCTGACTGCCTTGTTCGA
>CANFLM010000043.1 GCA_947447895.1 Hyphomicrobiales bacterium
CATGGTCCAGTTGAACCTCCCCAAGAACTCCCGCGTCGGTGTTGGCAAAGTCTGGCCAAAGCCTGCAGGAGCAACGAATCTGAAAGAATTCCGGATCTATCGCTATGATCCAGATGGCGAGAGCAATCCGCGCACCGATACCTATTTTGTCGATCGCGACGATTGCGGTCCGATGATTCTGGATGCGCTGTTGTGGATCAAGAACAAGATTGATCCGACGCTGACCTTCCGCCGCTCGTGCCGCGAAGGGATTTGCGGCTCCTGCGCTATGAATATCGACGGGTTGAACACGCTCGCCTGCACCAAGGGCATGGATGATGTGCCCGGCGTGGTCAAAATCTATCCATTGCCGCATATGCCGGTGATCAAGGATCTGGTCCCCGATCTGACCAATTTCTATGCCCAACACGCCTCGGTCGAGCCATGGTTGCACACAACCTCGCCGCAGCCCGAAGCGGAATGGAAACAGTCGCATGATGACCGCGAAAAGCTCGATGGGCTTTATGAGTGCATCCTGTGCGCCTGCTGCTCGACCTCGTGCCCGAGCTATTGGTGGAACGGTGACCGCTATCTCGGCCCTGCGGCCTTGTTGCAGGCCTATCGCTGGCTGATCGACTCGCGCGACGAAGGCACCGGCGAACGGCTCGATGCGCTGGAAGACCCGTTCCGTCTCTACCGTTGCCACACCATCATGAATTGCGCCAATACCTGCCCGAAGGGGTTGAACCCCGCCAAGGCGATTGCCGAAATCAAGAAGATGATGGTCACGCGCCAGGTCTGAAGCCTGCTGCGACCGTAAGACATATAAAAAGGGCACCTGCGGGTGCCCTTTTTTGTGGCTCATACGGTCGTCGGGGGTGCTCTTTGACGAAGTCTCGCTCAGGCAACCACAGAAAGGCTGCCGATAGCCAGCACACAGGCGATGCCGACCATCCAGACAATGGACCGCAGCAAGGGTCTGTCGGTGAGATAGGCGATGATGTAGCCGAAGCGGGCAACAATAAAAATGACGGAAAGCGTATTGACCCAATGCGGATCGGCATGGGTCAAACCCGCCAGCAACACCACTGCGGCGAAAAACGGAAAGGCCTCGAAACTGTTGGCATGGGCTGCCACGGCACGCGCCTGGCGGCCCTCGAATGTGGCCATGCTCTCGCGCGGGCGGGCATTGTCATAGCCGCCACCGCTTTTTGCAAAGCCGACCGCGATATAGGGCAGCAATCCGGCAATGAGGAGACAGCAATAGGCAATGGTCATGATCGGTTTTCCATGTGGATGCTTCCTGTCTACGCGAACAAGACAGGATCGGTTCACCGGCTCAGAAGGTTTTGAGGTGGAGTGGCTGCAACCAGCGGCGTTGCAGGTCCAGCACAGCGGTGGCAAAGCCGTTGGCGTCGTCAAGGGCTTCGCTGAAACGGCTTTCGGCGGTCGCCTCATCGGCATTCAGTACGCCAATCACGTCACCCGAATCAAAGGTTAGCTCGGCCTCGAATTTGCGCGCCAGCGCCTGCATGGCGCGGTTATGGGTAAGGCAACTGGCATAGAGCCGTTTCATGCGACGGTTGCGGGCCGCTCTGATCACGCGTTTGAACAAGGCGGTGCCGAGACCACGCCCGCGCCAGCCATTTTCGATGCTGAACGCGGCTTCCCCGTCCTGTCCGTCATGGCCCATATCGCGCAGCTCCGCCGCGCCGCGGATCATGCCATCCTCGAAATAGCCAAAGGTGACGCCCACCAGCGCAAAACACCGTTCGGCATACTCGGTGACAAAGCTGTCACTGGCCCCCATGCCGAAGCGGCTATGGCGGGTATCGGCATCCAGGCGTAACAAGTGCTCGCGGAAGGCCGCCAGATCGGTGGGATATAATTTGCGGATAAAGCCTTTTGGCTTGATCACCTGTCCCATAACACCTTCTTTCGTCTTTGACGAAAACTCATACTACACAACGCACAAAAATTTGTGCAGCGCACAATCGCTGATAGTTGTGGCAATAATGTGAAAGGGCTGCTCAAATTTTAGCAAATGTGACTTTCCTCTGCGGCGGGACTGGCTGATAATCGACACAACAGGGGAGATTCACCAATGGCTCAGGACAACGTGCTTTATTGCTTCGCCCAGTCGGGCAATGCCTACAAGGTCGCGCTCTATTTCGCCCTGACCGGCGAGGCGTGGACCCCGCAATTCGTCGATTTCTTCAATGGCGAGACCCGCTCCAAAGCCTATCGCGAGACGGTCAATGCGATGGGGGAAGTGCCGGTCCTCAAGCGCAAGGACGGGTTTTTTACCCAGTCAGGGGCGATTTTGGCGATGCTGGCGGAGGAAAGCGGCCATTTCGCGCCCAAAACCGCGCATGAACGCTATGAGGTCAATCGCTGGATCCTGTTCGACAACCATAAATTCACCAGCAACTATGCCACTTTGCGCTTTTTGCTGTCTTTCGCCAAAACCGGCGAGACGGGGGCTACCGAATTCCTGCGCGGACGTGTGAAAGCGGCTTTCAAACTGGCCAACGAGCATTTCGCCACGCATGACTTTGCGGCGGCCGACCGTCCCACCATCGCCGATCTGTCGATGGCCGGTTATGTCTATTATCCCGAGGACGTCGGGATCGATTGGGCCGATTATCCGCATCTGCAGGCATGGAAGGACCGCATTGCGGCTTTGCCGGGCTGGCAGCATCCCTATGATCTGATGCCGGGCCATCCGTTGCCGGCGTGATGCTTGATCCCTCCCGTTGTTGACCCTTCGCGCGGTTTGCCGGCTTGCCCGGGACTGCCCGAGCGCGTAAGGGCATAGTTGTGTTTGCCTCTGTCAGAGTTTTCGTGCCGTGAAGCCTATCCGACATCAATATGAAAGCATGGCCGCGGCCGGTGCGATCGAGACCGACCCGGCGCAAGTGGCGATTGTCGACCGTCTCGATGCGCTGTCGGAAACACTAAACCAGCGTGCCATTGCCAGCAAGGGCAGTGCGCTGGGCTGGCTGTTCCACAGGACGCGTCCCGAGGCCCCCAAAGGGCTGTATATCTGGGGCTCGGTCGGGCGTGGCAAGACCATGCTGATGGATCTGTTTTTCAACTCGGTCCCCGGCAGTTCCAAGCGGCGGGTGCATTTCCACGGCTTTCTGGCCGATGTCCATGCGCGCATCCACACCTTCCGGCAGGGCGTCAAACAGGGCAAGGTCAAGGATACAGATCCGATCCCGCCGGTCGCGGCCCAATTGGCGGGCGAGGCAAAATTGCTGTGTTTCGACGAGTTTACCGTCACCGATATCGCCGATGCGATGATATTGGGCCGGTTGTTTACCGCTCTGTTCGACCATGGCGTGGTGGTGGTGGCGACCTCCAATGTCGTGCCCGAGCGGCTTTATGAAGGCGGGTTGAACCGCGCTCTGTTTCTGCCGTTCATCGATCTGTTGTCGCAGCGCATGAATATCGCGCAACTCGATGCCCGTACCGATTTCCGCATGGAAAAACTCGGTGGCCTGCCTGTCTATTATGCCCCGCTCTCGGGCCATGCGACGGCCGCTTTCGAAGAGGCCTTTCAACGTCTGTCGGGCGGTCTGGTGGCCAAGCCGGTGTCGATCAATGTGCTGGGCCATGCACTGGATGTCCCGCTGGCGGCGGCTGGCGTGGCGCGGTTCGATTTCCGCGATCTGTGCGAAAAACCCTATGGCGCCTCCGACTATCTGGCGGTGGCCAAGAAATTCCACACGGTTTTTCTGGAAAACATCCCGAAAATGGCGATCGACCGCCGCAACGAGGCCAAGCGGTTCATCACGCTGATCGACATGCTGTATGACAACCATGTCAAACTGGTCGCCAGTGCCGAGGTCGAGGCGCATCTGCTCTATGAGGGGCAGGAGGGCCGCGAGGCCTTCGAATTCGACCGAACCGTGTCGCGGTTGATCGAAATGCGCTCGGAGGAGTATCTGTCGCATTCGCACGGCGTCAAACGCGTGGTGAGCGGCAATACGACAGGCTTGATCGAGACCTAGTGGCCAAACAATTCCGAGCCGACCAGCAGACAGGCCGCCAGCCCCATTATCCCTGTGGCGATCCAGCCCATGAATTTGAGATAGGGCGGCAGCGTCCAGACCCCCATGGTCAGTCTGTCGCATGACAACACCATCATGCCGACCATGATCGGCACGGCAGCAAAGCCGTTGATGACAGCCGCCCAGAAGAGCATGCGGATCGGATCGATGCCGATCAGAGTAATGGCGACCCCGCCGAAGGTGGCGGCGGTGATAACCCCGTAAAAGCCGATGGCATCAAGCGGCTTGGCCGCCAGCGTCGCACGCCAGTGCAGGGCTTCGGACACCGCATAGGCCGAGGCGCCTGCCAGCACCGGCACAGCCAGCAGGCCGGTGCCGATAATGCCGCAGGCAAACAACAAAAAGGTGAACACGCCGGCAATTGGGCGCAAGGCCTCGGCGGCCTCTGAGGCGGTATTGATGGTCACAAGGCCCTGGCTGTGCAGTGTCGCGGCGGTGGTGAGGATGATGGCAAAGGAGATGACATTGGAAAACACCATGCCGATGATGGTATCCCATTTGATGCGGTTGATGTGGCCTTCCTGGTCGAGGGGCGTATCGCGCAGGGCGGGCGCGCGGTGGAGTTTCAATTCCTCGACCTCCTGTCCGGCCTGCCAGATAAAGACATAGGGACTGATGGTGGTGCCGAACACCGCCACCATCGTCAATGCATAATCGCTGGTCCAGCTGATGTCGGGCATGACCAGAGCCCGCCCCACCTCTAGCCACGGCACCCTGATCGTCAAGACCGCGATAACATAGACAAACAGCACCATGGTCAGCCATTTCAATGCCCCCGCATAACGGCGGTAGGAGACGTAGATTTCCAGCACGACACAAAGCAGGCCGAAGGCTACGGTCATGACTTTGGCAAACAGGTCAGAACCGCCGACCACCAGACGCAAGGCTTCCCCCATGGCGGCGAGATCGGCGGCGATGTTGATGATATTGGCAAACAGGACCAGCGCGACAATGCCGGCAATCAGTGCCGGCGGACTGCGTCGCGCCGCGGCTGCCATCAAGCCCTCGCCGCTGGCGCGACCGATGCGAGCCGCAATCATCTGGATGGCAATCATGAAGGGCAAAGTGAGGACAACCGTCCAGAGCTGGTTGAAGCCGAATTGTGCGCCGGCCTGCGAATAGGTGGCGATGCCGGAGGGATCATCGTCGGCGGCACCGGCAACAATGCCCGGGCCCAGCAAACGGCGGAGTGAGTGTCGTGGATGGTCGTTGGCCTTGCCGTGGTCGGGCTGGCTTGCCGTTTCGGACGCAAGCGGTGGACGGGGTGGCTGGACGGGATCGGGCATGGTGGGGTTCCCTGTCCGTCTGACAGTGTGTCCGGACTTCGTTCGGTGCAAGGACTAACGCGGTAAGGGTGAGAACAAACAAGGCGACGCGTTTGGCCGCCATGCCAGCCCCTCTTGTGGTGATAGGCCGTTAGCTGTCATAGATAGGTGGATCTGTGTATCATCCAGCATAATACTAGATTTCAGGCAGAGTTATGGCGGTTTCGAACGCACCGAGGCAGGACAGGCGGATTCTGGAGATTACCCGCGATCAGGTGCGCCGCTTCGGGGCCTCTCGGCTGACTTTGGTCTCGGTGGCCGGGGAAGCGGGCATGACCCATGCCAATATCTACCGCTATTTTGCCTCCAAGCTGGCCTTGTGTGATGCGCTGACTGCAGATTGGATGCGCGAGGTCGAAGGACGGCTGAGCGCAGTGGTCAATTCGCCCGATCCTGCCGATGACAAGCTCGAGCGCCTGCTGCTCGAACTGATGCGCGTGCACCGACGGCATCTGACCAGCGAGCCCGAGCTCTATGCTCTGCTGATCAATGCCTATGCCGAGAACCGTCTGGTCGCCCGCCAGCACCGGGCCCGGATCGGCCAATTGATCGAACAGATTCTGGATGACGGGATTTCCGCTCAAGTGTTTCAGATGGCAAGCAAAGAACGTGCGCTCGGTCTTGTGTTCGATTTGTGCTACCGTTTCTTGCATCCGCAAGCCGTCGGCATGGACCGGACCGTTCCCGAAAAGGCTGTGGAATCCCGCCACGCCACAGCGGCCCGCGCCGTGGTGATTGCGCTGAAAGCCCGTTTGGGATGATTCCGGTTTTGTTACAATTTACAAATTTTGTAATTTCTTACCTGTTTTTTTAGAGCATTCCCTTCGGATGGTCCGGATGCTTTATTTTCGCTTAATGCTTTGTTTTATTTCATGAATATCCGATAAAACGGCATAAGGTGCTGTCTCTATACTCCTTAATATTGCCTTTCTTAGTCTTTAGCTTGACTTGATCAAGGTCCAACGACTCGCTAGGCGATGGAGGGTCGGTATCAGCCGATCGCTTATTTTTACCCAATTCCGTGTAAGGATCACTCTCAATGGCGCGCAAGAAGATTGCTTTGATCGGCTCAGGTCAGATCGGCGGCACCCTCGCTCATCTCATCGGCCTGAAAGAACTCGGTGACGTGGTGATGTTTGATATTGCCGAAGGCGTGCCGCAGGGCAAAAGCCTCGATATCGCAGAATCCTCACCTGTCGACGGCTTTGATGGCCATTTTTCCGGTGCCAATTCCTATGATGCGATTGCCGGCGCCGATGTCGTGATCGTGACTGCAGGTGTGCCGCGCAAGCCCGGCATGAGCCGCGACGATCTGCTCGGCATCAACCTGAAGGTGATGGAACAGGTTGGCCAGGGCCTCAAGCAATATGCTCCCAATGCTTTCGTGATCTGCATCACCAACCCGCTCGATGCGATGGTCTGGGCCTTGCAGAAGTCGTCCGGTCTGCCCAAGAACAAGGTCATCGGCATGGCCGGCGTGCTTGATTCCGCCCGCTTCCGCTATTTCCTCGCCGAAGAACTCAATGTCTCGGTGCGTGACGTGCATGCCATGACCCTGGGCGGCCATGGCGATGACATGGTGCCGCTGATCCGCCATTCGACCGTGGGCGGTGTGCCGCTTCCCGATCTGGTGAAGATGGGCTGGATCACTCAGGAAAAGCTCGATTCCATCGTCAAGCGCACCCGTGGCGGCGGCGGTGAAATCGTCGCCCTGCTGAAGACCGGTTCGGCGTTCTATGCGCCTGCGGCTTCGGCTGTGGCCATGGCTGAAAGCTATCTGAAGGACCAGAAGCGCATTCTGCCCTGCGCGGCCTATCTCGATGGCCAGTATGGCGTGAAGGACATGTATGTCGGCGTCCCAGTAGTCATCGGTGCCGGTGGCGCCGAGCGGATTGTCGAAGTGATCTTCGACGATGCGGAAAAGGAAATGTTCAAGACATCGGTGGCCGCTGTGAAGGGCCTTGTCGATGCTTGCAAAACCATCAATCCGTCATTTGCCTGAGTGAGATCGGGGCAGGGTGATCCTGCCCCTTTTGCTATGCCTCCTTGCATGGCGTGATGATCACGCCCATGCGGCCACACCCGGAGTTTGCTATGAATATTCATGAATATCAGGCCAAGGCGGTCCTGAAAGAGTTTGGTGTACCGGTTCCCGAAGGGTATCCCGTGCTGACCGCAGCAGATGCGGAAACGGCGGCCAAACATTTGCCGGGTCCGGTCTGGGTTGTAAAATCCCAGATCCATGCGGGTGGTCGCGGCAAGGGCAAATTTGTCGAAGCCTCCGCCGGTGACAAAGGCGGCGTGCGTCTGGCCAAGTCGATCGACGAGGCCAAGCAGTTTGTTCATGAAATGCTCGGCAAGACTCTGGTGACTATCCAGACCGGCCCAGCAGGCAAGCAGGTCAACCGCCTCTATATCGAAGACGGTTCGGCCATCGAGAAAGAATTCTATCTGTCCCTGCTGGTGGATCGCGTCAATTCGCGCGTGTCCTTCGTTGCCTCGACCGAAGGCGGTATGGACATCGAAACCGTGGCGCACAACACCCCCGAAAAGATCATCACCTTCTCGGTCGATCCTGCCACCGGCGTGATGCCGCATCACGGCCGCACGCTGGCCCATGCGCTCGGCCTGACCGGCGATCTGGCCAAGCAGGCCGGCGATCTGGCGACCAAGCTCTACACGGCTTTCGTGACCAAAGACATGGCGATGCTGGAAATCAACCCGCTGATCGTCACCAAGGACGGCAAGCTGCGCTGCCTTGATGCCAAGATCGGTTTTGACTCCAACGCGCTCTACCGTCATCCCGATATTTTCGCCTTGCGTGACGAGACCGAAGAAGACGCCAAGGAAATCGAAGCCTCCCACCACGACCTCAACTATATCGCGCTCGACGGCACGATCGGTTGCATGGTCAATGGCGCGGGTCTGGCGATGGCCACCATGGATATCATCAAGCTCTACGGCTCGGCTCCGGCCAACTTCCTCGATGTCGGCGGCGGCGCGACCCGTGAAAAGGTGACCGCGGCGTTCAAGATCATCACCGCCGATCCGAAGGTGAAGGGCATTCTCGTCAACATCTTCGGTGGCATCATGAAATGCGATGTGATCGCCGAAGGCGTGATTGCCGCCGTGCGCGAAGTCGGTTTGCAGGTGCCGCTGGTGGTGCGCCTTGAAGGCACCAATGTGGAACTCGGCAAGGACATCATCGCCAAATCCGGCCTTGATGTGATCGCTGCCGATGATCTCGATGATGCAGCACAGAAAATTGTGGGTGCGGTGAAAGCCGCTGGCCAGGCAGGAGCACACTAATGTCAGTCTTGATCAACGCACAGACCAAGGTGATCTGTCAGGGCTTCACCGGTAAGAACGGCACGTTCCATTCCGAACAGGCGATTGCCTATGGCACCAAGATGGTCGGCGGCACCTCGCCCGGCAAGGGTGGCTCGGTGCATCTGGGCCTGCCGGTATTTGACTCGGTTCTGGAAGCCAAGCAGCAGACCGGCGCCGATGCTTCGGTAATCTATGTGCCGCCTCCAGGGGCAGCGGACGCGATCTGCGAAGCCATTGAGGCGGAAATTCCGCTGATCGTCTGCATCACCGAGGGCATTCCGGTGCTCGACATGGTGCGGGTGAAGCGCTCGCTGTCGGGTTCCAAGTCGCGCCTGATCGGCCCGAATTGCCCCGGCGTGATGACCGCCGGCGAATGCAAGATCGGCATCATGCCCGGCAACATCTTCAAGCAGGGCAATGTCGGCATCGTATCGCGTTCGGGCACTTTGACCTATGAAGCCGTGTTCCAGACCACGATGGAAGGCCTCGGCCAGACCACCGCAGTCGGCATCGGCGGCGATCCTGTGAAGGGCACCGAATTCATCGACGTGCTGGAAATGTTTTTGGCCGACCCCAAGACCCACTCGATCATCATGATCGGTGAAATCGGCGGTTCGGCGGAAGAAGATGCCGCCCAGTTCCTGGCCGACGAGGCCAAGCGCGGCCGTTCCAAGCCGGTGGTTGGCTTTATTGCCGGCCGTACGGCACCTCCCGGTCGCCGCATGGGTCATGCCGGTGCGATTATCTCGGGCGGCAAGGGTGGCGCGGAAGACAAGATCGCTGCGATGGAAGCCGCGGGCATCCGCGTCTCGCCATCACCGGCGCGTCTTGGCAAGACCTTGGTGGAACGCCTGAAAGGCTAATCCCGATGCGGATGTCGGACATCGCTTTCGCAACGACAGATTGGGCCGCCATCGAACCGACGCATCACGCAGGTGATGCCGGTTCGGCCACGTGGCGGACCCGCTCTTTCGGTCCGGAAGACAACCGCATCCGCGTCCGGATGGTTGACTATTCGGCCGGTTACGAAGCCGACCACTGGTGCGAAAAGGGGCACATCTTGTTGTGCCTTGCCGGCGAGCTTGAAACCCGTCTGGCTGACGGGAGGGTTTTTACGCTCACCCCGGGAATGAGTTATCAGGTTGCCGATGGTGCCGAGCCGCACCGCTCGCGTAGCCCGCAGGGTGCAACTTTATTTGTCGTTGATTAAAAAGCTGTCCGTACGACAGCGAGTAGAGGACGAGGGAAACGCGATGGCGCGGCAGGATCAGAACGAAGCATTGTTACAAACCTCTTTTCTTTATGGCGCGAACGCCTCCTACATCGAAGACCTGTATGCACGCTATCAGGACAATCCGAATTCGGTGCATGCCGAATGGCGCAGCTTTTTCGGCGCGTTGAATGACGATGCCGCCTCTGTCACCAAAAGTGCACAAGGCGCATCTTGGCAGCGCAAAAACTGGCCGATTGCCGCCAATGGGGAACTGGTTTCCGCGCTTGACGGCAACTGGGGCGCGGTTGAAAAGATCGTCGGCGACAAGCTGAAGGGCAAGGCCGAAGCAAAAGGCGCGGCTGTCTCGACCGCCGACATCCAGCAGGCGACCCGCGACTCCGTGCGCGCTTTGATGATGATCCGCACCTACCGGATGCGCGGCCATCTGCACGCCGATCTCGATCCGCTGCATATGGGCCCTGAAAAAGACCATTCCGAATTGCATCCCTCCGCTTTCGGCTTCACCGAGGCCGATTGGGACCGCAAGATTTTCATCGATCATGTGCTGGGGCTGGAATATGCCACCTTGCGCGAAATGCAGGCCATCCTGCAGCGCACCTATTGCTCGACCATCGGTTGGGAATTCATGCATATTTCCAATCCGGCCGAGAAGGCCTGGATCCAGGAGCGCATCGAAGGCCAGGACAAGGAAATCGCCTTCACCCGCGAAGGTCGCCGCGCTATTCTCAACAAGTTGGTCGAGGCCGAAGGCTTCGAAAAATTCATCGACGTCAAATATACCGGCACCAAGCGCTTCGGTCTGGATGGCGGTGAATCGATGGTGCCGGCCCTCGAGCAGATCATCAAGCGCGGTGGTGCGCTCGGCGTCAACGAGATCGTGTTCGGCATGGCCCATCGCGGCCGTCTGAACGTGCTGTCGCAGGTAATGGGCAAGCCGCACCGCGCCATTTTCCACGAGTTCAAGGGCGGCTCCTATGCCCCCGAGGATGTCGAAGGTTCGGGCGATGTGAAATACCATCTGGGTGCCTCGTCGGACCGCGTGTTCGACGGCAACAATGTGCATCTGTCGCTGACCGCCAATCCGTCGCATCTGGAAATCGTCGATCCGGTCGTGCTCGGCAAAGTGCGCGCCAAGCAGGACCAGCACAATGACCAGAGCGAGCGTTCCAAGGTCATGCCTCTGCTGATCCACGGTGATGCCGCTTTTGCGGGTCAGGGCGTGGTGGCCGAATGTCTGGGCCTGTCGGGCCTGAAGGGTCACCGCACCGGCGGTTCGATCCATTTCATCATCAACAACCAGATCGGCTTTACCACCTATCCACGCTATTCGCGGTCCTCGCCCTATCCGTCCGATGTGGCCAAGATGATCGAAGCACCGATCTTCCATTGCAATGGCGACGATCCGGAAGCCGTGGTCTTTACCGCCAAAGTGGCGACCGAATTCCGCCAGCGCTTCCACAAGCCTGTCGTGATCGACATGTTCTGCTATCGCCGCTTCGGTCATAACGAAGGCGACGAGCCGTCTTTCACCCAGCCGCTGATGTACAAGAAAATCCGCGGCCAGCGCACCACGCTCGAACTCTATTCGGACCGTCTGATTGCCGATGGCGTGGTCACGACCGGCGAAATCGACAAGATGAAAGCCGATTGGCGCACCCGTCTGGAAGCCGAGCACGAAGCCGGACAGGCCTACAAGCCCAACAAGGCCGATTGGCTGGATGGCCGCTGGGCCGGTCTGAAGGCCGTGTCGGAAAGCCAGGACGATGCGCGTCGCGGCCAGACCGGTGTCGAGATCGACCATCTGCGCGAGATCGGCCAGAAGTTGACAGCCGTTCCCGAAGGGTTCCAGGCCCACAAGACCATCCAGCGCTTCATGGACAACCGCCGCAAGGCGATTGATACCGGCGAAGGCATCGATTGGGCCACCGGCGAGGCCCTCGCCTTCGGCACTTTGTTGCTGGAAGGCCACCGGGTCCGCCTGTCGGGTCAGGATTGCGAACGCGGGACCTTCTCGCAGCGCCATTCGGTGGTCATCGATCAGGAAACCGAAGCCCGCTACAAGCCGCTCAACCACTTGAAGCCCGGTGAACAGGCCAAATACGAGGTCATCAATTCGATGCTCTCGGAAGAAGCCGTGCTGGGTTTCGAATATGGCTATTCGCTGTCCGAGCCGAATGCTCTGACCCTGTGGGAGGGCCAGTTCGGCGATTTCGCCAATGGCGCACAGGTGGTGTTCGACCAGTTCATCTCGTCGGGCGAACGCAAGTGGCTGCGCATGTCGGGCCTGGTCTGCCTGTTGCCGCATGGTTACGAAGGGCAGGGGCCGGAACATTCCTCGGCACGTCTCGAACGCTTCCTGCAGATGTGTGCGGAAGACAATATGCAGGTCGCCAACTGCTCGACGCCTGCCAATTACTTCCACATCCTGCGTCGCCAGTTGCGCCGCGAATTCCGCAAGCCGCTGATCCTGATGACGCCGAAATCGCTGTTGCGCCACAAGCGCGCCGTGTCGCGTCTCGATGAAATGGCGGCTGGCACCTCGTTCCACCGCATTTTGTGGGATGATGCGCAGATGCTGAAGGGCGAGAAGATCAAGCTCGCCAAGGACAACAAGATCCGCCGCGTCGTGCTGTGCACGGGCAAGGTCTATTACGATCTTTACGAGGATCGTGAAAAGCGCGGCATCGATGATGTCTACCTGTTGCGCGTCGAACAGCTGTATCCGTTCCCGGTCAAGGCTCTCGCCACCGAGCTGGCCCGCTTCCCCAATGCCGACATTGTCTGGTGCCAGGAAGAGCCCAAGAACATGGGCAGCTGGAGCTTCGTCGAGCCCTATCTGGAATGGGTGCTCTCGCATGCCGGTTGCAAAGTGCCGCGGGCCCGCTATGTCGGCCGTGCCGCTTCTGCCGCCACCGCAACGGGCCTGATGTCACGCCATCTCGCGCAATTGAATGCCTTCCTCGACGAGGCGTTTGCCGTCTGAATTCCAGGACGGGTTGAATCTCATGACGGGGGATCACATCCCCCTCTCCCTGCTCAACATCATGTGGAAGTTTTATCATGGCAACTGAAATTCGCGTCCCGACGCTGGGTGAATCGGTCTCTGAAGCAACAATCGGCAAATGGTTCAAAAAGCCCGGCGATGCGGTGAAAGCCGACGAGCCTTTGCTTGAACTCGAAACCGACAAGGTGACACTGGAAGTCAACGCACCGGCTGCCGGTGTGCTGGCCGAAATCGTCGCCAAAGACGGTGATACGGTTGGCGTCGGCGCCTTGCTCGGCTCGATTGCCGCCGGATCCGGCGCTGCCGCTGCCGCTCCCGCTGCCGCCGCTCCTGCCCCGGCTCCTGTTGTTTCGGCCCCTGCGCCTGCTGCTGCTGCTGCCGCTTCGCATGACCACGGTCCGGCCGTGTCGCGCATTGCGGCTGAAAGCGGGATCAATCCGGCCTCCGTGGCGGCGTCCGGCAAGGATGGCCGTGTCACCAAGGGCGATATGCTCGCCGCAGTGGCAGCTGGTCCTGCCGTCTCCGCACCTGTGGCGATGCGTGCGGCCTCACCCGCCGATGATGCCAGCCGCGAAGAGCGCGTGAAGATGACCAAGCTGCGCCAGACCATCGCGCGCCGTCTGAAAGAGGCCCAGAACACCGCAGCCATGCTGACCACCTTCAACGAGGTCGATATGACCGAGGTGATGGCCCTGCGCAACAAGTACAAGGATATCTTCGAGAAGAAGCACGGCAACAAGCTCGGCTTCATGGGCTTCTTCGTCAAGGCTTGCGTGCAGGCCCTGAAGGAACTGCCAGCCGTGAATGCCGAAATTGACGGCACCGATCTGGTCTACAAGAACTATTACCACATCGGGATTGCGGTCGGGACCGATAAGGGCCTGGTCGTGCCGGTGGTGCGCGAGGCCGACCAGCTGTCGATCTCGGGCGTGGAAAAGACCATTGCCGATTTCGGCAAGCGGGCCCGTGACGGCCAGCTGAAAATCGATGAAATGCAGGGTGGTACTTTCACCATTACCAATGGCGGGATCTACGGTTCGTTGATGTCGACCCCGATCCTGAATGCGCCGCAATCGGGCATTCTCGGCATGCACAAGATCCAGGACCGTCCGATGGTGGTTGGCGGCAAAATCGAAGTGCGTCCGATGATGTATCTGGCTTTGAGCTATGACCACCGCATCGTTGACGGCAAGGAGGCTGTGACCTTCCTCGTGCGCGTCAAGGAAGCGCTGGAAGATCCAGCCCGTCTGGTCCTTGATCTTTAATCCGGAGGAGACCTGATGACCACTTCCCCAACTCGTGCTGTCGCCATTGTTACCGGCGGCAGCCGCGGCATTGGCCGGGCCTGTGCGCGTATTCTGGCCTCGCGCGGTTTGGCGGTGGTGGTCAATTACGTCTCCGATGAAAAGGCCGCCAACAGTCTTGTGGCCGAGATCGCTGCGGCCGGTGGCCATGCCGTGGCCGTCAAAGGCGATGTCGGTGTCGAGGCGGATGTGCTGGCCATCTTCAAGGCTGCCGACAGCCTCGGCAGGCTCGCTGTGCTGATCAACAATGCCGGCGTCGTCGATGTCGTTGCGCGGGTCGACGAGATGAGCGTTGAACGTCTCAACCGCATGATGACCATCAATATCATCGGCACCTTCATCCCCTCCCGCGAGGCGGTGCGGCGCATGTCGACCAGACATGGCGGCAAAGGCGGGGTGATCGTCAACCTGTCATCGGCTGCGGCCCGTTTGGGCTCACCCGGCATGTATGTCGACTATGCTTCGGCCAAGGGCGCGATTGATACCTTTACCCTCGGTCTGGCGCGCGAAGTGGCGGCGGAAGGCATCCGCGTCAATGCGGTGCGGCCCGGCCTGATCGATACCGATATCCATGCCAGCGGGGGTGTGCCGGACCGGATCGAGAAACTGCGTGACCAAATTCCGGTCAAGCGGGAAGGCAGCGCGGAAGAAGTCGCGCGTGCGGTGTGCTGGCTGGCCTCGGATGAGGCGTCCTATGCCACCGGCGCCATTCTGGATGTCTCGGGCGGGCGTTAAGCTGCCACTGTGCGTGAAAGAGGAAGGATACTCCTATGTCTTATGATCTGATTGTCATCGGTACCGGCCCCGGCGGTTATGTGTGTGCCATTCGTGCAGCCCAGCTCGGTCTGAAGACAGCCGTCGTGGAAAAGCGCAAGAGCCATGGCGGCACCTGCCTCAATATCGGCTGTATCCCCTCCAAGGCCCTGCTGCATGCCTCCGATCTGTTCGAGGAAGCCGGTCATGACTTCGGCAATATGGGCATCACGGTGTCCAAGCCGAAACTCGATCTGAAGGCCATGATGGGCCACAAGACCGAAGTTGTCGATGCCAATGTGCAGGGCGTGGCCTTTCTGCTGAAGAAGAACAAGGTCGATGCGTTTTTCGGCACCGGCAGCATCGAGGCCGCAGGCCGAGTCAAGGTGACAGCCGATGACGGCAGTGCGCAGGTGCTCGAGACCAAGGCGATCGTCATTGCCACGGGGTCCGATGTCGCCAGCCCTCCCGGTGTGTCGGTTCAGTTCGACGAGAAAGTGGTTGTGTCCTCCACCGGCGCGCTGGAGCTTGGCAAGGTCCCCAACAAGCTGGTGGTGATCGGCGCGGGCGTGATCGGACTGGAGCTGGGCTCGGTCTGGCGCCGTCTGGGCGCACAGGTGACGGTTGTAGAATATCTCGACCGCATCCTGCCCGGCATGGATGCCGAAGTGGCCAAAAGCTTCCAGAGGATTCTGGAAAAGCAGGGCGTGACCTTCCAGCTTTCCTCCAAAGTAACCGCGGTCGAGGCAACCAAATCGGGTGCTTCCGTGACCTTCGAACCGGTGGCCGGTGGTGAAGCCACCGTGCTGGCCGGCGACGTGGTGCTGGTGGCCACCGGACGCCGTCCCTATACCGACGGTCTCGGTCTGGAGGCGGTTGGCGTGGCGATGGATCGTGGCCGTATCAATATCGATCACCATTTCCAGACCAATGTTCCCGGCATTTTCGCCATCGGCGATGTGGTGCGCGGCCCGATGCTGGCCCACAAGGCTGAGGACGAGGGCGTCGCTGTTGCCGAATTGTTGGCAGGCAAGGCCGGTCATGTGAATTATGATGTCATTCCGGGCGTGGTCTACACGGCCCCCGAAGTGGCCTCTGTCGGCAAAACCGAGGAAGAGCTGAAGGCCGCAGGCATTGCCTACAAGGTCGGCAAGTTCAACTTCACCGCCAATGGCCGCGCCCGTGCGATGCGCAAGACCGACGGCTTTGTCAAAGTGCTGGCCGATGCTGCAACCGACCGCGTGCTCGGCTGCCACATCATCAGCGCCGGTGCTGGCGACATGATCCACGAAGTGGCCGTGCTGATGGAATTCGGCGGCTCCTCGGAAGATCTGGCCCGCACCTGCCATGCCCATCCGACCATGTCGGAAGCGGTCAAGGAAGCCGCCATGGCGGTCGAAAAACGCGCCATTCACAGCTGATTTTTTGGCTGTTGCATGCGAGATTGGCAGGGCATGGCCCTGCCATTTTTTTGTTGCCGGCGACAGGACAGAAAACCCTGGATGCCCGCCCTTGTCATCGTCACCTGCGACTTGCACTGTTTCAAACAGGATCCTTCGCTGATTGTGTGATAGAAGTCGTTCAGCACCCCCTCCCAAAATCCGCCACAAAGATCGGCACAGTACCCCTGATGTTTCGTAAAATTCTCAAACCGCTCTGGGTCCTGCTCGCGCTGCTGTTTCTGCTCGAGGCGTGGCTGTGGGATCTGATTGCGCCTCCCGTGGCGCGGTTCGTGGCTTTGATCCCGTGGCAGCGGTTCAAGGCGTGGCTGACCGGGCGGATTGCGGCCATGCCTGCCGCATGGGTGCTGGTGCTGTTCGTGCTGCCCGATGCCGTGCTGTTCCCGATCAAGCTCGGTGCGCTCTGGGTCGCCGCCCAAGGCCAGTTTGCCGGCCATGCGCTGATCGGCATGGGGGTGTTTGTTATCGCCAAAATAGCTGGCCTTGCCGTCACCGTGTTTTTGTTCGAGGTCTGCCGCCCCAAGCTGATGGAACTGGCGTGGTTCTGCCGGCTCTATGACTGGGTGCTGCAGGCGCGGGTTTGGGCCGGTGTTCAGGTTGCCCCGATCCGCGAGGAGATCCGGTTGATAGTGGCGCGCGTCAAACGGGCTCTCAGCCCGACCCGTGCCACCGTGATGCGGCTGATCGAACGCATCAGAACCAAAATGCACCATCGCGGGCATTGAACAGCCAGACTTGCATGAAGGCTGTTTTGCGTTTTCTGTGGCCTTGCCAAACTGATATACTAGTTTAAGAATAGATGCGTGATCTGATCCTTCCGACCGGACGAGCATCAACGTGCAAGACAATTCAGGCGACAAGCCAGGCGACAATTCCGCCAACCAGAGCAAGACCGAACGGCGCGGCCGGCGTGCGCCGATCATGCCGGTGCGGGCGGGTGTCGGGCGGGTGTCGGGTTTCAAGACCGCCTCCGCGATGATTCATGGAAGTTTGCGGCTGGATATTATCCGGCTGGTGCGGCGTCCGGGCGATCCGATTTCCGAAAAAGAACTGGCGCAGCAATTCGGCGTCAGCCGCACGCCGGTGCGCGAGGCGCTGTTGCGGCTGGCCGAGGAACGGCTGGTCGAAATTTTCCCGCAATCGGGCACATTCGTCGCGCGTATTCCGCTGGCCGATCTGCCCGAAGCGATTCTGGTGCGCCGCTCGCTGGAAGTGACGATGGCCGATCTGGCCGCCCAGCGCCGCAAGCCCGAAGGCCTGACGGCGATGGCCAAGGCGATCGAACGGCAGAAGCTGGCGGCCGATCAGCAGGATATGAATGCCTTCCATCAGGGCGATGACGATTTCCATGCCGCGATTGCGCTTGCGGCCGACCATCCCGGCGTCTGGGGGCTTGTTCAAAGCGTCAAGACACAGGTCGACCGCTATCGGCGGTTGACGCTGCCGGTGCCCGGCCGGATGAAGGCGGTGATTAGCGACCACGAGCCGATTGATGCGGCCATCCGCAAGGGCCAGCCCGCCGATGCCATGCGCCTGATGGCCGAGCATCTGTCGATGCTGATGCGCTTTGCGGAAATCGGTTTGATCGATCCCGATAATTTTCTTGGTAATTTTGCCGATGTGCAGGCATCGGTTCTCGCCAACAACACACCCTCCTGACCGTCGAATGACTGCCCCGTAAGGATTGAACATGGCCCATCTTCTCCACCCCGACCGCTTGCTGCCCTCGTTGCCCGACACCCGCGCCATTGCGCGCAGGCTTTATGACGGGATCAAGGATTTGCCGATTGTGTCTCCGCATGGCCATACCGATCCGCGCTGGTATGCCGAGAACGAGGCTTTCCCCGATCCCTCCACGCTGTTCGTGGTGCCGGACCACTATATTTTCCGCATGCTCTACTCCCAGGGCGTCGATCTGCTCGATCTTGGTGTCCCCGCCAGGGACGGCTCCGTGTCCGAGCGCGATTCCCGCACCATCTGGCATCGCTTTGCCGCCCATTACCACCTGTTCCGCGGCACGCCGACCCGCGTCTGGTGCGATCATGCCTTTTCGACGCTGTTCGATCTGGATGTGCCCCTGTCTCGTGCGACGGCCGATCTCTATTTCGACCGGATCAGCGAACGTCTGGCCCAGCCTGCCTACCGGCCGCGTGCGCTGTTCGAGCGGTTCAATATCGAGGTCATTGCCACTACTGAGAGCCCGCTTGATCCGCTGGCCCATCACGCCACCATCCGCGCCAGCGGTTGGTCGGGGCGGGTGGTGACAGCCTATCGGCCGGACCCGGTGGTCGATCCCGATTTCGATGGCTTCCGTGACAATCTGGTTGCTTTCGGCACGATCAGCGGGTGCGACACCACCACATGGACCGGCTATCTTGCGGCGCATCGCAACCGCCGCGACTATTTCAAGAGCTTCGGCGCGACCTCGTCCGATCACGGTCATCCGAGTGCCGCGACGGCCGACCTGCCACTGGCCGATGCCGAAGCTCTTTACCAGAAGGTCCGCAAGGGGCCTGTCTCGGCTGCCGAGGCCGAATTGTTCCGTGCGCAAATGCTGACCGAAATGGCCCGCATGAGCCTCGAGGACGGTCTGGTCATGCAGATCCATCCGGGTTCGGTGCGCAACCACAACCGCTTCCTGTTCAACCGTTTCGGCCGCGACATGGGTGCGGATATTCCGAGCCAGACCAATTATGTGCAGGCCCTGAAGCCGTTGCTGGACCGCTTCGGCAATGAAAAGACCCTGACCATCATTCTGTTCACGCTGGATGAAACCGCCTATTCGCGCGAATTGGCGCCTTTGGCGGGGCACTATCCCTGCCTGCGGCTGGGCCCGCCCTGGTGGTTCTTCGATTCGGTGGAAGGCATGAAACGCTTCCGCGAGCAGGCGGTGGAAACCGCAGGCTTCTATAACACTGTCGGCTTCAACGATGATACCCGCGCCTTCCCCTCGATCCCGGCCCGGCACGATGTGGCCCGCCGCGTCGATGCCGGTTTTCTGGCCGAATTGGTGGCCGACCACCGGTTGCGCGAGGACGAGGCGCATGAATTGGCGCATGATCTGACCTATCGTCTGGTCAAAGACGCCTATAAATTGTGACAGGACACAGAGCGGGGAGGGAACAGGATGACACAGGAACCAAGGGAAGACTCGCTCAGGCAGGCTTGGCGGTGGTTCGGGCCGCATGATCCGGTCAGTCTGGATGACATCCGGCAGGCGGGAGCGACAGAAATCGTCAATGCCCTGCACGAGTTGAAGCCGGGCGAGGTCTGGACCCGCGAGGCTGTTGCCGCGCGCAAGGCACTGATCGAGACCACGCCTGCTGGCCGTTCGCCCTTGCGCTGGACCATCATTGAAAGCATCCCCATCCCCGACGATGTGCGGCGGTTGGGGGCCAAAGCGGAAAGTTCGATTGCCGGTTGGATCAAAAGCATGGAAGCGGTGGCGGCCAACGGCATCCACACGATCTGCTATAATTTCATGCCGGTGGTCGATTGGTGCCGGACCGATCTCGATTGGGTTCTCCCCAACGGCGCGACCTGTCTGCGCTTCGATGCCGACCGCTTTGCGGTGTTCGATCTGTTCATTCTGGAACGGCCGGGCGCCGAGAAGGATCACGACCCTGCCCGCCAGGCGCGAGCGCGGGCCCTGTTCGAGGCGATGAGCCAGGATGACATCGATTATATGGTCATGGTGATCGCCAGCGCGCTGCCCGGCTCCACCACCGATCCATTGTCGATCCCGGCTTTCCGTGCCCGGCTCGAGACCTATCGCGAGATCGATGCGCCGCGCTTGCGCCAGCATTTGATCGAATTTCTGCAGGCCGTCACACCCGTGGCCGAAAAGCTGGGTGTCACCTTGACTCTGCACCCCGATGATCCGCCCCGTCCGCTGTTCGGCCTCCCGCGCATTGCCTCGACCGCCGCCGATTACCAGGCCTTGTTCGATGCCGTGCCGAGCCCCGCCAATGGCATGTGCTTCTGCACCGGCTCCTTGGGCGTGCGGCCCGACAATGATCTGGTGGCAATGGCCCGACACTTCGCCAAGCGCATCCAGTTCGTGCATCTGCGCGCCACCCATCGCGAAGCCGACGGATCGTTCTATGAATCCGACCATCTCGATGGCGATGTCGATATGGTGGGCGTGATCAAGGCTTTGGTCGATGAGAACCGCACCCGTCCGGCCGAGCGGAAAATCCCCTTCCGTCCCGATCACGGGCACCGGATGCTGGATGATCTGAAAAAGACCATTACCCCCGGTTATGCTGGGATTGGCCGCCTGAAAGGGCTGGCCGAATTGCGCGGGGTGATCCGTGCCGTGGAGCAATTGACATGAGCCCAGTGACACTCTCTCTTGCAACCTTGGGCAGACTGCCCGCGGCCGTCGAGTGGCCCCGTTATGATCGCGCACAGGCGCGCTGCGGCATCGTGCATCTGGGCTTGGGCGCGTTCCACCGCGCCCATCAGGCCGTCTATACTGAACAGGTTCTGGCCTCCGGTGATCTCGGCTGGGGCATTGTCGGGGCAAGCCTGCGCTCGCCCGACACGCGCGATGCGCTGGCTCCGCAGGACGGGCTCTATACTGTTTCGGTGCGCGGGCCCGATGCCCCGCATTATCAGGTGATCGGTGCCATCCAGCACTCGCTGGTGGCCCCCGAAAATCCGCAAGCCCTCATTGCCGCCATGGCGCATGAGGATGTCAAAATCGTCTCTCTGACCGTGACGGAAAAGGGCTATTGCCATGATCCGGCCACCGGTGAATTGAACGAGGCGCATCCCGATATTGTCCATGATCTGGCCCATCCCGAGGCGCCGCGTTCGGCCATCGGCTTTTTGATGGCGGGGTTGCGCCATCGCTATGCCAAGGGTCTGAAGCCTTTTACGGTGCTGACCTGTGACAATCTGCCTGCCAACGGCCATACGGTGGCCAAAGTGCTGCGCCGTTTTGCGCAGTTGAGCGATCCGGGTTTGGCCGACACCATCGCGCAGGAGGTGGCTTTTCCCTCGACCATGGTTGACCGGATCGTGCCCTCGACCACCGATGCCGATCGGGCCATTCTGGCCGAAGCCGGGATCATCGATGCCTGGCCGATCATGACCGAGCCGTTTACCCAATGGGTGATCGAGGATCATTTCCCGCTGGGTCGTCCTGATTGGGGCCGGTTCGGTGCGCAATTGGTGGCCGATGTGCTGCCGTTCGAAACCATGAAGCTCCGCATGCTCAACGGAGCCCATTCGACGCTGGCCTATCTGGGTTATCTGTCGGGCTATGAAACCGTGGCCGAGGCCATGGGTGATGCGGCCCTGGCCCGTCTTGTCGAGCGGATGATGAGTGACGATATTCCCCCGACCCTGGTCATTCCGGAGGGCACGGATGTGGCGGCCTATCGCCGGTCGCTGCTGGAGCGCTTCCGCAATCCGGCCCTGCGCCACCGGACGTGGCAGATCGCGATGGATGGCTCGCAAAAACTGCCGCAGCGGCTGCTGGGTCCGGCGCGCGACCTGCTGGCCCAGGGCCGGTCGCTGGACCGGATCGCATTGGGTGTTGCGGCATGGATGCGCTATGTGACCGGGGTGGATGAACACGGCCAACCCATCGACGTGCGCGATCCGCTGGCCCGGGAATTGCGCCAGCGCGCCGACGCCGCGGGACGCAACGGCGAGGCACTCGCGCGCTCCTTGCTTGCCGTCGAGGCGATTTTCGGGGCCGACCTGCCACAAGATCCACGCTTTACCGTTCCCGTCATCAAGGCTCTTGAGAGCCTGTTTACGCATGGCGTGAAAGACACTGTGCAGGCGCAGGCCTGAGTGGCGCAACCATTAAAAAAGCGCACTCGAGGTGCGCTTTTTATTCCTGTTGGCTGATTGCAAGCCGTAAGCTTGAGGCTTACTGGACCTGCAGGTTCACAGCCGACTGACGACCGGTGCGACGATCTGATTCCAGCTCGTAACCGATCTTCTGTCCGTCCTTCAAGCCGCGCAGACCTGCGCGCTCGACGGCCG
>CANFLM010000044.1 GCA_947447895.1 Hyphomicrobiales bacterium
ATAACGGCATACCGAAAGCTCACTTCTTTTTATTTCTCAAAGAGTGTGAATGGCGGTTCAATCATCGCCCAGCCAGCAACCTCTTGAAGACTATCTCAGAATGGGTCAAAATGTGAATACTGAAACCTTATCTATGTCAGCCCCTAAATATTTTAGTCTGACATGAATAGCTTTTTTCTGCTATTTATGTCAAACTCTTTAAAAATATACTCTGTTAATATAGCAGAAATTGCGGGTTGAGTTGTTTTAGTTCGCATGGCTTTTAATTAAGCCACTCGCCTTCATACTCAAAACCCCTCACCCCCGCCGCACCAACCCCATGACCGCCTCCGGCAGCTCCCGGAAATGGCTGATCAGCACATCCGGCCCTAATGCGGTCATCGGGGTGTCGGTGTAGCCGAAGGGGACGCCGATCGAGGGGAGGTTGGCGTTGAGGGCTGTGTCGATGTCGGTTCGGGAGTCGCCGATCATGATCGCCTTGCCGGGGTCGCCGCCGGCCTTGATCACGGTATGGGTCAGGTGGCGGGCGTCGGGCTTGCAGAAGGCAAAGGTGTCGCGTCCGCAAACGGCACTGAAATAGGGGGCAATGCCCAGGGCGTCGATCAGCTTGAGTGAATGATATTCCATCTTGTTGGTGCACACGGCCAGTCGGTGGCCGCGCTGTCGGAGAATATCGAGCGATTCCGGCACATGCTCGAACAGATGCGTTTCGACGCAGAGGCGCGTGTCGTAAATTTCCAGATAGCGGTTGAAGAGTTTTTCGACGTCCTCGTCGCTCAATTCCCGCCCGTCGGCGGCCAGTCCGCGGTTGATCAGTGCGCGGGCGCCGGCGCCGATCAGATCGCGCGCCAGCTCGAACGGAATCGGCGGCAGATCGATTTCCGCCAGCACGGCATTCAGGGTCCAGATCAGGTCCGGTGCGGTTTCTGCCAAAGTGCCATCGAGATCGAAGACGATGGTCGGCAGATCGGGGTCAATTCGTGTGCTCATGATGACGGGGGTGCCCGATCCTGTGGGTGGCGTCAAGTCTTGCGGGGCTTGGTGATTGGATTTTCCGTCCTTCGTGCTAGGGTCGGGCCTTGATGACGTGTGAGGGAATAGACCGTTGAGCCAGCCAAACCCGGACCCATTCGAGATGTTGAAACGTGAAGCGGCAGCGCGTGCGGTGGCCACCGTCCGCTCGGGCATGACAGTCGGGCTGGGAACAGGCTCGACCGCCAGACATTTTGTCGATCTTCTAGCCGCCCGCATCAAGGCCGAGGGGATGGATATTGTCGGTGTGCCGACCTCGGAGGCCACCCGCCAGCAGGCTGCAGGGCTCGGCATTGTGCTGAGCACGCTGGAACAGACACCGGCTCTGGATGTCACGGTTGACGGCGCGGACGAGATCGACCCCGCTTTGCGGCTGATCAAGGGGGGCGGCGGCGCGCATCTGCGCGAGAAAATGGTGGCGCTGGCCTCCAGAAAGCTGATCATCATTGCCGATGAAACCAAGCAGGTGGCGCAACTGGGTCGGTTCAAACTGCCGCTGGAAGTGGTGCCCTTCGGTCTGAATACCACGCAGCAACGCCTGGTCGAGGTGCTGGCAGCCGCCGGTTGCCAGACGCAGATCACGCGACGCATGAAACCGGATGGTTCGCACTTTGTGACCGATTCCGGCAATGCGATTCTCGATGCCGATTGCGTGGCGATACAAGATCCCGATGCGCTGGCGCGGGCACTCGACGGAGTCACGGGCCTGGTCGAACACGGGTTGTTTATCGGCATGGCGACCGCGGCCATTCTGGCGACATCCGGCGGCATCCGCGTGATGGGCCAACTCGACTGATTTTTCTTTTTCCGACAGCGCAAGGGCTGCACTAGCGTAAAGGCTTGGTCATGACACAATTCGATGTGGATCTGTTCGTTATCGGTGGCGGTTCGGGAGGCGTGCGCGCCGGACGCATTGCGGCGGGTTACGGGGCCAAGGTCACCTTGGCGGAAGAGAGCCGGATGGGCGGCACCTGCGTCATCCGCGGCTGTGTGCCCAAAAAGCTCTATGTCTATGCCGGACGCTTTGGCGACGAGATTGCCGATGCGGTCGGCTTCGGCTGGGACATCGACCCGCCCAGCTTCGATTTCTCGATTTTGAAAGTCCAGAAGGACCGTGAAATCGACCGTTTGGAAAAGGCCTATCGCGGCAATCTCGAACGCTCCGGCGTCAATATTGTCGAAAGCCGTGCGGTGGTCACCGGCCCCCATTCCGTCCGGTTGCTCAAGACCGGCGAGACGGTCACCGCCAAAACCATTCTGGTCGCCACCGGCGCACGGCCCTTTCTGCCAGAACAGGTCGGCGGGATCGAGCTGGCCGATACGTCGGACGAGTTTTTCGATTGGGAAACCCTGCCCAAATCGGTGGTGATTGTCGGGTCCGGTTATATCGGGATCGAATTTGCCTGTCTGCTGGTGCGGCTGGGCGTCAAGGTGACGCTGGTGTTCCGCAGTGATTATGTGCTGCCGCATTTTGATCTCGATCTGCGCAAAGCACTCACCGAAGCCATGGCCCAATCGGGCATCACCATCCGCACGCAATCCTCTGTCAATAGGATCGAGGGACAGCGCGGGCGATTGACCGTGCATCTGGACGGCGGCAACAGCATTGCCTGCGAGCGGGTGATCTACGCGACCGGGCGCAATCCCAATACCCATGGTTTGGGACTGGAAACGGCAGGCATTACCCTGGGCAAACAGGGTGCCATTCCGGTGGATGAACATTCGCAAACCGCAGTGCCGTCGATCTATGCGGTGGGCGATGTCACCAACCGCGCCGCTTTGACACCGGTGGCGATCCGTGAGGGCCATGCCTTTGCCGATACGGTGTTCGGTGGCCGTCCTGTGGTGGCCTCGCATGACATGATCCCGACCGCGGTGTTCTCGACCCCCGAACTCGGCACGGTCGGGATGAGCGAGGAACAGGCGCGCGCCAGCCATGCCAATGTCGTGATCTACAAAACCAGTTTCCGGCCGATGAAAAACACCCTGTCGGGTCGCGCCGACCGTACCTTGATGAAACTGGTGGTCGATGGCGACACCGATAAGATGCTCGGTGTGCATATACTGGGCGAGGCCTCGGGTGAAATGATCCAGTGCCTCGGCATCGCCATGCGGATGGGCGCAACCAAGCGCGATTTCGATCTGACCATGGCTGTCCATCCCACTGCCGCCGAAGAATTGGTCACCATGCGCACCCCGTTCGTGCCTGCGGGGTGAGGGCACTTGCGACACGGTGCCGGTGACCATTCCACACCAAGGACAGCCATGTCTGCCGATTATGTCGATTTTGTTCTCGATGCGCTGGCAGACTGGCACAGGGTCACCAGCCGGCGGATGTTTGGCGGATACGGGCTCTATCGGGGGGCGTTGATGTTCGCTTTGATCGTCGACGACACATTGTATTTCAAGGCCGACGACAGCACGCGGGGGGATTTCGAGCAGGCGGGTTGCGGCCCGTTTGTCTATCACGCCAGGGGCAAGCCGGTGGCGCTGTCTTATTGGCAGGTGCCGGCAGATGTGTTCGAGGATGCCGATTATCTGGGCCAATGGGCCCAAAAAGCCTATCAGGTTGCCGTGCGGGCCCAAGCCCTCAAACCCGGTTCCAAAGCGAGAAAAACCGCTCGACTGAAACAGGTTGACCCTCAGGACGGGTAAGGGCGCGGGCAGGGTCGGGGACCAAATCTCTTGCGGTCCTACCGGCATATCCAACTGGCATCTTGGGGCGTGGTCGGTTATAAGCACGGCTTCTTGTCGGGTTCTGATGCCCTGCAAGGTCTAAAAGCAGAGCAAAAACGGAGATTGAGGCCATGTCTGATCGTTGGACACCGTCATCCTGGCGTTCAAAGCCTATCCAGCAGGTCCCGGTGTATCCCGATGCGGATGCGCTCAATGCTGTCGAGGCGCAGCTTGCCGGATTTCCGCCGCTGGTGTTTGCGGGTGAAGCCCGCAAATTGAAGCGCGCTCTGGCCAAAGTGGCTGCCGGCGAGGCTTTTCTGATCCAGGGCGGCGATTGCGCCGAGAGCTTTGCCGAACATTCCGCCGACAATATCCGCGACTTCTTCCGCCTGTTCCTGCAGATGGCGGTGGTGCTGACCTTTGCCGGCTCCTCGCCGGTGGTCAAAGTCGGCCGCGTGGCCGGACAATTCGCCAAACCGCGTTCGGCCCCCAACGAGACCATCGACGGGGTGGAACTGCCCTCCTATCGCGGTGACATCATCAACGGCATCGATTTCACGCCGGAATCACGTATTCCCGATCCTGTCCGCCAGCTTGATGCCTATCGCCAGTCGGCCGCGACCTTGAACCTTCTGCGGGCTTTTGCGACGGGCGGCTATGCCAATCTGGAAAATGCCCATCGCTGGATGCTCGGTTTCGTCAAAGACAGCCCGCTGTCGCACCGCTACGAGGAACTGGCAGGCCGCATCACCGAAACGCTCGATTTCATGCGCGCCATCGGGCTTGATCCCGAAGCGCATCCCGAATTGCGCGCCACCGATTTCTATACCTCGCACGAGGCGCTGTTGCTGGGCTTCGAGCAGGCGATGACCCGTGTCGATTCGACCACCGGCGACTGGTACGCCACCTCCGGCCACATGCTGTGGATCGGCGACCGCACCCGCCAGCCCGACCATGCCCATATCGAATATTGCCGCGGCATCCGCAACCCGATCGGCCTGAAATGCGGGCCGACCACCACGCCGGACGGTTTGCTGAAGCTGATCGATCTGCTCAACCCTGACAACGAAGCCGGACGGCTGACGCTGATTGCCCGCTTCGGGGCCGATCATGTCGGCACGCATCTGCCCGATCTGATCCGTGCGGTGAAGCGCGAAGGCCGCACCGTGGTGTGGTCGTGCGATCCGATGCATGGCAACACCGTCAAGGCGGGCTCGGGCTACAAGACCCGCCCGTTCGAGCTGGTCCTGTCGGAGTTGAAGTCGTTCTTCGACATCCACCGCGCCGAAGGCACCCATGCGGGCGGCATCCATCTGGAAATGACAGGCAAGAACGTGACCGAATGCACCGGTGGCGCGCGCGCCATCTCCGATGCCGATCTGAGCGACCGCTACCACACCCATTGCGATCCGCGGCTCAATGCCGAACAGGCTCTGGAAGCGGCGTTCCTGATCGCCGAACAGCTTAAATCCGAAAAGCTGGCGCGGGGCCGTCCGGTGGCGACAGCTGCCGAATAAGCCAAGCAGGGCAGGAATGCAGAGGAGCTTTGCATTCCTGCCCTTGTATTTGACGGGTTGAATGATCATCTCCGCCGCAACGGGAGATTTCATGATGACAACCTATTTTATCTCGCACGGCGCACCCGATCTGGCCCTTCACCCCTCCGAGGCGGCCGATTTCATGCGCCGTTTCGGATTGGGTGGGCACAAGCCCCGTGCCATTTTGATGGTCAGCGCGCATTATATGGCCGAGCGGCCGATGCTGTCGGCCGATCTGAAGCCCGAGATGATTTATGATTTCGGCGGGTTCGATCCCGCTTTGCGCGAGATCGTCTATCCGGCCCCCGGAGCGCCCGACGTGGCCGAAGAGGCGGTCGAGGCTCTGCGTGCGGCGGGTTTTTCGGCGCAACTCGAGCATCATCGCGGTTACGACCACGGCACATGGGTGCCTTTGGTGCTGATGCACCCGCAAGCCGATATTCCGGTGGTCCAGCTCTCGGTCAATCCCCATGCGGGCCCCGAATGGCATTACCGGCTCGGACAGGCTTTGGCCCCTTTGGCACGCTCCGGAGTGCTGGTGATCGGTTCGGGCGCGGCCACCCATAATCTGCGCGAATTGTTCGGCAACCATTATCCTTTGGAGGCTCCGGCCCCCGATTGGGTGAAGGAATTCGGCGAATGGCTCGATGCCCGCATTGTCGGGGGCGACCGCGACGCGCTGCTCCACTACCGCACCAAGGCGCCTTACGGGCGAGAAAACCATCCGACCGAAGAACATCTGTTGCCGCTCTATGTGGCGATGGGCGCGGCAGGGGATGAAGCCCGTGGCGAGCGGATCCATACCAGCCACCAATATGGCGTGCTGATGATGGATGCCTATGCTTTTCACGCATAAAATCACGCCATACGGCGCCTGAAGACCGATCTGTGATTGCAGTGAGGCCTGTAGCGGGTTAAATGCCTGATATGGCACAGACAGATCGACTTCTTATCGCGCTGGCCCAACTCGATCCGACGGTCGGGGATGTGGACGGCAATCTCGGTAAGGCCCGCGCGGCGCGGGCTCAGGCCGCGCAACTGGGCGCGGATGTCGTGATGTTTCCGGAATTGTTTCTGGCAGGCTATCCGCCCGAGGATCTGGTGCTCAAACCGGCTTTCCAGCAAGCCTGCCGTGCGGCTTGCGATGTGCTGGCCCGCGAGACAGCCGATGGCGGTCCTTCCGTCCTGATCGGTCTGCCATGGTTCGAGGACGGACAACTGACCAATGCCTTCGTCCATCTCTCCGAAGGCCGGATCGATGCCCTGCGCCATAAGGTCGATTTGCCCAATTACGGCGTGTTCGATGAAAAGCGGGTCTTTGCTGCGGGCCCGATGCCCGGCCCGATCGTGATCAAGGGTGTCCGGATCGGCCTGCCGATCTGTGAGGATATCTGGACGCCGGATGTGGTGGAATGTCTGGCCGAGACGGGATCGGAAATCATTCTGGTGCCCAATGGCTCGCCTTATTGGCGCGACAAGAACGATACGCGCCTCAATATTGCCGTTGCGCGGGTCACCGAAAGTGGCTTGCCGCTGGTCTATCTCAACCAGGTGGGCGGGCAGGATGAACTGGTGTTTGATGGCGCGTCCTTCGTGCTCAATGCCAACGGCGCGCTGGCGGTGCAGATGCCGGCTTTTCGCGAGCATCTCAGCCTGACCGAATGGACACGCGGGCCCGACGGCTGGGTTTGCAGCGTGGGCGAACGCCATCTGGTCGAAGAGGGTGACCAGGGCGATTATGCGGCCTGTATGCTCGGCTTGCGCGATTATGTGAACAAAAACGGGTTCCCCGGCGTGGTGCTGGGCCTGTCCGGCGGGATCGATTCCGCCATCTGTGCCGCAATGGCGGTCGATGCGCTGGGGGCGGATCGGGTGCATGCGATCATGCTGCCGTCGCGCTACACCTCCAAGGACAGTCTTGAGGATGCAGCCCTGTGTGCCTCGGCCTTGGGCATCCGTTATGACACGGTGCCGATCAGCGACACGGTCGATGCGTTCGAGGCCTCGCTGGCACCGCTGTTTGCGGGGCGTAAAACCGATATTACCGAAGAAAACCTGCAAAGCCGCACGCGTGGCACCATATTGATGGCGATTTCCAACAAATTCGGCCCGATGGTGGTCACAACCGGCAATAAATCAGAAATGTCGGTCGGCTATGCGACGATCTACGGCGATATGAATGGCGGTTTCAACCCGATCAAGGATCTCTACAAGATGGAGGTCTATCGCCTGTCCGCCTTGCGCAACAGCTGGAAGCCCGAAGGCGCGCTGGGGCCGGATGGCGAGGTGATTCCGGTGCGGATCCTGACCAAAGCCCCATCGGCCGAATTGCGCGACAACCAGACCGACCAGGACTCGCTGCCGCCTTACGAGGATCTTGACGCTGTTCTGGAACGTCTGGTCGAGCGGGAATGGCACGTCGCAGAGATTATCGCCGAAGGGTTTGACGGCGACATGGTGCGCCGGATCGAACGGTTGCTGCATCTGGCCGAATACAAGCGGCGGCAATCCGCACCGGGCGTCAAGGTGACCTTGCGCAATTTCGGGCGCGACCGGCGCTATCCGATAGTCAACCGGTTCAGGGACCAGGGCCTGCCGCCCTACCAGCCCGATCAGGCTTTGCGCAAAACCAGCACGGCCGCCAATATCATGGATATGACATGACCCCAAAAGTTCGCTTTGCTCCATCGCCGACGGGGCGCATCCATATCGGCAATGCCCGTACGGCGTTGATGAACTGGCTGTTTGCCAAACATCGCGGTGGCACATTCGTGTTGCGGTTCGACGATACCGACCAGGAGCGGTCGCGCGAGGAATATGCCGTTTCCATCGAGGCCGATCTGCACTGGCTCGGCATCCATCCCGACGAAGTGGCCCGCCAGTCACAACGCTTTGCGCTCTATGGAGCGGCAGCCGACCGGCTGAAAGCCCTGGGCCGGCTCTATCCCTGCTATGAAACCGAGGACGAGCTGGACCGTCGCCGCAAGCGGCAGGCGGCACGCGGACTTCCCCCCGTCTATGATCGGGCGGCATTGGCTCTGACCTCCGACGAGATTGCCGCCTTGGAAGGCGAGGGGCGCAAGCCGCATTGGCGCTTCAAGCTCGACCATCGCGTAGTGGCTTGGCGCGATCTGGTGCGTGGCGAATGTCATGTCGATTGCGCCTCATTGTCTGATCCTGTGCTGGTGCGCGCCGATGGCACCTATCTCTACACGCTACCTTCGGTGGTGGACGATGTGGATATGGCGATGACCCATATCATCCGTGGCGAGGACCATGTCACCAACACGGCCGTGCAGATCCAGCTGTTCGAATTGCTTGGCACCGTGGTGCCCCAATTTGCCCATCACAATCTGTTGACCAATGCCAGTGGCGAAGGCCTGTCCAAGCGCATGGGGCACCTGTCCTTGACCTCCTTGCGCGAGGAAGGGCTGGAGGCGATGGCCGCGGCTTCACTGGCCGTGCTTGTGGGCTCTTCGGAAGCCGTGCGGCCTGTGGCCTCGCTAGAGGCGCTGGCGCCTCTTGTTGACCTGAGCCGCCTGTCGCGGGCACCGGCCCGGTTCGACGAGGCCGAATTGCACCATCTCAATGCCCGCTTGCTGCATGACGCCGGTTTCGCTTCCGTGCAGGCCCGGTTGCAGGCGTTGGGGGTCGCGGCTGATGAACCCTTCTGGCTGGCGGTGCGCGGCAATCTGGAAACGCTGAAAGATGCCCTCATCTGGTGGCAGGTTGTTCACGGTCCGCAGGCTCCGGTTGCCTCCGATGTCGCTTGGCTGGCCTCGGCTGCGGCCTTGTTGCCGCAGGAGCCATGGGATCAGGCGACTTGGGGCGCATGGACGGCGGCGATCAAGGCTGAAACCGGCCATTCGGGCCGCAATCTGTTCATGCCGCTGCGTCTGGCGTTGACAGGTCACGAGCATGGCCCCGAACTCAAAGCCCTGTTGCCGTTGATCGGGCGGGAGCGGGCTGTGCGCCGTCTTTCGGGCGAAACAGCCTGAGCCGCCTAAATACTCTGATGGACGATCGGTTCTGACGACGCCGATTATTCGGTGGATTGCGTCGTGCTCGGCACAATCAGCCGGATTTTCTTTTTGCTGCCGTCGCTGTCGATGATCTCGATCATCCGGTCCGATGCGGGCTTGCTGTTGGAGGGTTGGGGAGACGGGACCTCTGCCGTGGCGGTTGGGGCAGCAGCCTTTCCTTTGGGCTGGTCGGCACGCGGCCGCGACATTTCAAACGAGCGCTGTTCGGACACCTGGGCATCCGAACGGCCATTGACCGCCAGGATTTTTTCGGCCTCGGCCAGGGCCTCGCTCCAGCTTTGACCCTGCTTGCGGCAGGCGCAAGACGGATCCGGCTTGTTCTGCCGGTATTTATAGGCATTGGCGAGCTGGCCGTATGTCGCTCCGCCATCAATGGTTGTGGCGGTTTCAGGATCCTGTCCGATCGGCGCGATATACAGTGTGACATCCGCATTGGGGCAGGAGGCGCGGCATAGATCGGCATCAAGACCAAAGCGCGAGCGGCTGGCGACCGAGCTGATCGGGAAATAATAGCCGTCACAGCTGCGCACACACAGGGTACGGTAGCCATAGCCCTTTTCATCCACCGGAAAGGCGGTCATCGGTGGTTCGTCCGACATTTCATTGTCGGAGAACGGGTTCTTGCCATTGCCGAACAGCAAATCCATCAAGCCGTTGCGATTGGGTTGGCCGTTGCGCGCGCTGCCGGGGCGGCAATTGGTTTCGAGCGCGGCCTGCAGATTGGTGCGGCGTTCCTCGACAGCGGGATTGATGTTGCGTGCCGCTTCGGCATTCAGAGCGGTGACCGAGTTCTGGTAGTCGCGGATCTGGCGTTGCAGATCGGTGCACTGCCTCGGGGGGTCACTGAAGATGTTGAAAATCTTGCGGGTGGTCGTGTCGCAACCGACCTGCTTGTAATAGTCCTGCGTGCGGCGCAAATCGGCCTGCACGCTGCGGAGTGCCTCCTGATTGGCAGGCGTCCCGCTGGCACGGTCAAGCCCGGCCAGCTCGGTGCGCAGGCTCTCGCAATAGGGGGATTGGGCCAGTACGGGGGCAGCCACAGCCAGCAGCACAAGAACCAGGCCCGTGAGTTTGAGGCGTTGCGCCATAAAGCCAGCTATCCTTTGAATCAGCCCGTCACATCCAACCGTCAGAGCCTATGCCTTAACGCGGGGCTGGCAGGAATGCACGAGGATTTTGGCCATATCATGGCCGATTCAACAGGGAAAACGGGGTGTTATTTGCTGCAGGTGATCAGCACGCCGTTGCGCGGGGTGCTGCGCAACGTGGTTGTCGCCAGCGTAGCGGTGATGTCACCGGCCGGCACAGGCTCGAATGCAATGGCCTGATTGTAGCCCTTGGCATCGCACCAGGCATTGGCCACAATCTGGGCGCAGCTGTTGCTGGTGGTCATGCAGGCTTCGAGATCATAGCCGTCATGGGCGGGGATGACAAAACGGCGGATGTCCTCGGCTGCAGCCGGATTGGCCAGCGTCGACAGGCCCAGCATCAGGGCGAAACCTGCAAATCGGTGCAATGTGTGGAGGCGATTCATCATGGACCCGCTTATGTAGTCGCAAAAGTGGCCGCAATATGGCGATCAAATCCTTCCCAAAACGTTAATATCGGGGTCTATCGGCGGTTATGATGAACGAATGGTGAGTGGCCTGATCGGGACTTTGTATAGGGTTCGGCTTGACCTTGGCGTGACAAAGGCGCATGTTGTCTCCATGAAAAAGACGATGATTAAGACGATTGCGATCATTTGCGGCTAGCATCATTGCTGGCCGGCCCCGTCATTTTCCCTCCAAGGATCGATACGGACACCGGCCAGCGGCAGGTCGCATTATGCTATGCACACCGAACGACTGGACGATTTTGATGGCCTTGCAGCTTTACAATACCCTGACCCGCACCAAGCAGGCGTTTGTGCCCATGGATGCGGCCAATGTGCGCATGTATGTTTGCGGGCCGACGGTGTATGACTTTGCCCATATCGGCAATGCTCGGCCCGTGATTGTGTTCGATGTGCTGTTCCGCCTGCTGCGGCATGTGTATGGCGACAATCATGTCACCTATGTGCGCAACATCACCGATGTCGATGACAAGATCAACGACCGCGCAGCCCGCGATTTCCCCGCTCTGCCGCTCAACGAGGCGATCCGCCGGGTTACCGAAACCACCGCTGACCAGTACCATCAGGATGTCGCCGCCTTGGGCTGCCTGCCGCCCAGCATCGTACCGCGCGCCACCGAACATATCGACGAGATGAAGCAGATCATCGAACGGCTGGTGGCCGGCGGCTTTGCCTATGTGGCCGAGGGCCATGTGCTGTTTTCGCCTTCCGCTCAAAATGCGGCCGGAGGCGTGTTGCCGCGCTACGGCGCATTGGCCAATCGCTCGCTCGATGAAATGATTGCGGGAGTGCGGGTCGATGTCGCGCCCTACAAGCAGGATGCAACCGATTTCGTGCTCTGGAAGCCCTCCAAAGAAGGCGAGCCGGGCTGGCCGTCGCCCTGCGGCATGGCCTCTCTGGGACGTCCGGGCTGGCATATCGAGTGCTCGGCGATGAGCTGGAAACATCTGGGCGAGGTGTTCGACATCCACGGTGGCGGGATCGATCTGGTCTTCCCCCATCACGAGAACGAAGTGGCGCAATCCACCTGCGCCTTCGGCCATTCGGCCATGGCGAATGTCTTCATGCACAACGGTTTTCTTCAGGTCGAGGGCAAGAAAATGTCCAAGAGCGATGGAAATTTTGTCACCATCAACGAGCTGCTGGCCACCGATCGGTTCGGCGGGCGGGCGTGGTCGGGGCAGGTGCTGCGTCTGGCCATGCTGCGGACCCATTACCGCCAGCCGATCGACTGGACGGTGGCCTCCTTGCAAGAAACCGCTGCCACGCTCGAGCGGTTGTTCGACAAGGCCGAAGGGCAAACGAGCGGGACGGTTGACCCCGAGGTTCTCGCCGTCTTGTGCGACGATTTGAACCTGCCGGGAGCGCTGGCGCGCATCCATAGTGTGAAGGACCCGGCTATTCTGGCCGGCACCCTGTCTTTGTTAGGATTTTCCATGAATCGCGATGATTTGAAAACCTCCGGCCCCGAAACTTCTGTGGATGTGGGGGCGGTGCAGGCCTTGATCGATGCCCGGATTGCGGCACGCCACGGCAAGGATTGGGCGGAATCGGACCGTATCCGCGATGAACTGCTGGCTCTTGGCATCCAGATCATGGACAGCAAGGATCCTGTGACCGGCGAGCTGAAAACCGAATGGGAAGTCAAGCGGTGACCGTCAAACGGCTTTCCGACACGGTGGCACCTGCCTTGCGGCCGTTCCTGCCCAAGGATACCCCGATGCTGGCCCGCATCTACCGTGCCAGCATCGAGCAATTGGCGGCCGAGGATTATTCCCACGGGCAGATCGAGGCCTGGGTGTCTTTGGCCGATGACGAAGCCGCATTCGGCGAACGGTTGGGCCAATCCCTGACGCTGATCGCCACGCTGAACGGTCTGCCCGCAGGCTTTATCAGCCTCAAGGGGCCTGACCATATCGACATGCTTTATGTCGCCCCCGGTGTCGCGCGGCAGGGTGTCGGCAGTTTTCTGCTCGACGCCATCGAAAAAATCGCCGGAGCGCGCGGCGCGACGCGGTTGAGCGTCGATGCCAGTGACACGGCCAGCCCGTTTTTCGAACATCATCTCTATCTGGTCGAACGGCGCAATACCGTGCCGGTCAACGATGAATGGCTCGGCAATACCACGCTTTACCGCTTTCTTACGACCAGCCAGCCGGTGCCGGACCCATCCGCGCCCAACGGCCCGTTGCATTGACAGGTGAGACCATGACCCACCCGGCGCCCGCATCTCCCGATCGGCTCTATCTGTTCGACACCACCCTGCGCGATGGCGCGCAGACCACCGGTGTCGATTTTTCGCTGGAGGACAAGCGGCAAGTCGCCACTTTGCTGGACCGGTTGGGGGTGGATTATGTCGAGGGTGGCTATCCCGGTGCCAATCCGCTCGACAGCGAATTTTTTGCACAAAAGCCGACCAAAAAGGCGCGTTTTGTGGCCTTCGGCATGACCAAGCGGGCGGGACGGTCGGTCTCCAACGATCCCGGCTTCAATGCCCTGCTCGACAATGCGGCCGACAGCGTCTGTCTGGTGGCCAAGGCTTGGGATTACCATGTCCATGTCGCACTGGGCATTTCGCTCGAGGAAAACATCGAGAGCATCTCCGAATCCATTGTGGCCATCGTCGGGCATGGCAAAGAGGCGATGCTGGATTGCGAGCATTTCTTCGACGGTTTCAAGGCCAACCCGTCCTATGCCCTGTCCTGTGCCAAGGCGGCCCATGCGGCAGGCGCGCGCTGGGTGGTGCTGTGCGACACCAATGGCGGCACCCTGCCGCACGAGATCGAGGCGATCGTGGCCGAGGTGGCCCGCCATGTGCCCGGCAGCCATCTGGGCATCCATACCCATGATGATACCGGCAATGCGGTGGCCAATTCGCTGGCGGCGGTGCGTGCCGGAGTGCGGCAGGTGCAAGGCACGCTCAACGGATTGGGCGAACGCTGCGGCAATGCCAATCTGGTGACGCTGATCCCGACACTGGTGCTTAAGCCGGCTTTCTCCCAGCTGGTGAGGACCGGCATCGATGCCGCGCGTCTGGCCGATATTACCGCCATCTCCCGCACCATGGATGAATTGCTCAACCGTTCGCCACAACGCCATGTGCCCTATGTCGGCGCATCGGCCTTTGCCACCAAAGCGGGCATCCATGCCTCTGCGGTGATGAAAGACCCGAAAACCTACGAGCATGTCGAGCCCGAAGCGGTCGGCAACCGCCGGGTTCTGCTGGTGTCCGACCAAGCCGGAAAGTCCAATATTCTGGCCGAGCTGGACCGGTTGGGCATCGAGGTCAACAACAAGGATCCGCGCGTCTCGCGCCTGCTCGACGAGGTCAAGGAGCGCGAGGCCCAGGGCTATGCCTATGAAGGCGCGGATGCCAGTTTCTTTCTGCTGGCCAAGCGGGTTTTGGGCGAAGTGCCCGAATTCTTTACGGTCGAACGTTTCAAGGTCAATGTCGAACGCCGCTACAATGCCAGCGGCGAACTGGTGACGGTGGCCGAAGCGATTGCCAAGGTGCGGGTCGGGGACGAGGTGTTCATTTCCGCCGCCGAGGGCAACGGGCCGGTCAACGCGCTCGATGTCGCCTTGCGCAAGGATCTGGGCAAATACCAGCACCTGATCGCCGGACTTGGGCTCTATGACTATAAAGTGCGGATTTTCCACGGCGGCTCGGATGCCGTCACCCGCGTGCTGATCGAATCCGGCGACGAGTTGGGCGGACGCTGGACCACTGTCGGCGTCTCCTCCAACATCATCGATGCCTCGTTCCAGGCTCTGATCGATTCGATCACTTACAAATTGCTGATCAGCGGGGCCGAAGTCTGATCGGCTTTGGTGCGGCGGGCCGAATCCAGCAGCATCGGCACGGCATCCTGCGGCTTTTCGGCCACCAGATAGCTGACCTCCAGCCCCTCGCGGATGAATTGCGCCTGCCGCATATGGGCCAGCAGGACCAGCAGCGGCTTCCAGAAGCCGTTCACATCCAGCATCAGTATCGGTTTTTTGTGGCGGCCCAGCTGGGCCCAGGTCAGTTGCTCGACCAATTCTTCCAGCGTGCCAATCCCGCCCGGCAAAGCGATGAAGGCATCGGAACGCTCATACATCATCTGTTTGCGGGTGTGCATGTCGGGCACGATCACCGTTTCCTGGACCGTATCCAGCATCAATTCGCGCTTTTTCAGGAATTCGGGAATGATGCCGGTGACATGGCCGCCATGATCCAGCACGGCGCGGGCCACGGTGCCCATCAAGCCGACATTGCCGCCACCATAGACCAGACGCAATCCGGACTGGGCGATGCTGGCTCCGAGGATCTCAGCGGCTTTGGTATAGGCCGGATCATTGCCGAAGCCCGATCCGCAATAGACACATATGGTTTCAATCTTGCTCATGGCCAGAATCTCGCATGGCGGGATGGTCAGGGTCAATGCCGAACCGACTATCTTGTCGCGCGGCTCCTTGCTATTCTGGTTCGTGGTCGGGTGAGTTTAGGAGTTCATGATGACATTCTGGCGTCTGTCCCTCTGGATAGTGATAACGGCTCTTTCCGTCGGATTGGGTGTGTTGATGTTGTCTCCGTCCTCGGATCAAAAACCAGAGTCAGCAGCGCTGGTGTCGCCCCAAACCCCGGTCAAAACCGATCAACCGGCGGGCAACAAGTCCGAAATGGGCCTCACGCCAAGTTTCGACATTGTCAGGCTGGAGCCCAATGGCGATCTGGTTGTTGCCGGACGCGCCGGCGCCAAGGCGACCGTCACGCTGCTGATGGACGGCAAGGAATGGGACAAGGCCACGACCGACGAAACGGGCCAATTCGCCATGACCCCGAAATCGCTTAGCCAGGGGCCGCACCAGCTTGCTCTGGTGGCCAGGATGCCGGACGGAAAAGAGTATAAATCGGCGCAGGTTGTCGCCCTCGATGTGCCAGCGCGCGGCGGGCAGGCTGTGGCGGCTCTGATTTCACCCGATCAGCCGGCCAAATCGCTGTTGTCCGGTCAGGGCATGGCACTGGTTCCCGGCCAGCGGGCTCCGGTGGTGATCACGCTGGTTGAAACCCAGCCCAACGGCACCTTCTACGCCGCAGGACGGGCCGCCAGCGGCGCGCTGGTCCGGCTTTATCTCAATGACAGTTTTGTCGCCCAAGGCGGCACCAGCCCGACAGGTGAGTGGTCGTTTGCCATCGTCAAAGGCCTGACACAGGGCCAGTATCGCGTCCGGATCGACGAACTCGAGGGGGCTGGCGGCAAGGTCATGTCGCGCGCCGAAGTGCCGTTCGATTATTCCATGCCGGCGGCTGCCGAGACGGCGTCGGCCTCCCCGCGTGCGGCGGCTGTGGAAGTGGCCGAGGTGCAATCGACCACCGTCAAGCGCGGTGACAATTTGTGGAACATCAGCTCGAAATTCTATGGCGAAGGCTTGCGTTATACCGTGATCTATCAGGCCAATTCGGGGCAGATCCGCGATCCCAACCTGATCTATCCCGGTCAGGTCTTTGTGGTGCCCAAAGACAAGCCCTAAGGCGGGCAAATGGCATCCAGCCGGAATAAGCGGCTGATATGCGGGAATTGCGGTGCAAAGCGGGTCGGGCAGGTTTATAGAGAGAGAAATGTCCTCTCCCAGAGATCCTGTCCATGGTTGATTCCTCTCCCGCTTCCGGCCATCCCGCAACGGTCAAACCGCTTCCCAAAGAGGCTTTGACCAAGCGGATCGAGGCGCGTCCGGCCCGTTCGCGCGTCAGTGCCGACAAGGGGCATCTGCTCTCCACCTTCCGCGAATTGTGGACCTATCTGTGGCCGCGCGACCGTGCCGATCTGCGCTTGCGGATTTTGTGGGCGACCCTGCTGCTGGTCATTGCCAAACTGGTCACGCTGGCGGTTCCCTTTACCTTCAAATGGGCGACCGACGCGCTTGCTCCCCTATTGGAACGCAAAGCGGCCGGCGAGACCTTCTCGTTCAGTTCAGCACTTTATATGGCGCCTTTGATGCTGACGCTGGCCTATGGGGCCATGCGCGTGATGATGGCGCTGTTGACCCAGCTGCGCGATGCACTGTTTGCCTCGGTGGCCATGCATGCGGTGCGGCGGCTGGCGATTGAAACCTTCGAGCACATGCACCGGCTGTCGCTGCGCTTCCATCTGGAAAAGAAAACCGGTGGTTTGACGCGGGTGCTGGAGCGCGGCCGCTCCGGCATCGAAACCATCGTGCGCATGACCATGCTGACGGCGATCCCGACGCTGGTGGAATTCGTGCTGATTCTGGCGGTGCTGCTGTATGAATTCGACTGGCGATATGCGCTGGTCACGGTGGTGATGATCTTTGCCTATATGCTGTTCACCACCAAGGCGACGCAATGGCGGATCGGCATCCGCCGCAGCATGAATGAGTCCGACACCGAGGCCAATACCAAGGCCGTCGACAGCCTGCTGAATTACGAAACCGTCAAATATTTCGGCGCAGAGGACCGCGAGCGCGACCGCTACGACCGCTCGGTGGCCCGTTTTGAATCGGCCTCCGTGCAGGCCTATAATTCTCTGGCGGTGCTGAATGCAGGACAGGCAACCATTTTCACGCTCGGCCTGACCGTCTGCATGGCGATGGTGGTCGACGGTATCGTCGAAGGCCGCAACACGCTGGGTGATTTTGTCTTCATCAATGCCATGCTGTTGCAGCTTTATCAGCCGCTCAATTTCATGGGCATGGTCTATCGCGAGATCAAACAGGCGGTCACCGATATCGAAATGATGTTCGATGTGCTCGACCGTGCCCCCGAAGTGGCGGATGATCCGTCCGCCAAGCCCTTGCAGGTCGGCACCGGCACGGTGCGTTTCGACAATGTCGTGTTCAGCTATGTGCCCGAACGGCCGATCCTGCGAGGGATCAGCTTCGAGATCCCGGCCGGAAAGACCGTGGCGGTGGTGGGGCCGTCCGGTGCGGGCAAATCGACCCTGTCGCGTCTGCTCTACCGCTTCTACGAGCCGCAATCGGGTCATATCACCATTGACGGGCAGGACATCACCGAAGTCACACAGGTGTCCTTGCGCGCCGCCATCGGCATGGTGCCGCAGGATACGGTGCTGTTCAATGACACGATCGGCTACAACATCCGCTATGGCCGCTGGGATGCGACACAGGCCGAGATCGAGGAAGCCACCCGTCTGGCCCAGATCGACAGTTTCATCGCCTCGCTGCCCGAAGGCTATGACACGAGTGTGGGCGAACGAGGGCTGAAATTGTCGGGCGGCGAAAAGCAACGCGTGGCGATTGCCCGCACCCTGCTGAAAGCCCCGCCGATCCTCGTGCTCGACGAGGCAACCTCCGCGCTCGACAGCTTTACCGAAAAGGACATCCAGGATTCCCTCGAACAGATGTCGCGCGGCCGCACCACGCTGGTGATCGCGCATCGGCTGTCCACCATCGTCAATGCCGACGAGATCATCGTGCTGGATGACGGCGTGATCGTCGAACGCGGCAATCACGAAGCCCTGATCAGCAGCGGCGGCGTCTATGCCCAGCTCTGGAACCGCCAGCGCGAGGTCGACGAAGCCCAGCAAACCCTCCAGCGCGTCGCAAAGGAAGAGGGCAAGCGGGGCCGGGAAGGGGCAGCGTAACCTCTGACCCTCAAACCGGACTGTCATGACCGCCCTTGTGGCGGTCATCCACGGGTTGGGGATGCTGCCTCAAAGGGCTCTGTAAGCCTCGTTATCATGCCATTCTCCGGTCAAAAGAATTCAAAAAGCCCCACGAATCCTTGACCCATGCCCGTGAGCCTGTCACATGCTGGAGGCTGGATTGCTTGTGAGGATGATGAGATGAGCCTGGTTGCCTCTGTTCGACGGATTTTTGTGCCGATCCACCCCGAAGGTCTGCCCTTTATCGCAGTGTTTGCCGTGGCCGCGCTGTTGATGGGTTGGCTGTGGATGCCGTTGTTCTGGGTCGGGCTGGTACTGACCCTGTGGTGCACCTATTTCTTCCGTGATCCTGTCCGCGTGACGCCGCAGCGCAGTGGTCTTGTTGTTTCGCCGGCCGACGGACGGGTGTCGATGATCATCCGTTGCCAGCCACCGGTGGAACTGGGGCTGTCGGAAGAGCCGATGCAGCGCATCTCCATCTTCATGAACGTGTTCGATTGCCATGTGAACCGCGCGCCGGTGGAAGGCAAGATCGAAACCATCGCCTATCGTCCCGGCTTGTTTTTGAACGCCGAGCTGGACAAAGCCAGCGATGACAACGAGCGCAACGGGTTGGTGATTGTGACCGAGGAAGGCGCGCGCTATGGCGTGGTGCAGATTGCCGGTCTGATCGCCCGCCGCATTGTCGGCTTCCGTCACGAGGGCGACCATCTGGAAACCGGTGAGCGTTTTGGCCTGATCCGCTTCGGGTCGCGCGTCGATGTCTATCTGCCCGATGGCGTGACGCCGCTGGTGGAAGTCGGACAAACCATGCTGGCGGGTGAAACCGTGCTGGCCGATGCGGGGGCCGTGAAGCGGCCATCCTTCGCCCGGATCTGACCTCAGGCCATCACTATTTTGGCCATAATCCTGTGATGGTGGTTGAAGCCTGACGGTGATGCGGTAAAGTATGCGATATGACCGAGTTGTTTCCGCCTTTCGAGCCGGGTGACGAGCCCAAGACGCGCCGCTTCAAGCCGGTGCCGATGCGGTTGCTGCTGCCCAATCTGATTACCTTGCTGTCGCTGTGTTCCGGCCTGACAGGCATGCGTCTGGCCATCGAGAACAAGCTGGAAATGGCTGTGGCGGCCATTTTTGTCGCCGCCATTCTCGACGGGCTCGATGGACGTGTAGCCCGCATGATGAAGGGCACCTCGCGCTTCGGAGCAGAACTTGATTCGTTGGCCGATTTTATCAGCTTCGGCGTTGCTCCCGCGGTGATCCTGTATTTCTTCTCGCTGCACAGCCTGCATTCGCCGGGGTGGATCATCGTTTTGTTGTTTGCCTGTGCTTCGGCGTTGCGCCTGGCGCGGTTCAATGTCGCGATCGACGATCCCGGTCGTCCGGCGTGGCAGAAAGACTTCTTCGTCGGCATGCCCGCGCCTGCCGGCGCTCTGACCGTGCTGCTGCCGATTTATCTGCATTTGATCGGGTTGACGCATCCGCAAGGGGCGGCGTTGCAAGGAGTGCTGGTGCAGGGCACGGTCGGGCTCGAGGCCCTATATATCCTGTTTATCGCCTTCATGATGATCAGCCGCATCCCGACCTATGCGGGCAAGACTTTGGGATCACGGGTCCCGCGCTCGGCGGTGATTCCGCTGTTTATCATTGTGGTGGCCTTCGTGGCCCTGCTGGCGACGATGATGTTCGAAATGCTGGCCTTTCTGACGCTGGCCTATCTGGTCTGTATTCCGTTGATGGTGCGCCGATACCGGCAGTTGGCTGCGGAAGAGGCACGACTTGCGGCAGCTGGAGCCGATGTTTCACGCCCTTGATCGCTCTGAAAGGCGGCTTGTGCCGGTTCGCACAGAGTTTTTGCATCAAAGGTGTTCACAAATCTGCTGATTTCGATTAGGGTCCGGCCCTCTCGATACGCTCCAGATGGTGGAGCGACGGAAAAAGGTTTTGCATGGCGAAGGAAGAGCTTCTCGAATTCCCGGGCGTGGTCAGCGAATTGCTGCCCAACGCGATGTTCCGGGTTCAACTGGAAAATGATCACGAGATCATTGCCCACACGGCTGGCAAAATGCGGAAAAACCGTATTCGCGTTCTGGCAGGTGACAAGGTGCTGGTTGAAATGACCCCCTATGATCTGACCAAGGGCCGGATCACCTACCGTTTCAAATAGTCTGCCCGACATGGCTCATCCTCTCCTTGGGCCGTCTGGGGATCATGCGTCCTTGATTTTGGCGTCTGCCTCTCCGCGTCGTTTGTCCCTGCTGGCGCAAATCGGCATTGTGCCGGATGCCGTGCTGGCCAGCGAGATTGACGAGAGCCCGTTGCCGCGCGAAAAGCCGCGCGCCCACGCCATTCGTCTGGCCCATGACAAAGCAGAAGCCACACACAGGCTGAGGCAGGGTCACTCCCCCGCATATCTCCTGGCGGCCGATACGGTGGTTGGTGTTGGTGCTCGGATCTTGCCGAAGGCCGAGACCGAGACGCAGGCACGGGCCTGTCTGGCGCTGCTCACAGGACGCGGCCACAGGGTGTTTACGGCCATCTGCCTGATCACACCCGACGGAGCCCATAAGAGCCGCTGTGTGGAGACGCGTGTGGCCTTCAAGCCGCTCTCGCAGGCCGAGACCGAGGCTTATATCGCTTCGGGTGAATGGCGCGGCAAAGCGGGCGGCTATGCCATACAAGGATTGGCTGCGGCGTTTGTGACCAAGCTGGTCGGCAGCTTCTCGTCAGTCGTCGGCCTGCCTCTGGCTGAAACCGCCAATCTGCTGGCAGGAGCGGGCTATCAGGTTGTCCAGCGCTGGCCTGCCGCACCGCCATCAATTTCCTGATCCAGACGGGTGCACCCCATGCGCCCCCAACCGCGAGCCATCACGGCATGAGCCCTCCCGACCATGAGACCCCCGCTGAAGCTTTGTCTGTCCAGCCATGCCCGCTCTGCGGCAAGGCTATGGCGCTGGCCTATCGTCCGTTCTGCTCGAAACATTGCGCAGATCTCGATCTGTCGCGCTGGCTGAATGGCGTCTATGCCGTGCCTGCCACGCCCGATCCCCTTGAGGATGATGACGAGATGCTGGCCCAACTGGCCAAAGAAATCGGGCTTGATGACGCATAATAATAGCCGATAAGCAGATTAGTCCGCTCTATGGGCTGGACAGGGCGGATCATGCTTGCTAAATGAAGCCTCCGCTTTGGCTGTGTCTGTTTGCAAGCACAGGATGCGGCGTCTGGTTGAAGCATGTAACGGAGGTGTTTTGCACCTCCCCGATGTCGATCAGAACTTGATTTGATGGGCGCATAGCTCAGTTGGTAGAGCAGCTGACTCTTAATCAGCGGGTCCAAGGTTCGAATCCTTGTGCGCCCACCATCAAATCGATGAAATATAAGGATAATTTCAATCCTTATTGGCGATTTTCATGAAAAACTCAACACTAAAAAAATTATACAACGTTCTAAAATCTTTGATTGCAGAGAGGTGACTAAACCTCTCTTTTGTCCCGTCGCCAAACTTCAATCAGAATCATTGCGATACAAACCATGATCAGACCATATGTCTTTTCGTTGGTTGTTCTGTATATTGACAGTGTGGTTTTTTCTTTGGTGATTTGAACGAGTGAAATCATCAAAATTTAGGTCTGGATCGGTAATCCCCCCGTTTTTAACGGGGCACATTTGTAGAATTTAAGCGGCCATTTTCAACTTCTGCGCGGGTGTTATCCCGCCGATACCCATGTTGGGACGTTCGTTATTATAAGTCCACAGCCATTGCGTTGCGTGATGCTGCGCCTC
>CANFLM010000045.1 GCA_947447895.1 Hyphomicrobiales bacterium
CAGCGCTTGCAGGATCAATCCGCAGACCAGTCCGGTGGTGGTATGGGAGGCCAGCAAAGCCACGCTGCCGATCTGCGCCCCCAGCGCCAGACAGGTGGCAAGCCGGCGGCTTAACCCGCGTAAAACCGTGGGAATAACCAGAATGGTGAACAGTCCGGTAAAAGCGACGAAGAAATAGACAATACTGACCGTGCGTGCTGCGCCGAGCAGCTCATAGGCCTGCAGCGGCACCACCGACAGCAGCATCGCACGCGAGACGGCATCACAGGTAAACAGCACGATAAACGCCGCCGTGCGCCAGCCTTCACTTTGCAACCGTGCCAGAAGGGGTGTGTGGATGGGAGGCATCGGGCCAATCGGGTCAGCAAAGCGGACAAACAACATAACGTCCGATTATTGGCACGGATTGCAATTCGGGCTCAAGTCTTAAGACCCGATCTGCCGCGAACAGGAAGCAGGGCAGCCCTGCAAGGGCATGTGATGCGGTCTTTACCCCCGCAACAGTTCCGTCTTCCCAAGACTGTATTGCAAGCGATAGATCCCGCGCTTGATCTTGGTCGAGCCGATCTGGGTCAGGAAGGCGTCGGTCAGCGCGTGTTCGCGGATCACGATCATCGGCTCTGGGTCGATGGTTTCGATCAGCAACAGCCAGGCAACCTCGCGATCGGGTGCGCCGCGCAATTTCTTTTCCTCGGTCATGGTCTGGTCCTGGCCGATCTGTCCGCGCAACAGATGCAGGCCGACCACGCCATCCAGACCCGCCAGATGGTCGAGTGCGGATTCGAAGGTTGCGGTGAACACATCATCGCCTTTGGTGGTTTCAAGCTCGATGGTCTCGATAAACACCCCCTCGCCGCGACCGCGTGTCAGGGCAACGTTGCACAGAGTGCGCGAGGTGTCGGTGAATTGTTTGACAGTGGCCAGCGTCCAGGGTGTCGGATTGTTGAGCCGCTCTTTATAGGCGGGCGATTCCAGATCGGCGACGGTTTGGGTTTCATAGAAATTGAAAAATTGCGGATGTCCGTCGACCGCGACATAGCGCCGACCGCGCTCGAAGCCGGGCAGGCCGACCCGTTCGGGAATATGCTCTTGCACATGCCAGCGGGTAAATTCCTCCTCGAAACCGGGGGTCATCCCGTTCCAGATTGCCAAAACGCCTTTGCCCAACAAAGCCATACCGATATTCCCTGTGCCGTGAAGCACCAATCTGACCGATCTTGCCTGCAGACACAACCTCCCGGACGGTCTTTGACATCACCTGCGGTCAAGGCGATTATATTAAATGGTCGGGGTTGGGTGCGTTGGGGCGGGTGCGAGAGATATGAAAAGCCATTATCGGGCTGTGGTGATCGGGGGCGGTGTCGTTGGCGCAAGTGTGCTTTACCATCTGACCAAAAAGGGCTGGCATGATGTGGCGCTGATCGAGCGGCTCGAATTGACCTCGGGGTCGACCTGGCATGCGGCAGGCGGGATGCACACGGTCAACGGTGATCCCAATGTCTCGAAACTGCAGCAATATTCCATCAATCTCTACAAGGAGATCGAGACGATTTCCGGCCAGTCGGTCGGTCTGCACATGACAGAGGGTCTGATGCTGGCCGCTACCGAGGCGCGCTGGGAATGGCTCAAGAATATCCATTCCAAAGGCCGCTATATGGGCATGCAGCTGGAGTTGGTCTCGCTTGACGAGGCCGAACGTCTGCTGCCGTTGATCGACAAGTCCCAGTTTGTCGGGGCGATGTATGATCCGATCCAGGGGCATGTCGACCCCAACGGCACCACCTATGCCTTTGCCGGCGCCGCCCGCAAAGCGGGCGCATCCGTCCACACCCAGACGCGGGTGCTGGCGACAGTGTTACAGCCTGATGGCCAATGGCGGGTCGATACCGACAAAGGCAGCATCACCTGCGAACATGTGATCAATTGCGGTGGCTTGTGGGCGCGCGAGGTCGGGCGCATGGTGGGGCTGGAACTGCCCATTCTGGCGATGGAACACCAGTATCTGATCACCGAGGATATTCCCGAAGTGGCCGAGATCAACGCCTCGACCGGCAAGATGGTGCTGCATGCGGTGGATTTCGACGGTGAAATCTACATGCGGCAGGAGCGCGGCGGCATGTTGCTGGGCACCTATGAACGGCACGGGGTGCCATGGAGCCCGAAACAGACGCCGTGGGATTTCGGCCCGACCTTGCTGCCCAATGATCTGGAGCGCATCGCCGACAATCTCGAAGTCGGCTTCAACCATTTCCCCGCCTTCAAGACAGCCGGGATCAAACAGGTGATCAACGGCCCCTTCACCTTCGCACCCGACGGCAATCCGCTGGTGGGTCCGGTCAACGGCCTGCCGAATTACTGGGTGGCCTGCGGGGTGATGGCTGGCTTTTCGCAAGGCGGCGGTGTCGGTCTGGCACTCTCGAACTGGATGGCGGACGGCGATCCGGGCTTCGATGTCTGGGCGATGGACGTGGCGCGGTATGGCGACTGGGCGACGCCTGCCTATACCCATGCCAAGGTGGTCGAAAATTATGGCCGCCGGTTCCGTGTCCGCTTCCCCAACGAGGAGCTGGAAGCCGGGCGCCCCTTGCGGACCACCCCACTCTATCACCGCTGGCTCGGTCTCGGCGCGGTGATGGGCGAGGCCTGGGGCATGGAAACCCCGCTCTGGTTCTCGCCCGATGGCACGAAGGATGCGTTCTCCTTCCACCGTTCCACCGATTTCAACGCCGTCAGGGCGGAAGTGCATGCGGTGCGCACAGGGGTCGGGATTTCCGATACCTCCACCTTCGCCAAATACGAGGTGAGCGGCGAGGGAGCGGAGCACTGGCTGTCCTCGATGCTGGCCAACAAGCTGCCGCCGGTCGGCCGCATGGGTCTGTCGCCCATGCTCAATTCCGCCGGCAAGCTGATCGGCGACTTTACGGTGGCGAGACTCGCCCGGGACCGTTTTATGGTGTTCGGGGCGGGGGCTGCCGAAAAATACCACATGCGCTGGTTCGAGCAGCATATGCCCGCGACAGGCGTGACCCTGCGGGCCTTCGGGCTCGATCTGGTCGGCATCGGACTTGCCGGCCCCAAGGCGCGCGATGTGCTGGCTGCGCTGACTGACGAGGATGTATCGAACGAGGCATTCCGCTTCATGGATTTCTGGCCCGCAATGGCGGTGGGTCTGCATCAGGTCATGGCGGGGCGGGTGAGCTTTACCGGAGAAACCGGCTATGAATTGTGGATGCACCCCGACCAGCAGATCGCGGTGTTCGAGGCCTTGTGGCAGGCCGGCCAACCCCATGCGATCACGCCGTTCGGCAGCAGGGCTTTGCTGTCGCTGGCGCGGGAGAAATTTTTCGGCACTTGGGCACGCGAATACCGGCCGATCTACGGACCGTTCGAGGCAGGCCTGGGCCGCTTTGTCGATCTCTCAAAACCCGATTTCATCGGCCGTGCGGCAGCCTTGCTGGAACAGCAAGAGGGTCCCAAGCGGCAGCGGATCAATTTTGTGATCGATGCGGGAGATGCTGATGCGCTGGGCGACGAGGCCGTCTGGAAAGACGGTGTGGTTGTCGGCTGGATCACCTCGGGCGGCTATGGCCATTTCAGTCAATGTTCGGTTGCCACCGGCTATGTCGCCAGCGAGCATCTGCAGTCGGGTGTCGCTGAAGCCGTCTGGGAAGTCGAAATTCTGGGCGAACGGCGGAGGGCTCATGTGCAGTCGGCGCCGGTCTACGACCCCAAAGGGCTCAGAATGCGGACGTAACCGAATGGTTTTTTTATTGTTTGTTGATGGAATTTATTGGCGGACGGGTTAAGGTCATCCCATGCGTTATTCACTGGCCAGTCTCTTGCTCAATGCCGTGTCCGGCCAAAGTCGTTGGTCGCCGGCCTGGCGCAGCCCCGACCCTGCCACCCATTATGACGTGGTGATTGTGGGAGGTGGAGGACATGGTCTGGCCACCGCCCATTATCTTGCCAAGCACCATCATGTCGGCCGCATTGCCGTTCTGGAAAAAGGCTATGTCGGATCGGGCAATGTCGGGCGCAATACCACCATCATCCGGTCCAACTATCTGCTGCCCGGCAATACCGCCTTTTACGAATTATCGCTCAAGCTGTGGGAAGGGCTGGAGCAGGACATCAATTTCAACGCGATGGTCTCGCAACGCGGCGTGCTGAACCTGTGCCACACCGATGCCCAGCGCGATGCCTATGTGCGGCGTGGCAATGCCATGCGTCTCAACGGTGTGGATGCCGAACTGCTTGATGCCGACCAGGTACGGGCTTTCGTGCCTTTCTTCAATTTCGACAATGCCCGCTTTCCGATCAAGGGCGGCCTGCTGCAAAAGCGTGGCGGCACGGTCCGCCATGATGCGGTGGCCTGGGGCTATGCGCGGGCGGCCGACCGGCGCGGGGTCGATATCATCCAGCATTGCGAGGTCACGGGCCTGCGCATCGACAAGGGGAAGGTGACGGGCGTCGAAACCACCAAAGGCTTTATCGGAGCAGGCAAGGTGGCGCTGGCGGGGGCCGGCCATTCCTCGCGGCTAGCCGCCATGGCTGGAATGCGCCTGCCGATCGAGAGCCACGTCCTGCAGGCATTCGTATCAGAAGCCCTGAAGCCGATGATCGACACGGTTGTCACATTTGGCGCGGGGCATTTCTACGTCAGCCAGTCGGACAAAGGCGGGCTGGTGTTCGGCGGTGATATCGACGGCTACAATTCCTATGCCCAGCGCGGCAATCTGCCGGTTGTCGAGGATGTGATGGAATCGGCGATGGCATTGTGGCCCGCGCTGGGACGGGTGCGGTTGTTGCGCTCGTGGGGCGGGGTGATGGACATGTCGATGGACGGATCGCCGATCATCGACAAGACACCGGTCGGCAATCTCTATCTCAATGCCGGCTGGTGCTATGGCGGCTTCAAGGCCACGCCCGGATCGGGCTATTGCTTTGCCCATCTGATTGCCAATGACCAGCCGCATCCCGTGGCGGACCGCTTGCTGCTCGACCGTTTTTCCCGCGGAGCATTGATCGATGAAAAGGGCGTCGGTGCCCAACCCAATCTGCATTAGAGAGAGCCTGTCCGATGCGCCTTCCATGCCCCTATTGCGGTGAACGGGATTCCCGGGAATTTACCTATCGCGGTGATGCCGGATTGGTGCGCCCAGACACCGAAGAGGCCATGGCCGATTACGTCTATCTGCGCGACAATCCGCTGGGCTGGCACAAGGAATACTGGCTGCATACGGTCTGCCGGACATGGCTTGTGGTCGAGCGCCACACCCAGACCCATGCTCCGGGTGCTGTCACAGCCGCGCGCAGCCGGAGGGCTGGATCATGAGCGGCTTCCGGCTGGATCGAGGCGGGATTGTCGACCGCACCGCACCGCTTGATTTTTCTTTCGACGGCCAAAAGCTGCAGGGGTTTTCCGGTGACAGTCTGGCCTCCGCTTTGTTGGCCAATGGGGTGGGTCTGGTCGGCCGCTCCTTCAAATATCACCGGCCCCGCGGGTTGTTCGGTGCGGGCGCCGAGGAGCCCAATGCGCTGGTCACGCTGGGAACCGGAGACCGGACCGAACCGAATATCCGCGCCACTACGGTTGAGCTGACTGCGCAGTTGAGGGCTGTCAGCCAGAACCGCTGGCCTTCGCTGGCTTTCGATGTGATGGGCATCAACAATGTACTGTCCGATATTCTGGCGGCGGGCTTCTATTACAAAACATTCATGTGGCCGGCCGCGCTGTGGGAAAAGCTCTACGAGCCGCTGATCCGGCGGGCAGCCGGGTTGGGCAAGGCTTCCAACCTGCCTGATCCCGACCGCTACGAGCAGGCCAATCTGTTTTGCGATCTGCTGGTGATCGGCTCCGGTCCGGCCGGTTTGAATGCGGCTCTGGCGGCGGGGCGTGCCGGCGCGCGGGTCATTGTCTGCGAAGATGATTTTATCTTTGGCGGCCGGTTGCTGTCCGAGCATTACGGGATCGGCAAGGGCACGGCCAGCCAATGGCTTGCCGCCTGTCTGGCCGAGCTTGCCGCTCTGCCCAATGTGCGCATGATGGCGCGTGCCACGGTGTTCGGTGTCTATGATGGCGGCAGTTATGGTGTGGTGCAACGTCTGGTGCCCGAAGGTGTGGTGCCCGAGGCCTTCCATGCCCGCCAATGCCTGTGGCGCATTGTTGCGAGGCAGAGCCTGCTGGCCTCTGGCGCGATCGAGCGGCCATTGGTCTTTGCGGGCAATGACCGTCCGGGCGTGATGCTCGGTTCGGCGGTGCGCACCTATCTCACCCGCTACGGTGTTGTAGCAGGCAAAAGCCTCGTGGTCCATTGCAGCCATGATGAAGGCTGGACCACGGCTTTCGATGCCCATGCCGCAGGGATCGAAACCTGTGTGGTTGAAACCCGCGACAGCGTGCATGCCGATCTGATCGCCAAAGCGCGCCGTCTCTCGGTGCGGGTGGTGCTGGGTGCGCGGATCATCGACACCAGCGGCGCGCAAGGCCTGACGCGGATCACGATCGCCACCGACCGCTATCAGGAACATATTGATTGCGATGCGGTGGCCGTTTCCAATGGCTGGAACCCGACCCTGCATCTGACCTGCCACCACAACAACAAGCCGGTATGGGACGAGCAGCGTGCCTGTTTCGTGCCGCAGCATCTCCCGCAGGGCATGCGGATCGCCGGTGCGGTCACGGGCGCTTTCTCGCTGGGGGAGGCACTGGCCCAAGGCTGGCGGCAGGGCGCCGCAGCGTCAGAGGATTGCGGCTTCAAGGCCGGTGCCTACGAGGCACTGTCGTGTTCGGATGATCCGCAAGAGGGCCGTCCGGTCTGGAGCGTGGCGGGCCAAGGCAAGGCCTTCATCGATTTGCAGCATGATGTCACCAGCGATGATGTCGCACTGGCGCATCGGGAGGGTTATCGCTCGGTCGAACATCTCAAGCGTTACACGACGCTGGGCATGGGCACGGATCAGGGCAAGACCTCCAATGTGACGGGGCTGGCGGTGATGGCGGGCCTGTGCGGCACCAGCATCCCCGAGGTCGGCACCACGGTATTCCGTCCGCCCTACACGCCGATCGCGATTGGTGCCTTGGCGGGTGCGCACAGGGACAAGTATTTTCGTCCCACCCGTCTGTCCGCCGCCCATCAATGGGCTGCCGATCAGGGCGCGGTGTTTGTCGAAACCGGCCTCTGGTTGCGCGCGCAGTATTTTCCGAAAGCCGGCGAGAGCCATTGGCGCCAGACGGTCGATCGCGAGGTGCTGGCCGTGCGGGCTGGCGTGGGCCTGTGCGATGTCTCGACGCTCGGCAAGATCGAGGTGCAGGGGCGCGATGCCGCCGCCTTTCTGGATTTTGTCTACTGCAATCTGATGTCGACCCTGCCCGTCGGCCGCACCCGTTACGGTTTGATGCTGCGCGAAGACGGCTTCGTGATGGATGACGGCACGGTGTCGCGGCTGGGTGACCAGCATTATCTGATCTCCACGACAACCGCACAGGCTGTGATGGTGATGAACCATCTCGATTTCTGCCATCAGGTCCATCAGCCCGCTTTGGATGTGCGGATGGTGTCGGTGACAGAACGCTGGACCCAGCTGGCCATTGCGGGCCCACAATCGCGTGCGCTGCTTCAGCGCGCTTTGGGTCCGTCGATTGACCTGTCGGACGAGGCGGTGCCCTATCTGGCCTGTCGGGAATTAGAGCTGGCCAAGGGCCTGGCCGCCCGCCTGTTCCGCGTCTCCTTCTCGGGCGAGCTGGCCTATGAGCTGGCTGTGCCTGCCGATTACGGCGATGCCGTGGTGCGGCATCTGGCGCAGGTCGGGCGTGACTTCGGTCTGACCCCCTATGGCACCGAAGCCATGGGCGTGATGCGGATCGAGAAGGGCCATGTCGCCGGCAACGAGCTGAACGGCACCACAACGGCGCGTGATCTCGGGCTTGAAAAAATGATGTCGCGCAAAAAGGATTTTATCGGCCGCGTGATGGCGCAGCGTCCGGATCTGCTGGCGCAGGACAGGCCGCAACTGGTCGGTTTCAGGACGGTTGATCCGGCGGCACGGATGACGGCAGGCGCGCATTTTCTCCCGCTCGGACAGCCTGCGGTGATCGACCATGACCAGGGCTACATGACCTCGGTCGCCTATTCGCCCCATTGCGGCAGTCTGATCGGTCTGGGTCTGTTGCAGAACGGACCGCAGCGTATCGGCGAACGGGTGCGCGCTTATGATGCGCTTCGCGGTCTGGATACGGTGGTCGAGATCGTCTCGCCGGTCTTTGTCGATCCGAAGGGAGAACGGCTGCATGGATGAGGCCTTATTGGTGAGACGCTCGGTCTGGCACGGACTTGTTGAACCCGGCTCTTATGGCAAAGCGGTAGACAATGCCGGCCTGCGGGTGCGTTTGCTCGATCACGGTTTTGCCGCCAGTGTGATCTGTCCGGCAGCGCAATCCGGGGCGGCTGCGTTGAACCTCGGTCAGCGTCATTTGCGCGATGGCATGTCGATCTTGCCGATTGCGCCCGACCAGTTTTTTATCGAGAGCGCAACGGCGCCTTCAGGCGAGGCCCTTGCCCGCCTGTTCGGGGCTGAGGCTACCGTGATCGAGCAGACCGGCTCGCGGGCCTCGTTGCAGCTGTCGGGGCCGAATGTTCTGGATGTGCTGGCCAAGGGCGTGATGATCGACTGCGATCCGATTGCCTTCCCGCCCGGTTCGGGCCGGGTGACGCTGCTGGGTGCCTTGTCGATCCAGATTTCGGTGGATGCAGACAGAGTGTTCGAGATGTCCTGCATGCGTTCGATGGCGGGCGATTTGTGGCATTGGGTCGAAACGGCGGCCGGACAATACGGCATTGCCGTCAGCCGTTAATTGCCTCTGAGCCAGTCGCGTCCGCGGTACCATGCTGTCAGCAGCGGCAGGAACCACGGGCGGCCGTCATAAAACGGGATGGCTTTGAACGGGATGTCGTCAAAGGCGGTGGCGCCATCGCGATCCCCCAGAATTTTCAATGCCAGCTTGTGGCCCAGATAGGGCATGAGTGCCACCCCCGATCCGTTGCAGCCCAGCGCATACCAGAGCCCGCCGAGCTTGCCGATGCCGGGCAGGTCCGACCGTGTCATGGCGATATTGCCGGTCCAGACATGGCTGATCGCGGTATGCTCCAGCGAGGGAAACAGGGCCACCAGTTCCTTGCGCAGGCGCGATCGGGCTTCCTCCAGATCAATCGGATGCAAGGCGGCGCGTCCCCCCAGAATGATGCGTTTGCCATCGGGGGATGGGCGGTAATAGAGATGCTTTTCGCGTGTCTCGACAATCATCCGCAAATTCGGGATCAGATCGCGCACGTGGTTTTCGCCGATCTCCTCGGTGGCGATCAAAAAGCTCGGCATCGGTACCAGACGGCGGGCGAAATCGAGTACGGGCCGGGTCGAATAGCCATTGGTGGCCACGATCACATCGCGGGCCGTGACGACACCGTGCGCAGTATGGACACGGGAGTGGTCCCCGATCGTTTCGATGCGGCTGACAGGGGTAAAACCTGCAATCTGCACGCCTGCCTTGCGCGCCACAGCCAGCAGACCTTGCTGGAACAAAGCCGGATGGACGCCGCCATGGCTGTGGAACACCAGCCCGCCCTGATAGCTGTCTGTGGCAATTTCCTTGCGCATATCGGCTTTTTGGACCACATCGACCGGCAGGCCGAGATCGCGGCTCAACAAATCGGCTTCGCGCCCCATGGTCTCGTAATCAGCCGGCGTCCAGGCACCGCGCAAACGGCCGACGGCGGTCAAACGGGCGTCGATCCCCTCGCTGCCGATCAGCTGTTTGACGTAATCGAGCGAGGCCATGCCTTCGCCGATCAGGGCTTTGGCTTGGGCCGCACCGTGCAGTGCAATCAGGTTGGAATAAGACAGGCGATGCCCGTGGCCGATCATGCCGCCGGAGCGGCTCGAGGCGCCGAAGCCGGGCGGGCCCGCCTCGCACACAACCACCGAGCGTCCGGCGCGTGCCAGTGTCAATGCGGCATTGAGGCCCGCATAGCCAGCCCCGACGACCACGCAATCGGCCCGTGCGGGCAGCGTGAGTGCCTGTTCGGCCTCGCGCGGGGCGGCGTCCCACCAAAAGGGGTTTGTCATGCTGGGGCTCTCCGGCAGGATCAAGAGACAATCGAGAATAGCCGCATCAGCCTAACCCGTCATGCCGGTTGTTAGAAGAGGCTGCCGGTAAATGAGCAGATCATTGTGCTGCATAATCATTGTGCAGAGAGGGCTTGCATCATGGGCCTGATTGCGGTCACAATCAGGTTTCCGGCTTTGGGCTTGTTTGGGGGATGCGCGAATGAAAAGACATATGATTTTGGGCTTGGCCGTTGCGGCAGGGCTTTCGGCGGGTTTCGGGCTTGATCCGGCCCATGCACAGAAAAAGTCGTTGGTGATCGGCATGGGCTCGGCCGATGCGGGCAAGCTTGATCCGCATCTGGCCTCCACCACACCCGACAAAGGCTTGCTGAACTATATTTTCAACGGTCTGGTGCGGGTGAAGCCCGGGCAGGCCAGCCCCGATTTCATCGAGCCCGATCTGGCCGAAAGCTGGACCACCAATGCCAATGGCACCGAATGGACCTTCAAGATCCGGTCCGGCGTCCAGTGCCACCACGGCTATGGTCCGTTCAGCGCGGAAGATGCGGCCTATTCGATCAAGCGCGCTTCCAACAAGGCGACTTCCTCCTATTCGGGTGATTTCGCCGCCGTCGACAAGGTCGAGGCTGTGGATGCGAGCACGTTGAAGATCACCTTGAAAAATCCGGTCGCGGGCTTTCTGGGTTATGTCGCCAATATCAATGGCGGCAACATGGTCTGTAAAAAGGCAGCTGAAGAGATGGGCGAGAATTTCGGCAAGAAGCCGGTCGGCACCGGTCCTTTCCAGTTTGCCGAATACCAGCCGCAGCAATTCGTGAAGCTGACGGCCAACAAGCAGTATTTCCGTGGCGCCCCTGTGCTGGAAGACATCACCTACCGCTATATTCCGGCTGACTCCAGCCGCGATCTGGCCTTCCAGTCCGGCGAGTTGGACATGATCTACGGCAAGCAGGACCAGACCTGGGTCGACCGCACCTCGAAATTGCCGGGCGTGAAGGTGAAGGCGATGGAGCCGGGCGAATTGTCCGCCCTTTATCTCAACATCACCAGCAAGCCGCTCGATGATATCCGCGTGCGCCAGGCCATTGCCCATGCCATCGACCGCAAGGCGATTGTCCAGTTCAAGGGTGCGGGCTCTTCGCGCGAGGCTGTCTCGGTTGTTCCGTCGGGCTATCTCGGCACCGACGAGAAGTCACCGCTCTATGCCTATGATGTCAACAAAGCCAAGGCCTTGCTGGCCGAAGCCGGCTACCCGAACGGTGTGACGGTGAAAACCATCCACACCACACTGACGGGGATGCAGACCTTCATCGAAGCCGTGCAGGCGCAGTTGAAGAAGGCCAATATCAATCTCGAAATCGAACTGGTCGAACATGCCACCTTCCATGCGCAGATCCGCAAGGGTCTGTCGCCGATCGTGCATTATCAGGCCGCCCGCTTCCCTGTTGCCGATGTCTATCTGACGCAGTTCTATGACTCGGCCTCCAACATCGGCACACCGACCGCGATCACCAATTTCACCTTCTGCAATGTTGCGGACAGCGAAATCCGTGCCGCACGGGTGGAGACGGATGCCGCCAAGCAGAAGGCCCTGTGGAAGAGCGCGCAGGAAAAGCTGGTCACCAATGTCTGCGGTATTCCGGTTTACGAGCAGCTGCAGCTGTGGGCGTGGAAAGACAATCTTGATCTCGGTTACGAGCTGAACGGCTCGCTCAACCTGTCGCCGCCCGTGACAGAAAAAACCAAGTTCACGAAATAAGCCTGATTCGGGATCGGGCGTGGCTGAGGCTGCGCCCGATCTTTTTTTGAGTGGAGCCGCATGACCGCTTTTTTGATCAGACGTCTGGGTTTTGCGGTGATCACGCTGTTCGCTGTGCTGACGCTCGTGTTTGTGCTGGTGCGGATTGTACCGGGTGATCCTGCCCAAGTGATCCTGGGCGATCAGGCCAGCCGCGAAGCCATCGAGGCTTTGCGCGAGCGGCTCGGGCTCAACCTGCCACTCTATCACCAATATGTTGTTTTCGTCTGGGGAGCCTTGGGCGGTGATTGGGGCACGTCGATGATGACGGGGCGTCCTGTGATCCAGGAGGTTCTCAATGTACTGCCCTGGACTTTGGAACTGACTTTCTTATCGCTGGTCATCGGGGTGGTGATCGGTGTGCCTCTGGGTGTGGCGGCTGCGGTGCGGCGTAACCGTTTCACCGATTATGCGGCCCGCATCGGCTCGCTGCTCGGCCTGTCTTTTCCGCCTTTCGTGTCGGCCTTGCTGTTGCTGCTGGCCTTTTCGATCGGCCTGCACTGGTTCCCGGTTATCAGCGCGAAATCCGGGAGCCTGTCGGCCTGGGTTGAATCCATTACCCTGCCCGCCATCAATCTGGGTCTGATTACCGCGGCCTATATTACCCGCGTCACCCGTTCGGCGATGCTGGAAGTGCTGCAGGAGGATTATGTCCGCACCGCGCGTGCCAAAGGCGTGCCGTGGTCGGTGGTCGTGTGGCGTCATGCCCTGCGCAATGCGCTGATTCCGGTCATCACCATTATCGGGCTCTATCTCGGTATCCTGATCGGCAATTCGGTGCTGACCGAGATCGTGTTCAGCCGTCCGGGGCTTGGCAAGCTGATTGTCGGGGCGCTGAACCAGCGCGATTACACCATGCTGCAAGGCATGATGGTGATCTATACGCTGGTGGTTGTCTTGGTGAATCTCGCCACCGATATTGCCTATGGCATTGCCGATCCGCGGGTGAAATTCAAATGAGCGAAGCCTTGTCTCCCACCCGTGCGATCCTGAAATCGACCCTGCGGGCTTTCAACACCAACAAGACCTCGTGGGTCGGTCTGGTGATTTTCGTGATCGTGGTGCTGGCCGCCATTTTTGCGCCTTGGATCGCCCCGCTGGATCCACTCGACCAGAATGTGATGTTGCGGTTGAAACCACCTTCCGAAGACAACTGGCTGGGCACCGATTATTACGGCCGCGACATCTATGCACGTCTGGTCTACGGGGCACGGATCTCCCTGATCATTGGTCTGGCCTCGACAGCCCTTTCGATGGTGGTCGGCTCGGCCATCGGCATGATCGCCGGCTGGCGCGGCGGGCGGCTCGATACGCTGATCATGCAGCTGATGGATATCCTGCTGGCCTTCCCCTCGCTGATTCTGGGCCTGATCATTGTCGCCATGCTGGGCCCGTCGATGACCAATATCATTGTCGCGATTGCCCTGACCTCGATCCCGCCATTTGCCCGGATCGCACGGGCCCCGACCATTGCGATGAAAGAGCGCGAATTCGTCGATGCCTGCCGTGCGCTCGGCTTTTCGGACACGCGGATTTTGCTGGGCCACATCCTGCCCAATATCCTGCCGGAAATTCTGGTGATGGGCTCGCTCTGGCTGGCCAATGCGATCCGCACCGAGGCCTCGCTGGCTTTTATCGGCCTTGGCGTCAAACCGCCGATCCCGACATGGGGCGGCATGATCCGCGAAGGGTTCGAAAACATTCTCGACAGCTACTGGCTGGTGCTGGCACCTGGCACGGCCATTTTGATAGTGGTCTTCGCCCTCAACCTGCTGGGTGACGGATTGCGTGACGCCATCGATCCGAAACTGAAAGGCGAAGCATGAGCGCGCCTTTGTCCCCGCAGCCCCTGCTGTCGATCCGCAATCTGACCACCTCGTTTCGGGTGGATGGCGAATGGCGTTCGGTGGTTGAAAATCTGTCCTTCGATGTCGGCGCGGGCGAAACCGTCGCAGTGGTCGGTGAATCGGGTTCGGGCAAGAGCGTCACCGCTCTGTCGACCATGCGGCTGTTGCCGCAAGCCAACAGCCGCACCGAAGGTGAGATCCTGTTTGGCGGTGACAATCTGCTGACCCTGCCCGAAGACCGCATGCGCCATTTGCGCGGCAACGAGCTGGCGATGATTTTCCAGGAGCCGATGACCTCGCTCAATCCGGTGTTGACCATCGGCTTCCAGATTGGCGAAACGCTCAAATACCATCGCGGACTGGAGCCGCAAGCCGCGCGGGCGGAATCGTTGCGGATCCTCGAGCGCGTGCGGATACCGGGGGCAGCAAGGCGTCTGGATGATTACCCGCACCAGTTGTCGGGCGGCATGCGCCAGCGGGTGATGATTGCCATGAGTCTGGCCTGTCGTCCGCATCTGCTGATTGCCGACGAGCCGACAACGGCGCTGGATGTCACCATCCAGGCCGAAATTCTGGAGCTGATCAAACTGCTGCAGGAAGAAGAAGGCATGGCCGTCATCTTCATCACGCATGATATGGGCATTGTGGCTGAAACGGCCGACCGGGTCGTGGTCATGCTGAAGGGCAAGAAGGTCGAGGAAGGGCAAACCGCCGCCCTGTTCCGCGCGCCACAGCATCCCTATAGCCGTGCTTTGCTCGCCGCCGTCCCGAGGCTGGGCGCGATGCGTGACGAGGTGGAGCCCAAACCCTTTGCCATCATTGATCCGCAAACCGGCCTGCCGATCCCGCCGCCGCAATGCGACCTCAGCGTGGATGCGACGTCCAAGCCCTTGCTCGAAGTCAAAAATCTGGTCACCTCTTTCGATGTGCGTTCTGGATTGTTTGCCTCGGTCACGGCGCGGGTCCATGCGGTGGAGAATGTCTCCTTTGATCTGCATGCGGGCGAGACGCTGGCTCTGGTCGGGGAATCGGGTTGCGGCAAATCGACAACGGGTCGCTCCGTGTTGCGGCTGGTCGAACCGCGGGCCGGGCAGGTTCTGTTCGACGGCGAGGATGTCGGCGCGCTCGACAAGGAGGGCTTGCGCCGCGCCCGCCAGAACATGCAGATGATTTTCCAGGATCCCTTTGCCAGTTTGAACCCGCGTAAATCGGTGGGGGCCGCGATTGCCGAGCCCATCATCGTGCACGGTCTGGCCGGGCCCGTTGAGGCGCGCGAACGGGTGGCCGAATTGCTGCGGCGTGTCGGCCTGTCACCCGATATGGCCGACCGCTATCCGCACGAATTTTCAGGCGGCCAGCGCCAGCGTCTGTGCATCGCACGCGCGCTCGCGCTCAAGCCGAAATTGATCGTGGCCGACGAGGCTGTGTCGGCGCTCGACGTGTCGATCAAGGCCCAGGTGGTCAATCTGATGATGGAATTGCAGGCCGAGATGGGACTGGCCTATCTGTTCATCTCGCATGACATGGCGGTGGTCGAGCGGGTCAGCCATCGGGTGGCGGTGATGTATCTTGGCGAGATTGTCGAAATCGGTCCGCGCCAATCGGTCATCAACAATCCCGCCCATCCCTATACGCGCAAACTGATGGCGGCTGTGCCGGTGCCTGATCCCGAGCGCCGCGCCATGCGCCGTGGATTGACGCTGACAGAAATTCCAAGTCCCCTGCGGCCGGTCGGCTTCGTGCCGCCTGTGCGCCAGTGGCGGGATCTGGGCGGCGGCCATCTGGTCATGGATGCCGATCCGACCGCCTGACAGGCCGGCTCTAGTTCTGACCCGTCTGCCACAACTCGATCAGGAACAGGCCCAATGGCACTGACGCGTCACGCGCTGACACCGTGCAGGATGAACCACGTCCATCCAGACGCAGCACGTCCCCGCTTACGGCCTCGATGGTCAGGTTGCCGCTTACGGCATGACAGTCTGTCTGCAGCATCATCAGCGTCACATCCGCCATGCCGGTGAAGGCCAGCGGTTGCGTGCCGATCAAACGCGAAACAAAGGCGCGGGCGCGACCGCGTCGGGTCATGACGTTGAGATCGGTGATCGGTCCATCCAGTACATCGGCCTCGAGCGCGAGGTCGGCCGGAAAGGCATAGGGCGGGCTGTCCTGTGTGAGGGTCACGTGGCCCCGCCCGAACGGTTTCAGAACAATCTCCGCTCCGCCCAACACGCACAGGCAGCGGTCAATGCCTTCAAAGACCGAAAAGGGCCCCGAGCCTTCAACCCGTGCCATGCTGACGCGCCAGTCGAAACGGTCAAGCCCCGCCCCGTGCGGCGAGGCGGCAATCTCGATGGTGGTGCCGCCGCCATTCTTCCATGGCATCGCACAAAAGCCGCTTTGCGGGATCAGTGTCAGGCTCATGAGCGTGCAAAGTCCAGACAGCTCTGCAGGATGGTCCGCAGCGTCGCCCTTACAGGGGCTGCATAGGCCGGATCATAGGGGGTGGGCCAGTTCTGTTCGCTCACGGCCCCGAGCGGTTCGTCGAGATAGGTCCTGCAGGCCAGTTCCATCTGGATGGCATGCACGCCCGCTTCGGGCTTGCCGTTGAGACGGGTGATCGACCCGCCCTTGAAACGGCCATTGACCACCACGTCCAGACCCGATGCCGCGCAGTGGGCCTCAACCGCCTGTGTCAGGGCGTCATCGCAAGCCAGACCGCTATTGGTGCCGATGTTGAAATGCGGCAGCGTGGCATCGAACAGGCGCGGGATCACCGAGCGGATCGAATGGCAATCATAGAGCACCACTTTCGGATGCTGCGCGCGCAGGCGGGCGATTTCGTGGTCCAACAGGTCATGATAGGGCGTGAAATACGCCGCCTTGCGCCGCTCGATCTCGGCGGCATCGGGTTGGTGTCCGTCATGATAGAGCGGCTCGCCGTCAAAACTGGTTGTGGGACATAATTCCGTCGTGGCCTGGCCGGGATAGAGCGAGAGGCCGGAGGGATCGCGGTTGACGTCGATCACCGTGCGCGACACCGAGGTGCGGATCACGGTGGCATCGAGTTCGCCGGCAAAATCATAGAGGGTGTCGATCCACCAATCGGCATCCTTGCGCGCCAGCCAGAGCGATCGTAAAGCAGGCTGCATCGGTGCCGGGATATCCGTGCCGGTATGGGGGAGGCTGATCACCAGCGGAGCCTCGCCGCGCCGCAGTTTCAGCCAATCGGGGAGTTGGTTCATGGGTCATCTCTGCTCTTTGCTCCTGTGACATTAGCCGATCACAGATGCGGGTAAAGTCCTATCGGCGGATCATCCGCCTTTTCAATGCCGAATAAATGGACCAGTCTTTGCAAAAGCGGATAGTGTTTTACACAAACTTCAGACCAGAAAACTGTGAAGGATAAGTGATCATGAGCCAGACCCTGTTGCTTGAACATGCCTTGCTGCCTGACGGCTGGCATCGCGGGGTGCTGGTCGGCATCACAGATGGTCTGATCACATCCCTGACCGCACAACCGACCCCGCAACAGCTAGCCGGGGTTGCACGGATTGCGGGGGCAACGATTCCTGGACTGCCCAATCTGCACAGCCACACCTTCCAGCGCGGCATGGCGGGCCTTGCCGAAACGCGCGGGCCGAGCGGTGACAGCTTCTGGACCTGGCGACAGGTGATGTACCGTTTTCTCGAACATCTCGACCCCGATGATGTCGAAGCCATCGCGGCCATGGCGATGATGGAGATGCTGGAAGGCGGCTTTACCAGTCTGGCCGAATTCCACTATCTGCATCACGATCCCCAAGGGCGTGCCTATGGCAATCGCGCCGAACTGGCTGTCCGGATCGTTGCGGCCGCGCAGCAAACCGGCATCAACCTGACCTTGCTGCCGGTGCTGTATGCGCAAGGCGGCTTCGGCGGCCAGCCCGTCGCCGACCAGCAACGGCGGTTCTATAACGATCTTGATTCCTATCTGTCCTTGCATGAGGCCAGTGCGGTGGCGTTGCGGGACCTGCCGCATGCCGCAATTGGCATTGCGCCTCACAGCCTCAGGGCCGTGACCCCCGACATGCTCGCCGCTTTGCTGGAGGCAGGCTTGCCGGGACCGGTTCATCTCCACATTGCCGAACAGGTCAAGGAGGTCGACGATTGCCTTGCATGGTCGGGCCAGCGGCCTGTCGAATGGCTGTTCAACCATCACGGCGTGGATGCAAACTGGTGTCTGATCCACGCGACCCATATGAGTGAATCCGAAACGCAAGCACTGGCACGTTCAAACGCGGTGGCGGGTCTGTGCCCGGTCACGGAAGCCAATCTGGGTGACGGCTTTTTCAACGCCCCTTCCTATCAGGCCTTGAACGGCGCATGGGGGGTCGGCTCCGATTCCAATGTCGCCATTTCAGCTTTTGCCGAATTGCGCTGTCTGGAATACGGCCAGCGCCTGCTCCATCGCGGTCGCAACCTGATGGCTGGCGCAGAGGGCCATTCCACCGGTTTCGATCTTTATGCAAAGGCCCTGCAGGGTGGTGCGCAGGCCCTGCAACAGCCGGTCGGCGCCTTGCGTATCGGCGCACAGGCCGATTGGGTCACCCTTGACCTCACCCATCCGACATTGGCCCCGCTGCCCCAAAGCCATTGGCTAGATGCGCTGGTCTTCGTGGCCGACCGCAACGCCATCCACTCCGTCACGGTCAACGGTCAGCCCTGTGTCCAGCACGGCCATCATCATGCGCGCGATGCCATTACAGCGCGCTTCACGGGCAGGCTCAGGCGGTTGCTCGCTAGGGTGGGGTGAAGCGGGTCCTTTATCCCGATAATAATTGAATCATCCAGAACGCTCATCCTGAATGAAAGGATTGTTTGAATTGATTTGAAGGACCGGCATTAAAAAACGATAGACAAATCTATAGCGGAAAATATAAATGTAGAATAACTGATTGAGTGAGTGCGGGTGCTTTGTAATGTTTAAAAAGTTAAATGATAAAATATTGTTTTTTGTAGGCACTGTATTTTCAAATTATTTTTATTTCAAAATTCATAGCGGTCAGTACAGAGTTTTTAAACACCGCGGAACAAAAGCAGACTGCGGCGTCATTAAGCAGATATTCGTCAAAAAAGAATATTCTTTGCGTAAATCAAAGAGGCAGAGTGATATCATTGATTCATATAATGCGATTTTAAATCAAAATAAAAAGCCTTTAATCATCGATGCAGGCGCAAATATTGGTGCCAGCGTTTTATGGTTTATGGACAATTTTCCAAACAGTCATGTCATTGCATTCGAGCCTGATAGCGATAACATTAAATTATTGAAAAAAAATACGAATGGCCTGGATGTTGATATCAGGGAAGCAGCCATAGGATCGGTTGACGATCAGGTATCTATTGTCGATCCTGGTCATGGGGAATGGGGTTATCAAACACAAAATGACCCGAATGGTCTCTGCAACCGTCAATCCGTTTCACGGATTATCGGCGAGAAAATCGAAGCAGGATATGTTCCTTTTATTTTTAAAATCGATATTGAAGGGGGAGAGGAGAATTTATTTGAAATAAATACGGGCTGGATTGACTTGTTTCCTTTGATAATTATTGAGCTGCACGATTGGTTGATGCCTAATAAAAATACATCTTTAAATTTTTTGAAATCAATAAGTCAATTTAAAAGAGATTTCGTATATAATAGCGAAAACATTTTTTCATTTAAAAATCAAAATTAAATAATGAAATTAAAATTTTAATAGAAAAAATTGATTAATTTGACGCTATTTTTTACCGAAGGATAGTGGCCCGGCTCCAATATCTTGGCTGTGTTAACCGTGAGGACGGTGTCCACGCAGATTGCGACAAGCCATGCCATAGATGGTAATCAGCAGGATTGATTGGATCAGACTGGCCTTGGTCCGTCCGATGCTTGCATCATCATGTATGAAGGGTGACGAGATTTGGATAGCCGGATCTGGCCCATGCCTTGGTGTGGTTTGCCCAATGCAATCATCATAACCCGAGTGGAATGAAGAAGGTGAAGTCATGATTGTGATCATCGGTTCGGGTATGGCGGGACTGGCCTGTGCGCGGCGTTTGGCGGATGCGGGGCAGGCCTCAATTGTGCTGGACAAGGGGCGAGGCATTGGTGGACGGGTGGCCACGCGCCGCGAGGGCACCATGCAATTCGACCATGGTGCGCAGTTCGTCAACGCCCATAGCGCTGAATTTGCGGCTGTGTTGGGGACCCTTTCGGTGGCGGACTGGCAGGATGGCGGGGGGCGCACGCACAGCGTTGGCGTGACGGGCATGTCGGCGATCCCCAAAGCGCTGGCAGCCGGGCTGGACATACGGCAGAAGTCGCTGGTAACCCGGTTGCAGCAGGTTGGCGACGGTTGGGTGCTGGATCTGGAAAATAGCTCGTTGCGTTCCGCCCGCGTGGTTGTGACTGTTCCGGCCCCACAGGTGGCCGGTCTTTTGGGACAAGATCATCCGTTGGTGGCAGGATTGGCTCCGGTGCGACTGGCCCCGTGCCTGACCTTGATGGCTGCTGTGGCGGCACCCCCGCCCTTTATCACCCTGAAGAATTCCGATGATCCTCTGTCATGGATCGCGCTGGACAGTTCCAAGCCTGGTCGGCCTCAGGGGCTCGGTGCGTTGTGGGTGGCCCAAGCGGGCGAGGCGTTTAGCGCCGCACATCTGGAAAAGACCCCCGAGGAGATTGCCGCCTTGATGGTGCCGCTCCTGTGCGAACGTCTGGGAGTAGCATCTGACCGTGTGACCCATGCCGCGGCGCATCGCTGGCGCTATGCAAGGGTGACGCAGGCTTTGGGCCAGCCGTTTCTGTGCAGCGCCGACGGGACGCTCTATCTGGGTGGTGATTGGTGTATAGGCCCCAGGGTCGAGGCCGCATGGACCAGTGGCACCGCCATCGCCGACGCCATTCTGGCCCAGGGCTGACCAGGGTGCGGGGTCAGGACTTGCCCGTCAAAGGCTCGCCGTGACGTCCGCCGACCTGTGGCTTGATCCCGCCGGGAAAGTTAAGCCTCAAGCCTGCGCAATTTTGGACCACACAACGGTCATGCCTGACCTTCGCGCCATTTCAAAAGTGGCGTAAGGGCCGTTTCCAGACGTGCCCTGTCTTCACCCGTCAGTTGCCTGAATGGCGGCCGGGCTATGCCGACTGGAACACCCATCATGTCCAAAGCCATTTTACAGCCGGGGATGACCCCGACTTCGATCAAAGCCTCGATGATGACGTTGGCTATCTTTTGGAGTTCCAAAGCTTGTGCATTGTGGGCTTGTTCATGCAGGTTTGTGATCGCGACAAACAGATCACCCATGAGATTGTACGTTGTGCCAATCGCACCGCTGGCACCCATGCTCAGGCCGGCAAGCCACATTTCGTCATAGCCGTTATAGATCAATGCGTCCGGGCAGTGCCTGCGCAACCGCTCCAATGCAAACAGATCTGTCGAAGTGTGTTTGACGCCGATGATATTTTTGTGCTGAAGCAAATTTGCCAATTCAGCCACACTGAAGGCCTGTGTAATGGCCGGAAAATTATAGATGATCAGGGGCAAGGCCGCATTGTCGGCAACAGTCCGATAATGCGCCATCACTTCCGCGCGGGAGAACGGGTAATAGTAAGGTGTCACAGCCGAGATTGCCTCATAGCCGGATGAATGAGCCACCTCTGACAGTTTTAAAACATCGCGGGTCGCAACTGCTCCGACATGCGCAATCAGCTTGAGCTTGCCTCTGGCACAGTCGGCAACATGGCGTAGACATGCAGCCCGCTCGTCGATGCTCTGCAGCATCGCTTCACCGGAACTGCCGCCAACATAGAGGCCATTCACGCCTTGGCGGATGATAAATTCGACAAGGGCTTCGGTCGATTTCCGGTCGATGGCGTCGTCTTTATCGAAAGGGGTCAGCAAAGCCGCATGAATTCCACCGAGATTTTTGACAGAACCGTTCAATGTCATCTTTTGAGATCCTTGTGTCAGGAGTTGTTTTGAATGGCCCCTAGATTCGTAGACACCTTCTTGCCTGAATTTGATGCAGTAGGCTGATATGGGCAAGTCTAATTTCAGCGGCGCATTCAACCGCGGAGCCGTCATGCCGAGTGCCGAGTGGATCCATGGAGAACCTCACGGCTGATTTCTGCTCCGCCACCTCCGACAAGACAGCTTTGTAATCCTTGGAATTAGGGATGCGGGTCCCGACGTGCCGCAGTGGATTTTTAGGAACCTTGCTCTGCTCGAGGTCAATCCTGTTGTCCATTCAAAACAGCGTTTCCAAATCAATCTGTGGTTATTGAAAAGGATAAAAAAATTAGGGGCTGACATAGATAGCAGAAAAAGGCTATTTATGTCAGATGGTTAGGAAAAGGCGAAAAAGCAGACTTTTACCAAGTATTCAAAAGCGGTTACTTGAGCAATTTGCGGCAGGTGTTTCTGCGCGAACGGCTGC
>CANFLM010000046.1 GCA_947447895.1 Hyphomicrobiales bacterium
TTGATGATCGAAGCGGGCGTGCCCTGCGTGCCCGGACCCGACCACGCGCTTGATGCCGATTATGACAGCAGTTGCGCCACGGCCCGCCGGATCGGCTATCCCGTTATCATCAAGGCGGCAGGCGGGGGTGGCGGCAAGGGCATGCGGATCGTCGCGCAAGAGGCAGAATTGAAGGATGCCTTGTCGCTGACACGCGAAGAGGCGCGCCGTGCTTTCGGCGCATCCGAGATCTATATGGAAAAATATCTGGCCCATCCGCGCCATGTCGAAATCCAGGTTCTGGCCGATGGCATGGGCCACGCGCTGTGGCTGGGCAGCCGCGATTGCTCTCCGCAGCGCCGCCACCAGAAAATGCTGGAAGAAGCCCCCGCCATCGGGATTGCTTCTGCAACCATCGCCGAAATCGGCGCGCGCTGTGTGGCAGCCTGCGAGCGGCTCGGCTATCGCGGCTTGGGGACCTTCGAATTTCTGATGGAGGATGGCGCTTTTTTCTTCATCGAAATGAACACGCGGCTGCAGGTCGAGCATCCCGTCACCGAAATGGTCACAGGAATTGACATTGTCGAACAGCAAATCCGTGTGGCTTTGGGCGAGCCTCTGACGCTGCGCCAGAGAGATGTAACCGAGCGCGGCCATGCCTTCGAGTGCCGTATCAATGCCGAAGACCCCGAAACCTTCGCGCCGTCGCCCGGTGTGATTACAGCCTGGCACATGCCGGGTGGTCCGGGTGTGCGGATCGACAGCCATGCCTGTGCCGGCTATCGGGTGCCTCCCCATTACGACTCGATGATCGCCAAACTTATCGTGCATGGCGACACCCGCGAGATCGCCTTGCGGCGGCTGGTTCTGGCACTTGATGAAATGAACATCGAAGGTATCAAGACCAATCTGCCGCTGCATCGGGCCTTTGTGCGTGATCCGCAATTCATCACCGGCGGGGTGGATATCCATTATCTCGAAAGCTGGCTGAAACAGGGCAATGCAAGCAAGGACCAGCCCCATGGCGCATGATCCTGTCATCAGCATGCTTGGCACCACCGCTTTGTTGCTGGAAGCCCATGGCGAAACCTCGCTGGAAACGCAGCAGAGGATCTGGTCTCTGTCGGCTGAGGTCTGCAACTGGCCCGAAGTGCTGGAGGCCGTGCCGGGCATGAACAATCTGATGCTGTGCTTTCGCCAGCCGCCGCTTGATCCGCAGCCACTGATCAGGGGGCTTCTGGATGCTTGGCGCAGGGCCAAGCCGATGGCGGTGGAAGGCCGCACCATCGAGCTTCCGGTCGTGTATGGCGGCGAGACGGGTCCGCATATGGCCGATGTGATGGCCCATACCGGACTGGATGCGCAAGAGATTGCCGAGATCCACTGCGCCCCGCTCTACCCGGTCTATGCGCTGGGTAGCCATCCCGGCTATTGCTATCTCGGCGGCATGGATCACCGGATCGCCACGCCACGCCGCAAAACGCCTGTGCTGAAAATTCCCGGCGGAGCAGTGTCGATCGGCGGTTTCCAGACCGGCGTTTCGGCGTCCGACGGGCCGAGCGGCTGGAACACCATCGGCTCGACCAGCCTGTCGTTTTTCGACGTCACCAAACAGCCCCCCACCCTGTTGCAGCCCGGTGATTGCATCCGCTTCCGGATCGAGAGGGTGGTGCAATGATCGAAATATTGTCATCAACCGCTTTGGCAACCGTTCAGGATCTTGGCCGTTTCGGTGCTTTGGGCTGGGGGGTCAGCCATTCGGGCGCGATGGACCGGCTCGCGCTTACCGCAGGCAATATTCTGCTCGGCAATGACGACAATGCGGCTGCCGTCGAAATTCCGATTCTCCCGTTCAAGGTCCGGTTCCATCACTCCTGCACGATTGTGCTGACAGGGGCCGACCATCTGGCGCGGCTTGACGAGGTGCCATTGCTGCCTTGGCTGGTTGCTCCTGTGCAGGCGGGGCAGGTGTTGACGGTCGAGCGCGGCGGACCAAGCCGCTGGCAGGCCAGCCGTGTCTATCTCTGCGTGGCGGGCGGCATTGATGTGCCTTTGGCTCTGGGATCGCGCAGCACGCAATTGCGCGGGCAGTTCGGCGGCCATGGCGGGCGCACCTTGCAGCAGGGTGATCACCTGCCAGTCGGGGTTGCGTCTGATGTGCATTGCCCCGCCGGAATGGGCGTGGTGCCGCCGGCTTTGTCGATGCCGCTGATGGTGGAAGGCACGCAAGCAATCCGCGTGTTGCGGGCTGCTGAATACGAGGCCTTTACCGATCACTCCTGTGCCGAATTCTGGGCGAAGAACTGGAAAATCACATCGCAAAGCGACCGTTACGGCTATCGGTTGTCGGGACCGATGATCGAGCCGAAAGTGCCGCTGGAATTGCGCTCGCACGGCATTGTGCCCGGGGTGATCCAGGTGCCGCATGGCGGCCAGCCGATCATCCAGATGCGCGATGCCCAGCCGTCCGGCGGCTATCCGAAAATCGGCACGGTGATCGATGCCGATTTGTGGCGGCTCGGGCAGGCACCGATTGGCAGTCCGATCCGCTTTGTTGAGGTGACCTGGGCGGAGGCTGTCGAGGCCTTGCAGGATGTGACGGACTGGCTCGATGAGGTGCGCCGTATGGTGGCCTTGGGCCGGACTGTGCAGAAGGGGGCTGGCCATGACCAATGATCAGGCCGCGGTGGTGGCAGGCTGGCTTGCCGGAACCGACATCGCCATGCTGGAACTGAGCGGACCGGACGGCCAATGGCTGATCCGCAACGAGGGTGGTAAAACCACGTTGACGATCACCTCCACGCGTCCGGCTTTGGCCGTGTCCGCTCCCCATGCCGGAGTGTTTCTGACGCATCATCCCTTGCAAAGGCATCCCGTGGTGGAGCCGGAAACGCTGGTTGCGCAAGGCCAACTTGTCGGCCTGCTGCAAGTTGGGGTGTTGGTGGTGCCGGTTGTTGCCCCGCAGGATGGCATTTTTGTAAACTATTCGAGTGCCGACCGCAGCTTGGTCGGCTATGCAACGCCACTGTTCGAATTGCGTCCGCTCTAGCGGCAAGAGGTTTGTCCATGGAAATCGATCTGAATGCCGATCTGGGGGAAGGTTTTGGTCCCTGGCCGATGGGGCAGGACGAAGCGCTGATGCCGCTGATTTCCTCGGCCAATATTGCCTGCGGCTATCATGCCGGTGATCCGCTGATCATGCGCGAACGGGTGCGGCAGGCCCTGTCGCTCGGCGTCGATGTCGGCGCGCATGTCGGATTTCCCGACCGTCAGGGTTTTGGCCGCCGTGTCATGCAGATCGATCCGTATGAGTTGGCGGCGATGGTGATCTATCAACTGGGCGCGCTGGACGGCATCGCCCGCTCGGTCGGCCATTCGATGACGCATATGAGCTTCCACGGGGCACTCGGCAATATGGCGGCGGCTGACCCGGTGCTGGCCAAACCCCTGCTCAAGGCGGTGGCGGAATTCGATAGGAACCTGCTGGTGGTGTCCTCGAGCAGCCGCGCCATCGAGGAGGCGGCGGCCGAACAGGGCCTGCGGGTCGCCACAACATTTCTGGCCGACCGCGCCTATGACGATGACGGACTGCTGGTGTCGCGCAAACTGGACGGGGCGGTGATCCATGATGCAACGGCGATTGCCGAGCGTGTCAAACGGATACTCGATGACGGCCATGTCATCACCGTGACCGGCAAAAAGCTGGCCATGCCCTCGCGCTCGATCCTGTTGCATGGCGATACCGAAGGCGCGTTGAATTTGGCCAAAACCATCCGCACGGTGATCGGGACCAGCGGCAATCAGATTGTACCGCTCTCGCGCCAACAATAGCCCATAAAAAAAGCTGCCCTTTTGCAAGGGCAGCTTCCGGATTGGCCATCACGTCCGCTTATGGAAGCGGGGTGAATTTCAGCTCGGTCAGAGGCACGACCTTGTCGGTGCGCACCATTTTGAATTCTGTGTTAGGGCCAAGCCACTTGTCCCACAGCGCGTTGATTTCGCCGGCCTTATCCATCGCCACGAGAGTTTCGTTGATCTTGGCGAGCAAAGCGGGCTCGTCCTTCTTCATGCCGACGCCGATCGGCTGGAAGGCCATCGGTTCCTGGATCATTTTCAATTCAGTGCCGGATGTTTTGGACTCGTTGACCAGCTTGGTGATGGTCATGGTATTGGCGACCATGCCGACAGCCTTGTTCTGCTGGACAGCCATATAGACCGAACCGGTATCCTGGAAGGTCAGAGGCTCGGACTCGTTCATCTTGATCGAGAGTTCGGAAGTCGAACCCTTGGTCGAGGCAATGCGCTTGCCTTTGAAATCGGCCTTGGTCGAACCCGGGTCGCTTGCCTTCACAGCCAGCATTTCCTTGGCGAGATAATAGGGATCGCTGAACTGGATCTGTTCGGCGCGGCCCAGCGTGTAGGCAAGGTTGGCGATGGTGACATCGACGCGACCCAGCTTCACTTCCGGCACGCGGGCTTCCACCGACAGCGGGGTGATTTTGGCCGCTACGCCCAAACGTTTGGCAACAGCGTTGCACATATCGACATCGAAGCCGACCATTTCACGGGTCTTGGCATCGGGGGCTGCGAAAGGCGGTACATCGGAGAAGGTGCCGCAACGCAGTTCCTTGCGTGCCATGATATCCTGCAGCTGGTCCGCCTGCGCGGCTCCCATGCCGAGCAGGCCGAGCCCGACCAGCAATCCGATTTTTGCAAGATGGTTTTTAACAGTCATCGTGTCCTCCTGGGTTTTGATTGAACGGTAGGTCACCGCACATGCAGATCCGATAAAAAGCGCTGCGCACGCGGATGTTGGGGGTTCGAGAAAAAGTCAGCCGGAGCCCCAATTTCTAGGATCTTGCCCGCATCCATGAACCAGACGCAGTCTGCGACGTCGCGGGCAAAATTCATTTCGTGTGTGACGCACATCATGGTCATGCCATCGGCAGCCAAAGAGCGGATCACGGCCAGCACCTCGCCGACCATTTCGGGGTCAAGCGAGCTGGTGGGTTCGTCAAACAGCATCACCGGCGGCTCCATCGCCAAAGCGCGGGCAATGGCAACGCGTTGCTGCTGGCCACCCGACAATTGCGCGGGATAGGCTTTGGCCTTGTGGGCCAGGCCGACACGGTCTAGCAGCCGCATGGCGGTCTGGCTGGCATCACCCCGTTTGACGGCATTGACGCGCACCGGTGACAGCATGATGTTTTCGAGCACCGAAAGATGCGGAAACAGGTTGAAATTCTGGAACACGAAACCGATGCGGGCGCGCAGCCGGTTCAGATCCGCACTTTTCAGTTCGGCATGCACATTCTGTCCGTCAAACAGCACTTCGCCCGACTGGATCGGCTCCAGCCGGTTGACGGTGCGGATCAGCGTCGATTTGCCCGAACCCGACGGTCCGCACACCACCACAACCTCGCCTTTGTTGACCGTGGCATTCACATCAACAAGCGCCTGGTAGCTGCCGTAGAATTTGTTCACATGGGAAAACCGGATCATAGGCACGTTCCAATCACGGACAGGTCTCGGGGCATCTCACGCATTCCGCAGGGTTGTGACAAGTGTGTCATATGGCCCCCTGAATACGCGCCGTGCCTGGCTGGGACGGGCCGGCTTCCGGGGGATCCTCACCGAGACGCTGTCTGGCGATGCGTTGTTCAAGCTGGTTGGCCAGTTCAGACAGGCTCCAGCACACGATGAAATAGACAATGGCCAGAATGGCAAAGATCTCGAACGGCTTGGTCAGCAGGCGGTTGTTGAGCTGGCTGGCGGCAAAGGTCAATTCGGGCACATTGATGACATAGCCCAGCGTGGTTTCCTTGATGGTCGAGACAAACTGGCTCAGGATGCTGGGCATCATATTGTAGAGCGCCTGCGGCAGGATCACATAGCGCATGGCCCCTACATGGCTGTGCCCCAAAGCGCGCGCCGCATCCATCTGCCCCGCAGGAAGGGCAATAATGCCGCCGCGCACGATCTCGCTCAAAAACGCGCCCTCATAGATCACCAGCGTGCACAGCATGGTGACAAAGCCCGGCACGCTGTCGCCGATCAGCAGAGGTACGAGAAAATAGACCAACAGGATCAGCATCAGCAAGGGCACGCCGCGCACGATATAGACAAGCGCAGTGGCCGGCCAGTTGAGAACCTTCCAGTGCGACAGCCGCGCCAGAGCAATCAAGACACTCAGCGGAAAAGCCAGAACGATGCCCAGAACCGACAGGATCAGCGTCGATACAATCCCGCCCAACGGGCCGTTCGGATATTGGCCGATCAGCAACAGCAGCCAGTTGTCCTCGATGATGGTGATCATGTTGGAGAGCATGCTGTTACGCTGCCTCCGTGGTTGCGGGATCGCGGCTCAGCCACGCCCCCAAAGCCATCAACAGCAACGAACAGGCCAGATAGATCACGGTCGCGATCAGATAGGCTTCGAACACGCGGAAGCTGAGATTTTCGACTTCCTTGACCGCATGGGTCAATTCCGCCACCCCGATCGCCATGGCCAGCGAACTGTTCTTGAACAGGGACACCGTGTGGTTGATCAGGGCAGGCAGAGCATGGCGGAAGGCTTGCGGCAGCAGCACATAGGCCATGGCGCCGAGATAGCTATGGCCCAAGGCACGGGCCGCCTCGTCCTGTCCGGGCGGAATCGAGCGGAAGCCCGAGCGCAAATCCTCGCTGAAATAGGCGGCCTGGCACAGGCCCAATCCGACAATCGCAAAAATCGCCTCGCCATTGTGGTCGCCGAGCCAGGTTTGCAATCCGGCGGGCAAGATATTGGCAATGCCGAAATACCACAGCATCAGCTGGACCAGCGTCGGTACATTGCGGTGGTAGGAGACATAGGCCGCGACCGCCTGATCGGCTGCCTTCAAGGGCAGCATGCGGATGACAAGCAGGATAAAGCCGAGGCTCATCGCCAGCATCCATGATCCCAAGGCGATGACCAGCGTCATCTTCATGCCGCTCAGCAGCATCTGGCTGAATTGCGGATGGGTCAGGACAGCGAGGAGGTCAAATCCCTTCATTCTACGTCCTTGAGGGGGAAGTCGTTGGCACGGGTGTCTGCGGTGCTTCGGGGCGCGTGGTCATCAGCCCCGCGGGCACCTGCATGGTCGGTGTGATTTCCATATGGCCGATATTGACGGCAATCGGCGCAGAGACGGCAAAGGCAATCGCATCGGCAATGTCTTTGGCTTCGGGCAGTTCAAAGCCTTTGATAAACCGCTCATGGGTTTCGGGGCTGTCGCCGTGGACATGGGCGAAAATATCGGTGGCGACGCGGCCCGGGCAGATTTCGGTTACCCGCACGCGCTTGCCGAAGGCATCGACCCGCAACTGGCCCGACAGCATGCTCACTGCCGCCTTGGTTGCGTGATAAGTCGAATTGCCGCCGAAGTGATAGGCGGCGGCAATCGAGCTGATATTGATGACATGTCCGCGATCGCGCGCCACCATGCCCGGCACGACCAGACGGCACAGATGCAAAACCGCGCGCAAATTGACATCGACCAGCAGATCGATGTCGTCTTCCTGAGCATTCAGAAACGAGCGTGGACGGTCGACCCCTGCATTGTTGACCAGCACATCAAACGGGACGGATCGGGTCAGGTCGGTCAGGGCCTCGGTATCGGTGACATCAATGGCATGGACGGTGCAGCCCGTGCGTTGAGACAGTTCCTCCAGTGCCGATTTGCTGCGCGCCAGAGCATGGACTTCCAGCCCTTCCTTGCAGAAGCGTTCGACCACCGCCGCGCCAATCCCCGAGGAGGCACCTGTGACCAGAGCTGTCTTGTAATCGGAAAATGGCATATGAACCCCCACACTGTCCTGTGAGGCTAATCATACGCCTGCATGCGCGCTAAGACGGATTAAATGTGGCGGGATAAGATGCGCTTATGTTCGGATGCAGCAAAATGGCTTTGACCGGCCCCGTATTTGTCTCGTTCTATTCTAACAGCTGATCAAGGACGAACATCCGGATTTTCAGCACTTTTTTGTGAGAAACGGAGAGACAGTCTGGTAGTAGCAAGCGCCGCCAACAGCCGGTTTAAGGCCTCACGATCATCACCTCGAGGAGGCAGGACGGAGGTCGGTTCTCGGGCCAATTCTGCAATTGGACGTCACAATCAATCGAAGATTAGATTGAGCGTCTGGGCACGCGCGCCTGTTGGGGCGCTTTGGCCATATCGGCCTTCAGATCCATCGGTTCGGATTTGAAAATGCGTGCATCCATCAGTTTCAGATGGGCCGAAATCTTCGGTTTGAAAGCCATGCGAGCCAGAACCTCCTGCTCCAGATCGATACCTGGAGCGACTTCGATCACTTCGAAGCCATGCTCGTTGACCTCGAACACGGCACGCTCGGTGACAAACAAGGCCTTGCGCCCTTGCGAGGCGGCAAAGGGAGCGTTGTAGCAAATCTGCTGGATACTCGAAACGAACTTGCTGTGGCGTCCTTCGGTGACGATCTGCAAACGGCCGTCGCCCGACTGGATTGCCAGACCGCCGGAGGTGAATGTTCCGCTGAACACCACCTTGCGGGCGTTCTGGCTGATATTCACGAAGCCACCAATGCCGACGATCTTGTCGCCGAACCGGCTGACATTGACATTGCCTTCGGGGTCGACCTCGGCAAAAGACAGAAAGGCGATGTCCAACCCGCCGCCATCATAGAAATCGAACTGATAGGGCTGATCGACCACCGCATCATAATTGAGTGCAGCACCGGAATCGACGCCGGTGGCCGGAGCGCCGCCGATAAAGCCCTGCTCATTGGTAAGCGTGACCTGATCGAGAATATGCTCTTCGGCGGCCACCGTCGAAATGCCCGTCGAAATGCCGGCACCCAGATTGCAGATGGCCCCGGGAACCAGTTCCATCGCCGCACGCCGCGCAACAATTTTGCGGTCGCCGAATGGCAGGGTCTGCATAGCGCCCATCGGGACACGCATCTCGCCCGAAAAACTCGGATTGTAATCGGTGGCATAGGTCTGCTTCTGGTCGGGATCGACCACGATATAATCGACCATGATGCCCGGGATCTTCACCTGACGGGCATTGAGCGTGCCGCATTTGGCAAGGCGCTTGACCTGCACCACCACCGCCGCCCCCTGCCGCCTGCCCGCTTGCGCGCTCGACAGCATCTCGCCCGGGATCGCCTCGTGCTCCATCGTGACATTGCCCGCTTCATCGGCCGTCGTGCCGCGGATCAGCACGATATCGAGCGGCAGGGGCTTGAAGCGCAGCCATTCCTCGCCGCCGATGGTTACCAGCTCCACCAGATCCTCGGTGGCTGTCGCGCTTTGGCGCGCGCCGAGCTGTCTGGGATCGACAAAAGTATGCAAGCCCGTCTTGGTAATCACCCCCGGACGGCCCGCTGCCATTTCCCGTGTCAGTTGCGAGATCACGCCCTGGGGCAACGTGTAGGATTCAATGAGGCCGTCGCGGGCAAGGTCAACCAGCGGAGGTGAATCAACCAAGGCTCCGGTAATGCTGCGCTTGAGCATTCCGGGATGGCGGAAGCGGGCCGCGCCTTTCAGCTTGCGATCGCCAATGCCCACGGCATGGATCAGACACAGCTTGCCGGGCGCTCCGGTTTCAAGAAAGCGCGTCTCGATCGCCTCCAGAATGGCTTCGGGCACCCCGTGGCCGCCTCCCGACCCGCTGACCAGAATATTGTCGCCCGGTTGAACCAGCTCCGCGGCCTGTTTCGCTGTAATGATTTTCATTGTCTGTTCCGCCCAACAAAGTCCGAGGGACTTTTTCCATGATTGACAGATGGATCGCATATTTGTAACCGTTTACACAAATCTGGGAATATTGGCAAGATTGATGGGATCAGCATTGTTGAAGCACCAGCGCAGTTGCTTGTCCCTGCTCCGTTGTTTCGACGCAGGCTGCATCAATCGAACGGGGAATGATCCGTCATGACAGTCGCATTGGTCACTGGTGCAGCAGGCGGGATTGGCCGCTCGATTGCCCGGCATCTGCTGGATGCCGGCTTCCGGGTTGCCCTTGCCGATGTGGTGCAGGTGCCACCGCTCGAGGGTGACCCCGACCGCTGGATGGCGCTGCATCTGGATCTGGCCGATCTTGCTGGCCATGCCGCGGTGCTGGACCGGATCGAGCAGGCCTGGGGCCCTGTCGAATGTCTGGTCAACAATGCCGGCGTCACCTCGCTGGTGCGCGGCGACATGCTGGAATTGACGGTCGAGAGTTTCGACCGTTCGATCGGCATCAATCTGCGCGGCACGTTTTTTCTGACCCAGGCGGTCGGCAAACGGATGGTCGCCGCCCACAGGCAACTCGCCGAACCCGCCACGCGCTGGCGCAGCGTGATCACCATCAGTTCGTCCAATGCCGAAATTGTCGGTGACAACCGCGCCGACTATTGCATCTCCAAAGCGGGACTGGCGATGATGAACAAGCTGTTCGCCTCGCGTTTGGGTGAATATGGCATCGGCGTCTATGAAATCCGCCCGGGCATCATCCACACCGACATGACACGCCCCGCCACCGAAAAATACGACAGGCTGGTTGCCCAAGGCGGCGTGCCGATGGGCCGCTGGGGCGAACCCGAAGATGTGGCCTCGGCCGTCCTGTCGCTGGCGCAGGGCTCTCTCAATTACGCCACCGGCATTGCCCTCGATATTGCCGGCGGCATGCAGCTCTACCGTATTTGATAACATGAGCGCGATGTAATGGCGACCCGGAAAGACAAACAGGCCGAAGAGACAGAAGTGCAAGCGGCAACCGGTAAGGCCGCACTGGTCGGCCTGCGTCAAGTTGCAACGACAGCCAATGTCTCCACCGCCACGGTGTCACGCGCCATCAACACGCCGCACCTCGTCTCGCCGAAACTGCGCGAGCGCATCAATGAGGCCATCGACAGGCTCGGCTGGGTGCCGGATGGCACCGCGCGCGCGCTGGCAACAAAACGCTCCTCGACGATCGGCGCGGTGTTTCCGACCCTCACCCACGGGGATTTCGCCCGCGCCACCACTGCGATGCAGCAAGAGTTGCAGGAGCGCGGCTATACTTTGCTGCTGGCCTGTTCCGATTACGATGTGGAACAGGAATTCCAGCAGATCAAGAAATTCATCGAGCGCGGGGTCGACGGCCTGGTTCTGGTCGGCGAGAACCACCACCCCGAACTGGCAAAATTGCTGGCCCGCCGCAATGTGCCGACCATCAACACCTTTGTCTATTCGCCGGAAACCCATGGCAGTTGTATCGGGCCGGACAACCGCAAGCTGTTTTTCGACATGACGAAATATCTGATCGATATGGGGCATCAGGTGTTTGCGGTTGTCGCACAGTCGGTTGAAAACAACGACCGGGCCGAAGCACGCCTGCAAGGCATCCAGGATGCGCTGGCCGAAGAGGGTATCGCCGTCAGGCCGCAGCATTTCGCCATCGGCCAATGGAGCATTTCGGAAGGCCGGCATTTGTTCCATCGCGTCATGACCACGCAGCCCAGACCGACCGCCGTGATCTGCGGCAATCCCTCGCTGGCTGTCGGGGCCTATCTCGAAAGCCTGGCAATGGGCCTGAAAGTGCCCGACGACGTCTCGATTGTCGGCTATGACGACATCGAGGTGATGAGCCATCTGCCGGTCTCGCTCACCACCGTGCGCGTGCAGAGCGAGCAAGTCGGGCGCAATGCGGCCCGCTATCTGGTCGGACGGCTCGAAGGCGAGGATGTCGAGATCCCGTTCCAGTGCGACACCGAAATTGTCATCCGCGAGTCCTCCGGCCCGCCACCCGCAGGCCAATCCACAGACTGAAAGAAGGCCGCGCCGATAATGGGGCTTGAAAAAATATTTTACATCAGCAAAATGTAACCGTATACATTTATGAATGGCATATGTGTGAATGGCTTGGCCGGATCACAGCCATCATCCAGAGGAAGCAATTCTCGTCATGACAGGGCAGCCGACAACGGATACTTCCTCGCATTCTGCGGCCAACGGGCAGGATCCGCAGGATGACATGCGCCGCGCACCCAAATCGCTCCTTCTGCGCCGCCTAAAGCGGATCGGCTGGAACCTGTTGCCTCCGCTGACTTTTGTGGCGATTGTGCTGTTCTGGTCATGGTCCGTGAAGGCCTTCAAAATACCGGCCTATCTTCTGCCCGGTCCTGGCGCGGTGTTCGCGCGCCTCTTTAGCGACTACCTCCTGCTCTGGAACAATGCGGTCATCACCATGACCGAAATCGTGCTGGGCTTCGGCCTGACACTTTTGACCGCCATTCCGGTCGGGCTGGTCATTGCCCTGTCGCCTCTGTCGAAGCAGATCCTGTATCCCCCCATCGTGCTGCTGCAATTGGTCCCCAAGATCGCTGTCGCGCCGCTGCTTCTGGTGTGGCTGGGCTTCGGCATGGAATCCAAGGTCCTGCTCACCCTTCTGATGACGTTTTTCCCGCTGCTGATCGCCAGCATCAGCGGCTTCCAGATTCTGGATACCCGCCTGCTCTACCTGACCAAATCGATGGGCGCTTCGGCGTGGCACACCTTCCGCTATTTGCGGGTTCCCGCAGCCTTGCCGGTGATTTTCTCGGGCATCAAAACCTCGGCCACCATTGCTGCCACGGCAGCCATCGTCGCGGAATTCGTGGGTGCCAATCAGGGCCTCGGCTATGTCCTGCTCAAGGGCACCAGCACGATGGATATCGAACTGACCTTTGCCGTGCTGGTGGTGCTTACCATTATCGGTATCGTCCTCAATTATGTGGTCGAAATCAGCGAATGGGTCATGACCCCATGGCAGAGATCGGCCAACAATTCGTAACCAGCCAATCAAACAAATAATTCAAACGGGAGAGAGATACGATGAAACGGACAATCAAAACACTTTTGGGCGCGGGCCTGCTGGCCTCGACCATGGCCCTGGCCAGTTCGGCCATCGCGCAAACAGCCGTGACCTTCCAGTTGAACTGGACGGCCGGTGGCGCCAATGCCGGTTTTGCCGCCGCGGTCGGCGAAGGCTATTACAAGGCCGTCGGCCTTGATGTGACACTGGTGCAGGGCAATGGCTCGGGCAATACCGCGCAACTTGTGGCCAATGGCCGCGCCCAGCTCGCTTATGCCGATGCCGTAGCCGTCAGCCAGCTGATTGCCAAAGGCGCCCCGATGAAGGTGGTCTCGACCATCTACCAGTCCAATCCCAACGAAGTCACCGCGCTGAAGAAATCCAACATCAAGACTCTGAAGGATCTGGTTGGCAAGAAGGTCGGCGTGCCGGCCGGTTCATCGCAGACAACCATGCTCCCGCTGCTGTGGAAGGCCAACAACCTCAAAGAAGCGGATATGACGCTGATCAATATGCCGGTGGCTTCGATGGTGCCGTCTCTGCTGCAGGGTCAGGTTGACGCCATTCTGGGTTCGATGGATGCGTACCAGATCCAGCTGGAAGCCCAGGGTGCAGAGCTGGATAATTTCCGCTTCGCCGATTACGGCGTGCCGACCGTCAGCACCTCGATCTTTGCGTCCAACAGCTTCCTCGCCGAAAATCCGGATGTCGTGAAAAAATTCATCGCTGCCAGCCTGAAGGGCTGGAGCTTCGCGCTCGACAATCCGGAAAAGACCATCAAGCACATCAAGGGCGTATTTCCTGACGTGAATGAAAAACTCGCCACCTCCGAGCTGGCCGCCATCACCCCGTTGTTCTGCTCGGGCGATGCGAAGTTCATCGGCAAGGCCGAGGACTCACACTGGACCCGCACCCAGAACCTGCTGTCTGAAGTCGGCCTGCTGCCGGCCAACCAGGATCCGAAGTCCTATTACAGCAATGATTTCCTGCCTGCCGCTGACCAGATGCGCGCCTGCAAGAAATAACATACGAAAAACGGGGTTCGTGGCACTGTTGCGAACCCCGCTTTTGATCGGTTCTACGGCCTGCCCTGTCGACAACCAGCGGAATTCCCATCATGAGCGTACCTGTTTCCACCGCCATTCGTACCGGCTACCGTTATGATGACCTTTACGTCGGCATGGCGTTCCGCAGTCCGGGCCGCACCATTACCGATGCGGATCTGATGGCCTTTGCCGGCCTGACCGGCGATTATTCGGAACTGCACACCAGTGACGTCTATGCCAAAAACAGCCAGTTCGGGCGCAAGGTGGCCCATGGCATGCTGGGCTTGTCCTATGCCCACGGCTTGATGTGGCCGCGCACCGGCGAGCTGCGCGAAACAGCCGTGGCGTTTCTTGGAATTCAGGACTGGAAATTTGTCGGGCCCATTTTTGTGGGCGATACCATTTTCGTGAGCTATGTGCTGGCCGATCTGCGCGACAGCAAATCCCGGCCCACCCAGGCCATTGCCAGTTTTGCTGTCGAACTGCTCAATCAGGATGGCATGGTCTTGCAGAAGGGCACAAAAGTCCTGCTGGTGTCGAAAGTCCCGCTTGATGCGGTCGAGGCCTCCCAGTGAACCTGTCCCATCCCTCCACCGCAACACCCGAGAGCGTTCAAGCATGAGCCCTGTTTCAGCCAGCGCAGACAAATCCGGTGTGCCCATCGCCATCCACAACCTGACAAAAGTCTTTGGCGAGGATGGTGACACGCCGTTCCGTGCGCTGAAAAAGATCAATGTCGACATCACCGCCGGTGAATTCATCTCGGTGGTCGGCGCCTCCGGTTGCGGCAAGAGCACGCTGATGCTGATGGTGGCAGGATTGCTGAAAGGCTCGACAGGGCAGATCACCGTCAATGGCAAGTCGGTGATGGAGCCGATCACCGATGTCGGCATTGCCTTCCAGGACCACCTGTTGCTCGAATTCCGCACCGCTTTCGACAATGTGATGCTGCATGCCGATATCCGCGGGCTGGACCGCAAGACACTCGAAACCCGCGCCAGAGACCTGTTCAAGCAGTTGCGGCTCGAACATGCGATGGACAAATATCCGCGCCAGCTGTCGGGCGGCATGCGCCAGCGCGTCTCGCTGATCCGCACTCTGGTGCATGAACCCTCTGTGCTGTTGATGGACGAGCCTTTCGGCGCGCTGGATGCTCTGACGCGTCTGCAGGTCCGCATGGATCTGGAAGCCCTCTGGCTCAGACGGCGTCCGACCGTGTTGTTCATCACCCACAGTGTCGAGGAGGCGGTCGGCCTGTCTGACCGTATTCTGGTCATGAGCCCGAGCCCGGGTGAAGTCGTCGATGATATTCGCGTCGATCTGCCGCGTCCGCGCCCGATCGTGCTGGGCGATGCACCCGAATTTGCCAGCTATGTCGACAAAATCCACCGCCAGTTCGAACGCATGGGCGTATTGCACGGCATTGCCCTGCCGCAAGGCGACACCCATCCCTCCGGCGGGCATGAGTGATGGATAATCCCGCGAAGACAGACACCCCTGCCCCCACCCGCGCCCAAGCGCTGATCGGCAGAGCCACCGGCAGCGTCGATCTTCATATTGACGGGATGATTGCAGAAATCGCGCTGTCGAATGGCGCGATGAACCTGGTCACACGGCCGATGCTGCGGCAGCTGAACAAGGCGATCAGCGAATTGGCTGGCCGCGACGATATCCGCTGTGTGATCCTGCATGGCGGCACAGCCAAGGCCTTTTGTGCCGGCAGTGACATCAAGGAATTCGATGACCTGCGGCAGGATGCCAGCGAATTTAAAATCCTGTTCGAGGATATGGTCATTCGCAATCTGGCTCGGTTGCCGATGCCGACCATTGCGGCGCTGAACGGCCATGCGCTGGGTGGCGGTTTTGAAATCGCTCTGGCTTGCGATCTGCGGGTTTTGCAGCGCCATGCCAAAGTCGGACTTCCCGAATCCCATCTGGGCGGGCTGGCCGGCAATGGTGCGGTCAGGATCACCCGCCTGATCGGCCCCTCGCGCGCCAAGGAACTGCTCTATACAGGCATGACCCTGAGCGGTGAACAGGCCCTGGACTGGGGTTTGGTCAACCGCCTCACCGATGAGGGACAGGCCCTTGCGGGCGCGCGGGAACTGGCCGCCACAATCATCCAGCGCGGCCCCATCTCCAACAGGCTCGCCAAGACACTGGTGGATGCCGCCCAGGACATGGCCATCGACGCCGCGCTGTCGCTCTCCACGACCGTCCAGCAACAGATTTTTGACTCCGATGATTTGCATCGCGGTGTCGAGGCTTTTTTCGCCAAACGCCCGGCCGAATTCAAGGGCAACTGATGCAAGCTCCGCATGCCCTCCTCAAATCCGGCGGGCCTTGGTGATGCCGAAGGACAGTATGCCCGATCAACCACAAACGCAGCTTGTGCGCGGTTGGCGCATAGCGTCTGGTACACCCAACGCTCTGGCAGGTATTGCTCTGGTGGTGATGGCCAGTTTCATCTTTGCCGCGTCGGATGTCGCGACCAAAACCATCATTACACAAGTCCCCTCATTCGAAATTATCTGGTTCCGCTATCTGGCCTATTCGGCGATCGCCCTGCCATTGCTGATGCGGGCACCTGCTGTCTCCCTGCTGTCCTCGCTCAACAGGCCGCTCCAGATCCTGCGGGGTCTGGGTGCTTTCGGGTCCGGAGCGTTTTTTGTCGCCAGCCTCCAATTCATCCCCATCACCGATGCCACCGCGATTTCGTTTACCGCACCGCTGTTTGTTGCCGTGCTGTCGGCGGTCTTTCTGTCTGAAGCGATCTCGCTGTCCTATTGGGGCGCCACCGCTTGCGGCTTTGCCGGCGCTTTGCTGATAGTCAAACCCGGCAGCGCCGATTTCAACATCGGCTCGACCCTGCCACTGCTCGGATCGCTGTGCTGGGCCTGCGCGCTTGTGCTGGTCAGGCAGATGAGCGGCACCGAGCCGATGCGCTTGACCGCAGCCTATACCGCGCTGATCGGACTGGCCTCGGCAAGCCTGATCGTGCCTTTTGTCTGGATCGATCCCGATCCTGCAATCTGGCCCATACTGGCCGGCATCGGTCTGGCGACCACAACCGCGCATATGATGACAGTGCTGGCCTATGGCTATGCCCCGGCCGCTTTGCTGGCGCCATTTTCCTACACCCAGCTGATCGGGGCCACCGGCCTGAGCTATGCGGTGTTCCACGAAACCCCCACTCTGCCCACCGTGCTCGGCATCATTCTGATCACGGCAAGCGGATTATATCTTGCCCTGCGCAACCAAACCGAGACCAAGTCCTGACAAGGGAGAGACCCATGCAACCGATTGTGAATGGCGCGACACGCCTGCTTTTTATTGTCGGCGACCCGATCGCCCAGGTCCGCTCACCCTTGATCTATAATCCGAAGATCGAGGCCCAGGGCAAAAACTGTATTCTGCTCCCGCTCCAGATCCCGCAACAGGCGTTTGAACAGACCATTGCCTCGATCATGGGCCTTGGCAATCTCGAAGGTCTGATCATCACCTTCCCTTTCAAGGAAAGGATCATGCCCTTCCTGCAACATATCAGCGGGGATGCCGCCTTGATCGGCGCCGTCAACGCGGTCAAGCGCGACGCGCAGGGCGAATGGTGCGGCGATATTTTTGACGGCATCGGGATGATCCGGGCAGTTCAGGCGCTCGGCCAGAACATAGCCGGGCGCAAGGCCCTGCTCTATGGCGCCGGCGGGGCGGGCAAAGCGATTGCCGCTGCCTTGCTGTCACACGGGGCCGGCGCGCTCACCATCATCGACCGCGACCGCAGCAAGGCCGAGGCGATTGCCGCGGCGCTCGGCCCGAAATATCCGCATGCCTGCATCGGGTGCGACAACACCAATATCGAAGATCATGATCTGCTGGTCAACGCCACGCCGGTCGGCATGGGACCCGGGGATGGCCATGTCGAATGGAATGGCTCGCTCCATGCAGGCATCACGGTTGTCGATATCGTTCCCTATCCGATCGAAACGCCCTTGCTGGCACTGGCCAAGCAGCATGGTTGCCCCAACACCAACGGACAGGCGATGATCCAGGGGCAGTCGGACGCCGTGCTCGAATATTTCAACATCGGTTAGGAAGCTTTGAACATGAACCTGAAATTCGGGCAGCCCGACAATTCCGTCATACAGCTGGCCTATGTGGTCGCCGATATCGAAGCCGCGATCCACCACTACAACCGGCATATGGCTGTCGGGCCATGGCAGTTGCGCGGTCCCTTCACCACCACATCCGCAGTCTATCGCGGACAGCCGGTCGCCCTCTCCCTGAGCATCGCCCATGCCTTTGCCGGGCACACCATGATCGAGCTGATCCAGCAGCATGACCAGCTGCCCTCGGTCTATACCGACACCATCGTGCGCACCGGTTACGGCTTCCACCACTGGGGGGTGTCCTGCCCCGATTTCGATGCCAGGCTGGAAGCACTGGGCAACGAGGGCAAGGCACCGGTCTTCGAGGACAAAACCGCCATCGGCACGCGGGTCGCCTATGTCGATTTCAGGGACAGCTTAGGCGGCTTCATCGAATATATCGAGATGACCGAAGCCGCAGAAGCCCGCTACACCGCCATGTATGCCCGTGCACTGACATGGGACAAAGCGGACTTGATTGTCAGGTTATGACTGGGAAAGTCTGTATAAGTTTTTAGGGTTTTTAAGCTTGATCGAGGTTTCTCGTAAAGCGGAGCATGGCCCCAAAAACAAAAAAACGACGCTTGCTGATGCAGAGCGTCGTTCGGTATTAGTGGTTGCGGGGGCCCGCAACCCCCGAGAATTTCTTTTGTCATGTCCAATATAATCACTCGAAAAAAAAGGACATATTATTGTTAAAATAATCCGGGTTAATCAAAACCACGAATAGCCAATTATAATTTCGATGTTGAACCTTGAGGGCCTACGGCTGCCTTTACAGTCGGTAAATCGCAGCGAATGTCGTCAGTAACTCCCGAATATCCACCAAGCATCAGGACAGGGTAAAGGCCTCATGAACCGCCGATTGGACACTTCCGCCCAGAACGGCCCCACCTCCTGCGACATAGATAAAATCGCCAATAGCGACGGCACCGACCGCATGGCACGGTGTAAGCATCGGCGCATGTGACTGCCAGCTATCAGACAGGGGATCATAGCTTTCCATATGGCCAAACACCGTTTGTTGTCTAGGTTTGTTGATGATACCTCCCTCGCCGCCCATTGCGAAGAAGCGGTCACGATAGGCGACAAGTCCATGACCTGAACGCGGCGTCGGAAGCGGGCTTCGCAATTCCCATGTATCGCGGTCACTCAAATAGACATGGTGCAAACCGGTATTATATTCGAAGGTGTTAAATTGCCCGCCGATAATATGGATACGGCCCTGATGGACAACCGATCCAACATGGTCCCTTGCCCCGGGCAAAGCTTTGCTCAACGACCAGTTGTCGGTTTTGGGATCATAGACTTCATGCCAGCCGACACTTGCACGTTCGGACGTCGGCGATGAGGCTCCGCATATCAAATGGATTTTTCCGTCCAGTGCGACTGCCGCTGCCGCGCCTCACGGACGGGGCAAAGGTGCAATCGGAGACCAGCTATTGAGGCCGGGATCATAGACATAGGCATTGTGGTCTGGATTCCGGTTTTGCTCCAGAAAACCACCAAAGACATAGATCCGTCCCTCCAGACTCGTGACCGCCACATGGTTGGCACCTCGCGGCAAGGCCGCGGCATTGTACCAGCGATCGGTCTTGAGATCATAGACATGGTGATAGCCGCGATCGACACGACCCTCGCCATAGCCGCCTATCACATGCAATCGCCCATCCAGTTCTGTGGCCCACGCCATTTCGCTCCGTGGTATCGGAAGAGCCGCACGTCCGATCCAACGGCCCTGCGGATCTTTGGGAGCCGGACTGTCGAAAGAGCGTTGCGACTACTGATCGGCCGTCAGATGATGCGGCGTTCCACCCTGCAACCGGGCATAGGGATCCACCGAGGATTTCGCCTCCGGTAAGGGCGGGTGGGAATGACCCGTTTGTGCCAGTGAAGCCAAGCCGTGCAGACCTAGCCCGCATCCAGCCGCGGCTGCAGTTAAAAAGTGGCGACGGTCGATCGACATATTCACTCTCCGCTCATCAGGACATAGTGGCCCTGTCTGATCAGTACTGCTCCAAAGTGGCAATAACCTTTTCAATCAACTCCCGGCTTTTGGCTGACACAGCCACCAGCCCGTTTGGCTCGGTCCTGTTGCGCAAGCTCGTCTCGGCGCTTCCGCGCGGATGGCGCACATCACACACCGTCATGCCGCGGGTATAGGTTCCCGTCAATTCGATACGAATCGAAGTATGCAGGAACTGGATCAGATCCGGATAGACATAGGGAATGATGGCACAAACATCATGCATGGGAGCCAGTGTAAGACCATACATGTCCCCCTGACGGTTCAGATAGAACTGCATAAGATCCGCAATCGCCTTACAGGCTGCACTGCCTGACTGACGCAAGCGTGCAATATCCGCGCTGTCGAAACCGGTCTGGCGCGTAATATTATAGCCCACCATCCTCAAGGGGATCCCGCTCTCGAACACCACCGAAGCTGCCTCGATATCGGCCGCAATGTTGAATTCTGCGGCAGGTGAGAAATTCCCCGTTGTGGTCGAACCACCCATGATGGTGATTTCCTTGATCCATTGACGCATACGGGGTTCGCGCTTGATCGCCAAAGCAAGATTGGTCTGCGGGCCGATCATGGCAACGATCAACTCGCCTTGATGCTGGTGCGCGGTTTCAATCATAAAATCCACGGCATGTTGCGAAATCGGTTTGAGGTGGGGATCGGCAAAGTCATGCCCGTCCAGACCGCTTTTTCCGTGTCCCGCCGCGATACCGACAGAAGGCTGCACCAAAGGTTCGACAGCACCCATCGCCAGAGGAACATCGATCTTACCGAGCTCCAATGCAATCAAGCCGTTGCGGGTTGTATTGGCCAGCGTGTTGTTGCCATGCACGGTGGTCACGCCCAGCAGGTCCAGATGCTTGGCGGCAAAAAGAATGGCTACCAGATCATCATGGCCCGGATCGCAATCGATGATTATTTTCGGCTTGACCATGGGCTATTCCTTTATGGGTAATTCAGTACAGCTGTCATGATTGTTTCGATAATCGCCCGACGGTCAAGCTCACTGGCCATCAACACGTTATCGGGTTTTCGCACGCTGACACTGCTCAGCACGGCTTGTGGCTGGAGGGGGCGGCGGTCAACCACCGTCATGCCACGGGCAATGCCGTGTTCCAGAGCCACATCCAGATGCACGGGCTGGTAGCGGATCAGATCATTGCGGATCAAAGGAACAATCGCGCAGCTATCATGCATCGGCGCGCCATTCAACCCGTTCACATAAAGCTGTCGCTCCCTGTAATAAAAGGCGATATCGCCGACAGCTCTTGCCACCCGCTTGCCGCTTTCACGCAAGAGCGTGATATGTTCAAGCTCCATCAAAACAGTGCGTGTGGTCTCGTAGCCGATCCAGTGGATCGGGATGCCGGACGAAAACACGATATGGGCCGCCTCCGGATCGGACAGAATATTGACGCAGGCCTGCGGCTTCAAATTGCCGATGCCAGTCGTGCCGCCCATGATGCTGATCCGGGTGATCCACTCCTTCAGGCGCGGTTCGAGCCGCAGGGCCAGCGCCACGTTGGTATGCGCTCCGGTGATCGCCACCTCGAGCTGTCCGCGATGGCGGCTGGCCTGCTCGATCAGGAAGGACACCGCATGCTGGTCCACCGCTTGAAACGAGGGTTCGGGTAGCTCGACCCCGTCCAGTCCGGACGCACCGTGCACGTCCGCCGCCAGGGGTGCCGAACCGATCAGGGGCCTTTCACATCCTTTGGCGACGGGATAATCGAGCCCCGCCAAAGTCAGGACTTTGAGGGCATTCAGCGTGGTTTTTTCGACCGTCTGGTTGCCAAAAATCGTTGTTATTCCAAGAATATCAAGATGTTGTGCCGCATAAAGGATAGCGATTGCATCGTCATGACCCGGATCGCAATCGATGATTGTTTTCATGGCACGACCTATCCGCCGGTTTTTAAATGTACGCTTGTTAATACATAAAATAGCGTTAATCTGGCAATCAA
>CANFLM010000047.1:0-21103 GCA_947447895.1 Hyphomicrobiales bacterium
AGCGGCGTCTTGCCCGCAGCCAACACCAATGGCGCGATTTATCTGCAGGGCAATACCACAATCGATACGGGTGCGGGCAATCTCTACCTTGAAGGCTTGGCACAAGCAGCCGGATTTTCGGGCATTTACAACTATTGCAATTCGTGTGGCGGGGCAGAATTTTACACAGCCACAAGCGGGAATATTTCCTTTATCGGCACGGCGATAAATGGCGGCCTGTCGGCCTTTTCGATGAGCTATTCAAATATTTATGGAGCCGCGACGCTGAGTACAACCAGCGGCAATATTACGATGGCCGGTAAAAACTATGTCTCGGGCAACAGTGTCGTGTCTGTGGTTGTCACCCAGTTGCCGCAACAATTCACGATCAACTCGACATCGGGCAATGTGCTGATTCAAGGGCAGGTGCCCAATGGGTGGTCATCTTACACAACCGTCAATACCGGCCCTTCAATCCAATCGCAAGCCACCATCACCACCGGCGGATCCGTGGTGATGCAAAGTGACGGGTATCTGACGTTACAATACCAAGCAACGGGCAATCTGGGTAAAATCACCTCGCCTGCGATTACGTTGGTCTCAAGAACCATGAATTCGCTTCCGGCCAATATATTTTCGGTCGGATCGGGGCGAGCCTGGATTTATCTGTCGGATGTGAATGCCGCAAGTGTGTATTATGCCACGGGTGACGTTCCTACGGGAACGGGCACAACCTTTACCCGTTACGGATCAGCCTGTAGCTGGTCGCAAACGCAAGTCTGTCAGGAAAATGCCAATGCGCCTATTCCGACAACCAATGGCACGCTGCTGGTCAGCTATTCCAATATTGCCTCCCCGCTGTTTCCCTTTTCATCCAACCAGGTTGCGCCGACCTTGGGTTCGCTTGCCAATGCCTCGTCTGTCTATGGCAATGCCTCTTTCACGGCCACTTTGACCAGCAATTCAACCGCCAACATTACCTATGCCAGCTCCAATACGGCCATTGCCACCGTCAATGCGACAACAGGGGCTGTGACACCGACGGGCGTCGGCACGGTGACCATTACGGCCTCGCAGTCCGGCAATACCTTTTATCAACCGGCCTCCACAACCTATACCGTTTCTGTTTCACCGCGCCCCGTGACCCTGACCGGCACCCGCGCCTATGATGGCACCACCACTGTGGCGGGTTCGATGCTGCAGGTATCCAACAGGGTCGGGGCGGATAGTGTAACCCTGACTGGGAGCCTTGCGGGGGCATTGTCGAGCACTGGGGTTGGCACCTATGTGCTCGGCTCGCTGACCGGCTTGACCCTCAGCAATGCCAATTACACGCTGGCCAGCGGTTCGGGCTCCGTGACGGTGACAAAGGCCAATGCGGTGGTGACCGCCAACAGCGATTCCTACGTTTACAACGGCAGCGCCAGGACGGTCAGCGGCTTCAGCGTGACGGGTCTGGTCAATGGCGAGACTGCTTCCGTGCTGTCGGGTGTCACAGCCACGGGCGGGGGTACCAATGCGGGGAGCTATGCAACCTCTGCATCCGGCACCGATGCCAATTACGCGCTGTCTTTCGTCGCGGGCAGTCTGACCATCGCGAAGGCACCGCTGACAGTCACCGTTTCCAATGACGCCAAGACCTATAATGCCACCGCCTATTCGGGCGGGGCAGGGGTCAGCTATAGCGGCTTCGTCAATCTCGAAACCAATGCCGTGCTGGGCGGAGCGCTCAGCTATGGCGGGACGGCACAAGGCTCGGTCAATGCCGGAAGTTATACGCTGACGGCCTCGGGCCTGACCGCCACCAATTATACCATCAGCTACCAGCCCGGCACGCTGACGGTGGACAAAGCCGCCCTGACCCTGGCTGCCCGCAGCGAGAACAAGGTCTATGACGGCTCCACCAGCGCAAGCCTCGTGCCGACGGTTTCCGGGCTGCAAGGCAGCGACAGCGTGACATCCCTCGGCCAGCAATTCAGCAGCAAGGATGTGCTGCTGCCGGGATCTCTGACGCTGTCGGTCAATGGTGGCTATGTCATCAATGACGGCAATAATGGCGGCAATTACACCGTGACGACAGCCACGGCTTCCGGCACCATCACCCCCAAGCCGTTATCCGTCACCGGCACTACGGTGGTTGACCGTACCTATGACGGAACCACCGCAATTGTTGCGACGGCGGGCGTGGTGTCGGGGCTGGTCGGCAACGAAACGTTGACCTATAGCCCGACGGGCACTGCGGCATCCGCCAATGCGGGCGTACAAACGGTGGCGGTGTCCTACAGTCTGAGGGACGGCACCAATGGCGGGTTGGAACGCAACTACTCACTGGGCAATACCAGCCACTCGGCAACCATCGGCAAGGCCAATCTGGTGATTACCGGCACGCGTCCCTATGACCAGACGAGCATTGTCGATGGCTCGATTTTGACAGCGACGGGTTTTGGCGGTGACAGCTTCACAGTCGTCGGCAGCGGCCATTCCAGCAATCTGAATTCGGTCAATGCGGGTGTCTTTCCCTTGGCGACGCTGACAGGCTTGTCGCTGGGTGCCAATCGCGGGCAGGGCGATCCGAACAATTACCAAATGACAACCACCGGTTCGTCGATCATTATCACCAAGATCCCGATAGTGCTGGTTGGCGATAACACCGGGGCCATCAGCAAAACCTATGATGGCTCGACGGCTTTGCCGGGAAGTGGCGCGGCACCCTATAGCGTGACGGGCGGTTTGCTGCCCAATGACAGCGTGAGCTTCTCGGGGGCTGCAGCCTTTGACAACGCCAATGCGGGTGCGCGCTCCATCACCCAGGGATCACTGGTCATCACGGGGCCAAGTGCGGGCAATTACTCGTTGAGCTGGACCAACGGATCGGGCACCATCAACAAGGCTCCGCTCGATCTTACCGCCAACAATGCCTCGGCCTTTTTCGGCCAGACCCCTCTGCTGACGGTGAGCTATAACGGCTTCGTCAATGGTGAAAACGCCACCACTGCCAATGTCAGTTCCAGTGTTGCACTGGACGGAGCGACAGGCGTTCTGACGCCAAGCATGACGTCGGCCAATTACTACACCCGCTCGGTTACCACCGGACAGTACCAGCAGGTTGCGGCCGACAAGATGCTGATCACGCTCGACAATGCCACCAAGATTTATGGTAGCGACAATGCCATGCCCGGCTTTACAGCCTTCAGTGCGGCCTATGCCTCCACCATCAACAATGTCCTGATCGTGCAACCGATCAGCCTCACTTATTCGGGCAACAGCCTGTATAGCTACAATGACGGGGCAGGCGGGACAGGTACGTTTGCGATCACCACTCCGGCTTCGGTGTCGGATCGGGTCGGCAATTACGCCATCACCGTGATGCAGAACAATTTCTCGGTGGTCGGCACGCCGCATTTCAACGCGATGGAGGTCCAGAACGGTATCCTCACCATCACCCCGCGTGCCATTGCCGTGCAGGCCACCGGCGTCGGCAAGGTCTATGATGGCAACGTGTCGATGAGCGGCTTTGTGGTCACTCCCGTCGGATTGCTGGGACAGGATGCGGTGACGGCCTCGGCGGTTGCAGGCACCTATGCCGATAAGAATGTCGGATCCGGAAAGTCCTATTCGCTGACTGGCGTCGCCTTGTCGGGCGCGGATGCGGATAATTATTATCTCGCCAATGGCGGCACCCATTCCGGTGCCGACGGACAGATCACGGCAAAACCGGTGACTGTTTCGGGCATTGCCGCCGCCAGCAAAACCTATGATGGCAATAATACCGCTACGGTCGCCGTCAATAATGTGGTGGTCAACGGGATGGTGGCCGGCGATGTCGTAAGTGTCGCGGCCACCGGACAGTTCGACACCAAAAACGCCGGAACCGGTAAAACCGTCACTCTGTCGAGCAGTTATGGCGGAACGGATGCGGGCAATTATACCATCGCCTCGCAGGCCACCACTACGGCCGATGTGACCCCCAAAATCCTGACCATGACCGGCACCACCGTCAGCGACAGGGTTTACAACGGGACCACAGCAGCCACAGCCGTGCAGGGCACGCTCAGCGGATTTATCGGTTCCGAAACCGTGACATCCTCGATCAGTGCAGCCAATTTCGGGGTCAAGGACGTCGGCAGCCAAACCGCCACCGTGGTCTATCAACTCGCCAACGGCACGCAGGGCGGATTGGCGAGCAATTACAGCCTTCCCAACAGCACTGTGACGGCCCAGATAAACCAGCGCGAAGTCTCGCTTTCCGCCTCCCGGACCTATGACGCCACTGCCGCCTTGAGTGCGGGTGTTGTGACCATCACCACAGGCGTTGCAGGTGAGGCCCTGGACTATTCGGGGGCAACGGCGAACAGCAAGAATGTCGGCGCCGGTAATTTCGTCTCGGCCCTGACCCTGCAGGATGCCACCGGCCTCGCCGGCAATTACAAACTGCCGGATATGACGGTGGCCAGCGCAACCAACAGCGTGTCGTTTGCGACAGCGAGCCTTAGCGTGACGGGCACGGTCGTGGACAACAAGGTCTATGACGGCAGTGTGGCGGCAACCTTGCGCAATGGCAGCCTGTCGGGTGTGCTGCTGGCTGACCAGGTCACGCTGGCCCAGACCGGCAGCTTCAATAGCCGCAATGCGGCCGCCTCGATCGGTGTGACGGCTGTCAATACGATTTCGGGGACGGATGCCGCCAATTACACGCTGGTCCAGCCGACAGGCCTCAATGCATCGATCACGCCCAAGGACATCACTGTCTCGGGCCTGACGGTGCCGGTCAGCAAGATCTATGATGGAACCAGTGTGGCCAATATTTTGACTGCAGGTTATGTGTCCACACAGGCCGTGGGGAGCGGCAACAGTGCTGACGGACTGCTCTATGCAATCGATGCTGTCAGTCTGACCGGGACGGCTGTTCCCAATTACAACAGCAGGGATGTGGCATCTGCCACTCAGGTGACCATTTCCGGCCTGTCGCTGACAGGGGCGGGTGAGGGCAATTACACGCTGGTTGCACCAAGCCAGGCCGCTACCATTACGCAAAAATCGGTCAGCATTGCGGGTCTGACACTGGCTGCCAGCAAGATCTATGATGGCACCACTTCTGTCGCTGTCACTGGCAGCGCCGGGCTGGTGTCGCGCGCCACGGGCACAGGGACCACTTCCGACGGCGCCATCTATACCGTTGATCCTGCCGTCAGCCTGACGGGCACTATCGCAGTGGCCTATAACAGCAAGGATGTGGCCACAGCCTCGCTGGTTTCGGTATCCGGTCTGTCGCTCGGCGGGGCGGGAAGCAGCAATTACCTGCTGGCGCCTTTGACGCAAGCCGCGGCAATTACACCGAAAACCCTGACGATGGGCGGGTTGACCGTCACTTCTGCCAGCAAGATTTATGACGGAACAACCACTGCGACCCTTGCAAATGCGACAGGGGCTTTGCAAACGGCTATCACGGCAGGAAGCGGCACCGCGCAGGATGGTGCGCCGTATAGCGGTGACATTGTGGCGCTGTCGGGTACGGCCAGTGCGAATTATGCCAGCAAGAATGTTGGCACCAATCTGTCGATCGTCTTTTCGGGTCTTGGTTTGGGCGGTGTCGATGCCGGCAATTACACCCTGACGCAGCAGACAGCGCTGGCCACGGGCGCTATTACCGCCAAAGCCCTGACGGTTTCGAATTCGGTCGCGGCCGATAAAGTCTATGACGGGTCAACCGTAGCCAGCGTCTCGGGCGGCACGCTGGTTGGCGTGATCGCGGCCGATCTGGGCGGGGTCGTGATGGCGCAAAGCGGCAGTTTCAGCGATGCCAATGCCGGCACCGGCAAAGCGGTCACCGCCACTGACAGCATCAGCGGAGCGGCGTCCGGCAATTACAGCCTGACACAGCCCGGCGGATTGCAGGCCAGCATTACCGCCAAATCGGTCAGCATTTCCGGCCTGTGGGCCGCCGATAAAATCTATGACGGGTCGGTGACGGCCACCGTGAGCGGCGGCACTCTGGTCGGTGTGCTTGCGGGTGATCAGGCGCAAGTGGGATTGAGCCAGACAGGGGTGTTTGCCACCTCGTCGGTCGGTAATGGCAAGAGCGTGACCTCGACATCGAGCCTGAACGGAAGCCAGTCGGGCAATTACAGTCTGGTCCAGCCCACGGGCATGACAGCCAGTATCACCCCCAAATCCCTGACGGTGTCGGGCGCGACGGTGGTCACCAAAACCTATGATGCCAACACCGATGCGGTGCTGACGGGCGGTGCGCTGGTCGGCGTGGTGGCGGGGGATGGGCTGACCACCACTTTGTCCACTCCGACCGGCAGTTTCATCGATGCCAATGCGGGCACCGGCAAGCCGGTTACGCCCGCCTATAGCCTGGCCGGGGTGTCGTCCGGCAATTACCGGCTGGTCCAGCCGGTCGGTCTGACCGGGACAATCGACAAGGCCACCCTCACAGTGTCGCCCACGGCGGGGCAGGCCAAGATCTATGGCAGTGCGGATGGCTCATTGGCCTATAGCCTGTCGGGCTATGTCGGCGGCGAGGTGTCGGCAGCGGGGCTGAGTGGTGTGCTGAGCCGGGCGGCGGGCGAGAATGTCGGCACCTATGCCTTTGGCACCAGCCAGCTTTCGGCCACCAATTACCAGTTCGCGCTGGCGGCAGGGGCACCAAGCTTTGCCATCACACCTGCGGCGCTGACGGTCAAAGCCAATACCGATGCCAAATTCGTGACCCAGTCGGATACGGCCAATTTCAATTCGGTCAGCTACAGCGGCTTTGTGAATGGCGAGACGGCCGCTGTTCTGGGCGGCACATTGGCCATCGCCCGCACCAATGCCGGACAGAACAATGCCGGCACCTATGCGGGCGTATTGATGCCTTCGGGGCTGACCTCTTCCAACTACACCATTACCAATCAGGCGGGGGATTATGTCATCGTTCCGGCGGGACAATTGCTGATCCGTGCTGCCAACGCCACTACCACCTATGGTTCGGCACCGGTGCTGGCGGTCGATACGGTCAAATATCTGCGTGACATCAACGGCACGACCGAGCTGAAAACCCTCACCCAATCGCTGGCTGATCCGACATTGTTTAGCGATGGGGTTGGCGGCACGGTGTCATTCAGCCTTTCGGCCCTGGGGGCGACCAGCGGCGCGGGCTGGTTGCGGGTGGGCAGCTATGGCCTGTCGGCCTCGGGCCTTGTCAAACAGGGCAATAATTTCCTCAGTGATCCGGTGGTGATCGGTATGCTGACGGTGACCCAGAAGGCATTGATACCATCGGCAACCCCTTCCAAAACCTATGACGGCACCACAGCAATGGCACCGCCCACCCTCACCCTGTCAGGCTTGTTGGCAGGGGACGCGGTAACAGCGTCGGGCACGGGCGTCTACCAATCCCGCCATGCAGGCAATGGCCTGGGCTATGGCATCGCCAATATTGATGTGTCTGGTGCCGATCAGGACAATTATTATCTGACCACCACAGGTTTTTCGGCCAGCAATGGCATCATCACGCCCAAAGCCGTGACCCTGACACCGCAAGCGGTCAGCAAGACCTATGACGGGCAGCGCTCCATTGCCGCCACCGCAGCCGATCTGGCGGCGTTGACGCAGCAATTGGGGGTTGCAGGTGACGATGTCTCCGCCATCACCCTGACCTATGACACCAAAAATGCCGGACAGAACAAAAGTCTATCGGCTTCTGCCGTGGTGATTGCGGATGGCAATGGCGGACAGAATTATGCGGTGAGTTATCAGACCAATACAGCCTCCTCTATCGGACGGTCCGCGCTGAGCGTGGTAGGCTCGACGGTGGTTACCAAATCCTATGACGGCACAACGGCCGCCGCGCTGAGCGGCGGTACACTGGTGGGTGTCATCGGTTCCGATCAGGTGAGTTTGACCCAGTCGGGCCTGTTTGCCAGTCCCAATGCGGCCAGTACCATTGCGGTGACATCGACAGACAGTCTGGCAGGCACGGATGCCGGTAATTATCTGCTGGTGCAGCCTACCGGCCTCAGTGGCACCATCATTCCGAAAGTACTGACCGTCAGCGGTACCGTAGTGGCCGACAAAATCTATTCCGGCACGACAGATGCCACAATTGCCACTCTGGGGACGCTTCAGGGTTTGGTGGGCACCCAGACTTTGGGATTGGCGGGGCAGGCACAATTTACGGATGCCAATGTAGGAGCCGGCAAAACGGCAGGGCTGACCTATGCCCTGTCCAATGGCACCAATGGAGGCATGGCGGGTAATTACAGTCTGGCGGCGACCACAACCAATGCGCAGATCAATCGGGCGAGCCTGACCATCACCGCCAATGCCGATGCCCGCTTTGTCGCACAGGGCGATGCCTTCAATTACAATGGCGTCAGCTATAGCGGTTTTGTGCAGGGTGAAACGGCGGCTGTCCTGGGTGGCTCGCTGCAGATCAACCGCAGCAATCCGAGCCAGAATAGTGCGGCGACCTATGCCGGAGTGCTTGCGCCATCGGGCCTGACCTCCAGCAATTATGCGATCAGCTATCAGGCCGGGGATTACACCATCGTGCCGGCCCAGCATGTGCTGATCAAAATGGCCAATGTCAGCCAGACCTATGGCAATGGCTTGGTACTAGCCCCTGCCTCGGTGCAATATATGGATGGCAGCAATGTCCTGACCACATTGTCGCAGGTGTCCGGGGCCAATAACAGCTATGCCTATCAAGACGGCGTGGGGGGTACGCTTGGTTTTACCCTGGTCCCGGCGAGTTCCGCCGTATCATCGAGCGGTTATCTTAAGGTCGGCAATTATGCGGTGTCGGGAACCTCCATCACCTCGGGGGGCAGTAACTTCTCCGGGAGCCCGGTCTTTGTCGGCAACATCGCCATCAGCCATGCTGGTCTGACGCCCACGACCAATCAGGCTGTCAAAACCTATGACGGTTCTGCCCAAATGGGGGCTGTGTCGGTCCAACTGGCGGGGGTTGCCAGCCAGAATGGCACCAGCGATGCGGTCTCCACCAGCGGAGCAGGGCTGTTTGCCGGCAAAAATGCAGGCACAAACCTGTCCTATTCGGTAACCGGTCTGGCGCTCACCGGCAGTGACGCGGCCAATTACTATCTGGCAGGCGGCAGCAGTTTCAGCGGCACCAATGGGACCATCTCTGCAAAGGCGGTGACGCTGACGGCGCAGACCTCGCAAAAAACCTATGACGGCACCACGCAGGTCGCTGCCACCGCAGCGGATCTGGCGGCTTTGTCCAGCCAGTTGGGCGTGGCGGGCGATACGGTCTACGGGGTGACCCTGACCTTCGACAACCGCAATGCCGGCAATGGCAAAACCTTGATCCTGTCCAATGCCAACCTTGCCGATGGGCAGGGGGGTCTCAATTATAACGTGTCCTATGCCACCAGTTCGACCAGCACCATCACCCCCAAAAGCGTGACGCTGACCCCACAGGCGGCCACCAAAACCTATGATGCAGGCACCAGCTATAATGCCAACGCCTCCGATCTTTCGGTGCTGAGCCAACAACTGGGCGTGGCGAATGATCTGGTCACGGCGGCAAGTGCGACCTATCTTGTCAAGACCATCGGCACCAAGGGCATGGATTTGGTCTCAGCCGTGATTGCCGATGGCAATAACGGCAATAACTATCAGGTGACCTATGGCAGTGGCTCCATTCTGGTTGCGCCCAAAACCATCAGTGTGGCCAACAGCACGGTGTCCACCAAAACCTATGACAAGTCGGCGGCGGCCACGATCACCGGCGGAACACTGACCGGCGTCGAGGCGGGTGATCAGGTTACCCTGTCCCAGACAGGCAGCTTTGTCTCCGTCAATGCGGGTCCGGGTATTGCGGTGTCGGTCACCGAGGCGATATCCTCAACCGATGCAGGCAATTACATTCTGGCACCCACCACAGGCCTGACAGGGACCATCTCTCCCCGCACCCTGTCGGTCAGCTATACGGGCCTGTCGAAAATCTATGATACGTCGACCTTGGCCACTGTGACCACCAGCGATGACAGGCTTTCGGGTGACAGCCTTACCATCACCCGCTCGGCAGCTTTCATTTCGGCCGGTGTCGGAACCGGAAAAACCATTCAGGTCAGCAATGTCAGCCTGTCGGGCGGTGATGCCGCCAATTATTCCGTCTCGGCCACGGGTTCGGCCACGGCCAATATCACCCCGCGCTTGCTGGTGGTCACAGGCACAGCGGTTACGGCCCGTGATTATGACGGCTCGACCATCGCAGGGCTGACCGGCGGTGTGGTGCAAGGCCTGTTGGGCACCGATCAGGTGGTTCTGGTCCAGTCCGGCTACTTTAACAACAAACACATCGGCAGTGCGGTTGAAGTCATTGCCACCGATACTCTGACCGGGTCTGATGCAGGCAATTACAGCCTTGAGCAGCAGATTGGCCTGTCGGGCATCATCAATGCCAAAGCCCTGACGGTGACGGGAAGCAGTGCCAGCAGCAAGATCTATGACGGCTCCACCGCAGCAACACTCACGGGCGGGGTGTTAGGGGGTGTGATCGGCAGCGAGACGGTGACCCTTGTGCAATCGGGCCAATTTGCCACCCGCAATGCCGGCACTTCGATTCAGGTGACTGCGACCAACAGTCTGGCAGGTTCGGACGCGGGCAATTATGTCGTGATCCAGCCGACAGGTTTGATGGCTGACATTTCCAGGCGGACACTGAATGTTGCAGGCACCGTGGTGGCCACCAAAACATTCGATGCCAAAACCGAGGCCAAAGTCAGCGGCGGCCGGCTGGTCGGGCTGGTCGGCGGTGATCAGGTGGTGCTCAACGTGTCGGGTACCTTTGCCTCCCCCAATGCGGCAACCAACATTTCTGTGACCATCAATGACACGATTACCGGTGTTGATGCACCCAACTATCTGCTGGTACAGCCTACGGGCCTGACCGGCACCATCAATTCCAACACGCCTATCCTCTATCCGACAGTGCCGACCACAGCTGTCCAGACGGTGATGGCGCAGGCCGCCACACCTGCTCCCGCTTCACCCTCTCCTGCGGTTGTTCAAGTCAGCGGCAACGCGACGGCCGGCTGGACTATCGAGGCCGCTGCCCCGTCTTCCCCTACCGCGACGGCCAGCAATGCCGGTGCAGCATCGGGTTCTGCGGTCAATATCAAGGTTTCGGCAGAAAGCGGGCCAATCCAGTCCGGCACGGATGTGCTGCAGATCGGCCGGGTTGTGACGCTGGATTCTCCGGGCGATCGCAGTCTGATCATCTCTTCGGCCTCGATCAATATGCTCAAGGGGTTCGAAGCGGGCCGCACCTTGCTTGAGCTCAATGAAACGGGACCGATCAAGATCAGCATCGATAATCAATCCGGTCGCGTGCTGCTGACCGGGTCTGCCACGGTGACCGAATATAACAAGCTCATCCAGACACTGCGTCTGAAGCTCAACGGTGCCTCGCAAGGCCGCGTGTTGTCGATGAATGTCGGGCTGGTTGACCAAAACGGCAAGCGCGAGCAGCGCGTGATCACCATGAGGCCGCCCGGTGACCAGCAGGCTGGACGTCGCCTCGATCTTACATCCGATACAAGCGTGCAAAGCCAGTCGGACGTGACATCGGCACCGGCCCTCAAACGCCTTTCGCCGGATCGTCGCGCTGCTCTGGTCCCCGAAATATCCGGTTTCTCCGCCCGCGCCAGAACAGCCTTTTCCGAACCCAACAGTTTTAAACCCGTAGCCTTCCAGTGAGGATGATCATGACTTTGTATTCACGCGTTCTGTTCGTCGGTCTGATTCTGGCCCCACTCAACGGGGCTTTCGCGCAAGCGGCCAATAATGATGGCGCCTCGCGCACCCAGAGCATCCAGACCGCCGAAACCGGCTGGCAGGTAATCTGCCGTCCGCAGCAGGCTGACAGAGCCAAGCTGGATTGCTCGATGGTCTATGAAACCTTCACCACCAATGACCGCGTGCGCGTGGCAGCAGTCGAGATTGTCAAAGGCGAGAAAGGCCGCACCATCATTGTATCGGTTCCGGTCGGAGTGAGCCTGAAAGACGGGATCGAATTGATGCTTGACGGGGCCAATCGGCAGGTTTTGGGCTTTGCCAGCTGTCAGAGCAATGGCTGTTTTGCGACCCTCGATCTGGACGCCAAGCTGGTTGATACAATCCGGAAGGGTAAAAACCTCTCGGCGAGTTTCAATGACGGGCAGGGCAGCAAGGTGAAGGTCGATATTTCACTGGTGGGTTTCAATGCCGCTTTTTTAAAGTCTGAGGATAAGTAAGGCTGGGTTCGCAACTTGCGGTGATTTCAGCCATCACCCAAACGGCATAAAAAGCGTTCCGTGATCCGAGCAAGCGGGACGCTTTTTATGTCTGAACTGCCAGCTCTGGATTGCCCGTGATCAAAGCGGCAAGGAAACAGCGAATTTGACCTGATCGAGGGCAAATGAGGATTCGATGGAGGATACGCCCTCAAGCCGCGTAAGCTTTTGTTTGATGAATTGCTCGTAAGCGACCAGATCGGCCACCACGACCCGCAACAGGTAATCGCGTGGGCCGGTCATCAGATAGCATTCGACAACCTCCTGCCACAGGGCAATGGCCTTGGCGAAGCGTTCCAGATCTTCCTCTTTCTGCCGCTCCAGTTTGATGGAAATAAACACGGATACCGGAAGCCCGACTTTGCGCTGATCGACCATGGCGGCATAGCGCAGGATCACGCCGCTCTCTTCCATTCGTTTGATTCGCCGGTGGCAGGGCGAGACCGACAGGCCGACCCTTTCGGCGACCTCCCCAAGCGTCAGCCGGCAATCGGCCTGCAACAGGGCCAGAATTTTGCGGTCCAGGGCATCTAGATCAATCATGGAAAATTTTACCCAATTCAGATGGGAATATCTTAAATTTTACCAAAATGAATGCAAGTATGGCAAAGAACGAAAAATATTCCCCCTCATCACGCCCTAACATTCATCATTGTAAAGAGACCTGACGGGGGAGATGCGGGATGAAACAGCCGACCGGACAGAACACGCTTCGTCATCCCGATGAACTCGCCTGCCTGAAGGCGCTTGAGCAAAAAATTCTCTGGCTGTCCTCTTGGATGATCCACCATGCCAATCACATCAGGCCCAATCATGACGGCTTGAAAGTGGGGGGGCATCAGGCTTCGTCGGCCTCGCTCGCCACCATCATGACCGCGCTCTATTTTTCGGTCCTGCGGCCCGAGGACCGTGTCGCCGTCAAGCCGCATGCCTCGCCGGTCTATCATGCCATCCAATATCTGCTGGGCCGCCAGACCCGCGAGAAACTGATCGATTTTCGGGCGATGGGTGGCGCGCAATCCTATCCGTCGCGCACCAAAGATACGGATGATGTCGATTTTTCGACCGGCTCGGTCGGGCTTGGCGTCGCACAGACGCTGTTTTCATCGATCGCACAAGACTATGTCAAAGCCCATGGCTGGATGAAAGACCGTCCGAAAGGCCGCATGATCTCGCTGGTCGGCGATGCAGAAATGGACGAGGGCAATATTTACGAGGCCCTCCTGGAAGGCTGGAAGCAGGGCCTGCGCGATTGCTGGTGGGTGGTCGATTACAACCGCCAGAGCCTTGATGCTGTGATCCGCGAGGGATTGTGGGAAAAGCTCGAAGCGATCTTCAAGAATTTCGGCTGGGATGTTGTCATCATCAAATATGGCAGTCTGATGCAGCAGGCCTTTGCCGAAGAGGGCGGCGAAGCCTTGCGTCAATGGATCGACCAGTGCCCCAATCCGCTTTATGCCGCCTTGTGTTTTCAGGGCGGTGCGGCCTTCCGCAAACGCCTGCTGGACGAGATCGGCGATCAGGGACCGGTGGCGGCTTTGCTGGAGCGGCGGAGCGATGAAGACTTGCTGGCCCTGATGTCCAATTTGGGCGGCCATGATCTCGGTTGCCTGCTTGATGCGTTTGAAAGCATCGACCATGACCGGCCGGTCTGCTTCATTGCCTATACGATCAAAGGCATCGGTCTGCCCTTCCAGGGCCATAAGGACAACCATGCCGGCCTGATGACGGCCACCCAGATCGAGGCGTGGCGCGAGCGTATCGGAATCCGGCCGGGGCATGAATGGGACGCGTTCGAGGCGTCGTTGCGCCCGGAACCGGAATTGCGCCGCTTCTTGCAACAGGTGCCGTTTGCCCAAGGGCCCGACAGGCGGCTCAAGGCTGCTACCTATGCCGTTCCTGAAAAATTGGCCTTCAGGGCCGAAAAAAGCATGGGGACCCAGCAGGGCTTTGGCTTGATCCTGCATGAATTGGCCGGATCCGACCATCCGATGGCTGACCGGATTGTCACCTGCGCGCCCGATGTGACGGTGTCGACCAATCTGGGCGGCTGGGTCAACCGGCGCAAATTGTTTGCACGCGACAGCGTGGCCGATCTGTTCCGCAAGGAAAAAATCCCCTCGACCTTTGTCTGGGATTTCTCGCCCTCGGGACAGCATATCGAACTGGGCATTGCGGAAATGAACCTGTTCATTCTGCTGTCAGCGCTTGGCCTGTCCCATTCGATCAATGGCGAGAGATTATTGCCGATCGGCACGCTCTATGACCCCTTCATCATGCGCGGCCTCGATGCGCTCAATTATGCATGTTATCAGGATGCGCGTTTCATGGTCGTGGCGACGCCCTCCGGCATTACCCTGTCGCCGGAAGGGGGTGCTCACCAATCCATCGCCACACCTTTGATCGGCATGGCGCAGGATGGTCTGGCCTCGTTCGAGCCTGCCTTTGTCGACGAGCTGGCGGTGATGATGCGGTGGGGCTTCGATTATATGCAGCGCGGCGAAGACGCCCATGGCGACGACCACACCCAATCGGCTATTCCGTGGCTGCGCGACAGCAAGGGCGGCTCGGTCTATTTTCGTCTGTCCAGCCGCGCTGTCGAACAGATCCAGCGCCCGATGACCGAGAACCTCGAACATGACATTCTGGCCGGCGGCTATTGGTTGCGCAGGCCTGGCCCCAATCCCGATTGTGTGGTGGTCGCCATGGGCGCTATGGTCCCCGAAGCGATTGCGGCTGTGGGTGAATTGGGTGCAGGCTTTCGTGATATCGGCCTGCTGGTGGTAACCTCCGCCGATCGGTTAAACGCCGGATGGTCGGCGGCCGAGCGGGCAAGTCAGCGTGGCGGTCAGGTCGAGCCCTCCCATATCGAACAGCTGATCGGCGCGCTTCCATCAAATTGTGGTCTGGTCAGCGTGCTGGACGGACATCCCGCCACGTTGGGCTGGATTGGCAGTGTGGCCGGCCATCGTATGGCCGCTCTGGGTGTCGAACATTTCGGCCAAGCCGGATCCTTGCAGGATGTGTATCGCACATACCGGATCGACAAGACAGCGATCGTTGAAGCCGCCTACTCTTTGCGGCAAAGCATCCACCGTCCACGGCCGATCTGGCAAAGGTAGCAGTGTGGTTGTCCCAAACTGTCCTATGTGTTCTTGAAAATTATGCACGTTCCACAATAGTGAAAGGCAAGATTTGTGCGCCCCGGTCACCCCGGTTCCAGATGGCTTCGAGGCCTGTGACGATGGCCTGACCGAATTTCGGATAGGGAACCGAGACAGAATTCAGCCATGGGGCAATCCAGTCGTTTAACGGGTTATCGTCAAACCCCATCAACACAATATCGCGCGGCACTTGGATACCAAGCTCGCTCAACTTGCGGTGCGCACCATAGGCAATCAGGTCGGAGGAGCAGAAGAGAGCGTCCGGCAAAGCGCCCTTTTGGAGCAGATCAGTGATGCCGTCATAACCGATTTGCAGATGGTTCAGCCCCTGTCCGGCAAAAATATGCCGGGGATTCAACCCCTGTCCCGTCTCTGAAAGTGTGCCGGTATAGCCGTCCACACGGTCGGATGTGGCAGGGGAATGCAATGCGCCGTGGATCAACCCGCAATGGTGGAGACCACGCTGTTTGAAATAGGTCGCCACCGCCGCGCCGGCCGCTTTGTTGTCGATGCCGACAAAGTCATCGGGGGTGCTGGTCGCTCCGTGCGGGCGGCGGTTGACATAGAGCAGGGCCTCCCGGTGGTTTTGAAATTGCGCGAGCTGCGCACTGTCGATTGTTCCGAGCAGCACATAGCCGCGCACCAGATGCGCGCGCATATCCAGCAAGGTCGTATCCTGCAGGTCCGGCTGGTCATGGGTATCGCACAGCACCATGGTATAGCCTGCTTCCCGCAAGGCGGTTTCGGCTGAGGCGGCAATCGCCGCCATGGTCGGATTGGCGAGATTGACCGCATGGATGGAGACAACGCGGCTTTCACCGCGCCGCAGGGATTGCCCGTGGGTGACGGGCCGGTAACCCAGTTCCTCCACCGCCGCCTTGACCCGTAGTTGGGTTGCCGGCGAGGATTTGTTGACGATGCCGTTCATGATGCGGGACACCGTGGCAATCGACACGCCCGCATGTCTGGCCACAGCCGTGATCGAGGCCGGCTTGGGGCTTTTGGCAGGGTTCTGATGGTCCGGGGCTTTTGTCATGATGGTTGTCTTGTCGATCAGCACTCCTGATTGAACTAGCCCCTTGCTGCCCTCTTCACAAGCCGGAGGGAACCACATCAACGATATTGCCAAACCCTAACATTTGCGTTTTACTCAGGAAAGGTAATCGTTTTCCTATTTTCGATCATTGTTCCCTGAATTGCAGGATTTGGTTGAATGACGGGCATCAATACCCTGCACAAAGCGGGGCAATTTTATAACAACAAAAGCGGGAGGATCTTGTGAAACCACTGTTTAAAAATGTATTGGGCATGGCTTTTTCGGTCGCGCTCATGGGTGTCAGCGCCCAGGCGCAGGAATTGGCGATCTGGCATGATCTCGGTGACAACGGCAATGCCTGGTTCCAGAAGGCGGGCGAGGCCTTTGCCAAATCCCGTCCCGGCGTCAGCATCAAGCCGGCGAGTTTTCCGACCGATCAATGGTTCGGACGGGTCATCGGCGCCATCAATACGGATTCGGCGCCTGCCCTTATTTACAACAATTATGAACGGGTGATCCGCATCCAGAGCCAGACCGGCAAGGTGATGGATCTGAAATCGACGCTGGCCGAGGTCAAGGACAAGGACTTCCTGTTGGAAGACGATCTGAAAGTCGCCACCTATGGTGGCAAGATGATCATCCTGCCGATCCAGCGTGTGCAGATGGGCTTCGGGGTCCGCAAAAGCTGGCTGGACAAGGTCGGCGAAAAATTCCCCGAGACCTGGGCCGATGTGCAGCGCGTCTCCGTCAAATTCCGCGACAATGATCCGGACGGCAACGGCAAGCCCGATACCTATGGTATGGCCCTGGAAGCCGCCAAGCCGCGCGACCTGATCCATATTCTCGATCTGTTTATTTTCGGCTCCGGCCTGCGCGCCACGCTGGTCGATGCCAAGGGCGATGTGATCATCGACGAACCGGCCCATGCGCAGGTGCTGGAAGAAGTCCTGAAAGCCTTTACCGTTTACGGCTACACCCCGCCCGATACGATCAACCACTCCTTTGCCGAAATGTACCAGACCATCGAAGGCGGGCGCGCAGGCATGTTCCGAGTCGGTGACTGGAACGTGAAGAAATGGGACAGCCAGGCCCTGAACGGCGATTTTGTTGTCGGTCCATGGCCGCAGTTCGATCCAGCCCGCAAGAATGCGGTGGTCATCGGCGGGATGCGCGGTGTTGCTGTGCCCGACAATGCTCCCAACAAGGCACTGGCTCTTGAATTTGCCAAATTCCTGCTGACGCCGGAAGCTCAGCAGGCTTCGCTTGAAACAGTCGGGGCTGCGGTCCGCAAGGATCTGAATGTCTCGGCCTTGTCGCAACGCGCCCAGTTTTTTGCTGCACCCAAGGGCGCGCTCGTGGCCTATGATTTCCCCGAGTCCGTTCATGTCTGGTACCCCGAACTCGAAGCGGCTTACCACCGCAAATTGTTAGGGGCTCTGGCCACTCCGCCGAAGGACTTCAAAGCCTTCATCAAGGAAACAGCCCAGGAAATGCGCGATCTGAAAACAAAGCTTGCTGCAAAATAACACCGGCAAGATGATCCTGTTCGCCTGCTCCCGCTGTGTCACCGACAAAGCGGGGGCAGAACAGGACTGTGTTCCAATCAATCCGCAGATCGCACTGGTTCCTGCATGCATTCCCAACTGGCGATTACGACACAGCAACGCCTGATTTTTCTGGCCTATGTGGCACCCTTTGCCGTGCTGACACTGCTGTTCGGTCTCTGGCCCATTCTGCTGTCTGTGAAAGTTTCCCTCACCGCGTCTGCCTCGGCCTTGAAACCCGATGCGGTGTTTGTCGGCCTTGCCAATTACCGTGCGGTCTTTGCCGATCCGTTGTTTCTGGACTCGCTCGGGCGGACGCTGGTTTACACAATTCTGGCCGTCGTTCTGAATGTCGGCTTTGCCTTGGGCTATGCCCTGTTGCTGAACTCGCCCCTGATCGACAAGGGTAAAACTGTTTTCAAGATTGCCATTTTCCTCCCTGTCGTCACCCCCGATCTGGCGGGTTATGTGGTCTGGCGGTTTTTGTATGACCGCAGTTTCGGGGCGGTCAATGCACTGGCCTCGGCCCTCGACCTGCCGCTGTTCGGCGGTCTGTCCTCCCCCAATACGGTGACCCTGGCTTTGCTGGTCGCCGAATTATGGCGCCATGCCGGTTTCTATGTGATCATTTTTCTGGCCAATCTGGCCTTGTGCGACAAGGCCCTTGTCGAGGCCGCCGCACTGGATGGCGCCAACCGTTGGCAGATCTTCCGTCACGTCCTGATCCCGCAATTGCGTCCGGCCATTTTGATAAACAGCATCTATGCGCTGATCCAGTTTCTGAAAACATTTACGGTGATTGTGGTGATGACCAAAGGCGGTCCGGCCGATCTCACCAATTTTGTCTCCTATTACGCCTATCAGCTGTTTGACCAGGGTCGCTATGGCGAGGCCACGGCGATGGGATCGGTGCTGTTTGCCTGTGTTGTTGCGGCCGCCCTTGCCGCCTATGCCCTCGGCAACAGGAGGCCGCAATGAAGCTCGAGCGGGTGCTCCTCTATGCCATTGCCATCGCTATCAGCCTGTTTTTCATCTATCCCTTCTGGTGGATGGTGATGGGGGCGATGCGCTCGACAGAAGCCCTGATGACCACCCCATTGCGCTTGTGGCCCGAGCAATGGTCGCTCAAGGTCTTTTTCGATATCGGTTCGATCGGCGGGCTGCCGCTCTGGCGTTACGGTCTCAATTCACTGTTCATCACCATCGCCTCGACCATTCTGGCCATTGCCGTGACCGCACTGGGCGCTTATGCAATTGTCCGCTGCAAGGGCTCGGCGCTGTTCGAGACGCTGCGCTATGCCTTTCTGGTGTCGATCATGTATCCCTACATGCTGCTGGTGATCCCTGTTTATATCGTCATGTACCAGCTCGGCCTGTTGGGCAGCTATACCGGCATCATCCTGTTTCTGGCACTGGGGCCGATCCAGTTCTTTCTGTTCGAACAGTTTTTCCGCACCATTCCGGTCGATGTCATCGAGGCCGCCATGATTGACGGTGCCGGTGAGTGGACCATTCTGTGGCGCATTGTGATGCCGATGGCCGCGCCTGTGGTGGCCACTGCCACCGTGATCACCTTTCTGCTGAACTGGGCGCAATGGTTTCCGGTCATGGTGATTTCGCGCTCGCCCGATACATTTACCCTTCCGGTCGCCTTGCTCAATCTCAACGGCGAGCTCGGCGTCAATGTGCAAGGCATCATGGCGCTTGCTGTCTTGACAACACTGCCAACCACTTTGGTGTTTCTGGCCGCGCAAAAACGGGTCATGTCGGGCATGGCCGACGGCGCGGTCAAAGGATGAACGGAGTCACAGACGTGCAAGACAATATGCAAGACAACTTGCAAGACAAGGATCTGCAAACTGCCATCATCACGATGCTGGACCGGGCCAAAGTCTGGCTATGGTCGATGCAGGAAGAGGGCAAGCCCAAGGGTGTTCTGAAAATCAGTGCGGCGCAGGACAGCGCCATCTGGCCCGGCATGCTGTTGCCCGGCAGTTATAACGGGCTGCAATCCTTGCACCTCATCGGCGGATTGGACACGCTCACCCCCGACGAGCGCGACCGTCTGGCCGGCTGGTTCCTGCAGTCGCGCCAGACCGACGGAACGTTCCGGATCGAAGGCATGCAGGCGGAGGACACATTCAAAAAGCCCGATCCGCTCGAGACCAAAACCTATATCGATTTCCATGTCAGCAATTATAGCCTCGGGGCCCTTGAGGCGATCGACCGGCTTGAGGCCCCTGTGCTTGATTTCATCATGCCCTATCTGCGCCGCGAGTTTCTGGAGGCCTGGCTGTGCCGCCGCGATCTTCGCGATCCGTGGCTCGAGGGTAACAACATCGTCAACCTCGCCAGTTTCTTGCTGCTGAAGGCACAGACTGCGACCCCTGACGCGCGCAAACAGATTGCCGATGCCATGGAGACCTTGTTCGACTGGCATGACCGCTATCAGGAACCTTCCACCGGCTTCTGGGGATTGGGACAGGCCCATGACGCCACCATGGCGTTGCATGCGATGGCCGGATCCATGCATAATTTCCATCTCTATTATGAATGCGGGCGGACCCTGCCCTATCAGGACCGCGCCATTGATTATGCCCTGTCGCAACCCCCGAAGATCGTGAGTGCCTGTATCGATGTCGATCTGGTCGATCTGCTGGTGCATGGCCATGACTGTCTCGATTATCGCCGCAACGATATCACGCAATGGCTTAGGGCTTTGCTGCCGCATCTCCTGGCCTTCCAAAATCCCGATGGCGGCTTTTGTGACGAGCGCAGCGGCATCCGCAGGCAGGATGGCTGGGTCAATGGTTATCAGGAGCCGCAGGGCCTTTCCAATACCTTTGCCACCTGGTTCCGGCTGATTGCCATTGCGATGATTGCCGATTGCCTCTGGCCGCAATGGCACCCGTGGCATTTCCGGCGCATGATCGGTATCGGCTATCGCAAGGGGATTGGCGCATGACACAAAAGACTAGCAATGCCGTTGATCCTTTCGCGCATCTGCATGACGAGAATTACGACGCGCCCTATGTGCATCCCCGTTGCAAGGCCCGCGACATGGTCACGATGGCCGGTCGCCAACCGCTC